>CAYURR010000046.1:0-16940 GCA_964446745.1 uncultured Defluviitaleaceae bacterium | reverse complement strand
GCAAGCTCACACTGAACGTCAAGGACGGTATCATACAGGAAGCGCTTGTAGAGACTTTGGGATGTTCGGGCATGACGCACTCGGCAGCTATGGCGGCTGAGATACTGCCGGGCAAGACGATTTTGGAGGCATTGAACACTGACCTCGTTTGTGACGCGATCAACGTGGCTATGAGGGAGCTGTTCCTGCAGATCGTTTATGGACGTACGCAGACTGCGTTCTCTGAGGGCGGACTGCCGATAGGCGCAGGCCTTGAGGACCTTGGTAAGGGCGAGCGTTCGCAGGTAGGCACGATGTTCGGCACACTCGATAAGGGACCGCGCTATCTTGAGCTTGCAGAGGGTTATGTAACACGCAACGCGCTGGACAAGGACAATCAGATCATAGGCTATGAGTTTATCCATCTGGGCAAGATGATGGATATGATTAAGAAGGGCACGGACCCGAAGGAAGCTCTCGAAAAGGCAACATCTACATATGGTAGGTTTGACGAGGCGGCTAAATATATCGACCCAAGACACGAATAAGGAGGATACGATGATAACCTTTGAAAGCTATGAAAGACGCATAGACAAGATCAATGCGGTATTGCAGAAGGAAGGCATAGCCTCCTTAGAGGAAGCAAAGCAAATCTGTGACGCAAAGGGTATAGACCCATATAACATCACAAAGAAGATACAGCCCATCGCGTTTGAAAACGCATGCTGGGCATATGTAGCAGGCGCGGCTATCGCTATAAAGCGCGGCTGCACAAAGGCTGCTGAAGCGGCAGAGGCTATCGGTATCGGCCTTCAGGCGTTTTGTATCGACGGCTCGGTAGCCGAGGACCGTAAGGTCGGCTTGGGCCATGGCAATCTCGCTGCAATGCTTTTGCGTGAGGAAACCAAGTGCTTCGCATTCCTGGCAGGGCACGAGAGCTTCGCGGCAGCCGAGGGTGCTATCGGTATCGCGGGCTCCGCTAACAAGGTGCGTAAGCAACCTCTGCAGGTCATCCTGAATGGCCTCGGTAAGGACGCTGCGCAGATCATCTCGCGTATCAACGGCTTTACATACGTGCAGACGCAGTTTGACTATGCTTCGGGTGAGGTCAAGGTAGTAAAGGAAATCGCTTACTCCGAAGGTGCTCGCGCGAAGGTTCGCTGCTATGGCGCGGACGACGTCAGAGAGGGCGTTGCGATCATGCATCTTGAGAATGTGGATGTATCGATCACGGGTAACTCGACGAACCCGACACGTTTCCAGCATCCGGTAGCAGGTACATACAAGAAGGAATGCATGGACTTAAATAAGAAGTATTTCTCGGTTGCCTCAGGTGGCGGCACAGGCCGTACACTGCATCCGGACAATATGGCAGCAGGCCCGGCTTCGTACGGCATGACCGATACGATGGGCAGAATGCACTCAGACGCGCAGTTTGCAGGTTCCTCATCGGTTCCGGCGCATGTTGAGATGATGGGCTTTATGGGCATGGGCAATAACCCGATGGTTGGTGCTACAGTGGCTGTCGCAGTTGCTATCGAGGAAGCTAACTAATATAAAATCGTAATGGGGGTGGTTGCGTGAGGACTAAACAAAACGCATTGGTACTGTCGATTATATTGATAGTGATCATGGGGCTCGTGGTGACGATGCTGTTCCGTTATCATAGCCAGCTTAAAAAAGACCTCGCGGCATCCACCTCCAAAACGATGCTCGAGGTAATCGATCAGCAAACCTTTAACTTTACCTCGGAGATCGAGGCGGATTATACCTCGATCATTGTTATAGCTGAGGGTATCACAACGGTTTTTGATATATGGAACGAGGACTTATTAGAAATAGAAGTGCTTCAAAACGCCGAAAAGCTCTCACACCTTCTCAACAGGTTTATAAAAAACTCTAAATTTGAATATCTAACGATAGTAGACTTAAACGGGGATGCCGTTTTGAATACTGGCAAACGCATCGACCTCTCTGAAAGCAAGAACTTCAAATCTGCAATCGCAGGTGCGACAAGCATCGGTGAGGCGATGAAATCACCTATCAGAGACGATACGATTATCCCGCTGTCGACACCGCTATATCATGATGGCAAGATCGTGGGTGCTATCATCGGTACATACAATTCAACGAGGCTGTCCACGCTGCTCCTACCGTCATTTGATAACAATGGTTACAGCTTTGTAACCGATGCAAACGGGGATATGATTGCGGGTACGCGTTCAAAATATACCGTTACAGACGGCAATAATTTGTTCGAGTCCTGGGAAGATGCAGTATTCTCTGACCTTGATGATTTAGAAACGATCAAGTCAAATGTCAAGGAGCAAAAGCCCGGCTCCGCGTATTACATGCTTGGTACGGAAAAACGGTTTATGCATTATAAATACTTGGGTATAAATGATTGGTACATATTTACGATTGTGCCTGAGAATGTAATATCCGAGGACGCATTTAGGATCACAAAGCAGGCTACGGTGCTCATCGTCACGGTGGTGCTGTTATTTGGCTTTATGATCGGATTTATTTTGGTTCAAAAGTTAAATTCTGATCGTATCTTTGCCGCATACATGGATAAGCTCGAGAAGATGGCGTTCAGTGACGAGCTGACCGGCATACCCAACATGGCAAAGTTTAAAATCGATTGCAAGAAACTCCTTAACGAAAACAACGAGAAGAAACATATTCTTGTTAAAATAGATATGGTTAAATTTAAGCTCATCAACGAAATGTACGATTTTGACATGGGCGACAAGGTAATAAATGCCGTGGCTCAATCACTGCGTGAGATAGCCGAATCGGCCGGTTGTCTGTATGCGCGCATAAATGCTGATGAGTTTATTATGATGGGCGAATATGAGTTGGTTGATCTGCAGCGTGAATCCGACAGATTTGAGGCGCTGATAAAGGCCAATACATCCGAAATGCTCGGTAATTACCGGCTCGAGTTCAAGTACGGTATATACATGGTAGAACCCGGTGACGCGGATATCAACTCGATGCTCGAGAAGGTCAATTTCACACACCGCATCGCAAAGGCGACGATAAATACCCCGGTGTCGGTATATAACGAGCACCTGCACAGCCGTCTCGTCGAGGAAAAAGAGATCGAGAACAACATGGAGAACGCGTTGTTCAACGAGGAGTTCAGGGTGTTTTTACAGCCCAAATACAGGCTGTCCGATGAGCAGATCGACGGTGCAGAGGCGCTCGTGCGCTGGCATGATAAAAATGTCGATGTGGTCTATCCTGGCAAATTCATCCCGCTGTTTGAACAGAACGGCTTTATCGTGCAGCTCGATATGTATATGTTTGAGCGTGTATGCGGTATATTGAGGAATTGGATAGACAACAAGATTACACCGGTCGATATCTCTGTAAACTTTTCACGGCATCATTTGAACAATCCGCATTTTGTCGACGACCTCTGTTCGATAGCGGATAAATATGGTGTGCCGCATAAGTATCTGGAGATAGAGCTCACGGAGTCTACGATGTTCGGCAATGAGGAATTGATATTAAAGGTTCTTGACCAGTTGCATGCAAAGGGATTTACACTGTCGATGGATGATTTCGGCACAGGATATTCATCGCTCGGTCTTTTAAAGAACCTGCCTATAGACGTAATAAAAATCGACCGCGCGTTTTTTATTGCCACGCATGATATGAGTCGCTCCGGTGTCGTTATTTCTAACGTCATGAAGATGGCGCACGAGCTCGGCATAAAGACCGTCGCTGAGGGCGTAGAGACAAAGGAGACTATAGATTTCTTGTGGAGCCTTGGCTGTGATGTCGTACAGGGCTACTACTATTCAAAACCGCTGCCTATCGATGAACTAACGCAGAAGCTTATGGCGCGATAAATATAGAAACCATGAATATTACAGGAAAGCTCCTGCGTTTATTCATGGTTTTTGCTTTATTGCTAAACCGTGTTTGCAGAGGAGAAAGAGGCCGTAATGAACGAGCATCTATATATACTGTGGCTTTCGATGATCGAAGGCCTGGGCAATAGAAAACAGGCCGAGTTGCTAAAGGTATTCGGCAGTGCGGAGGCTATTTTTAGGGCTACGCCCGAGGCGTTGCGTGTCGTTAAGGGGATATCGGAGCATAATGTAAATATGATCTGCGCAAACAGGGATCAGGACAGGATCATCGCATATGCTGACGGCCTCGCTAAGCGTAATATCGGGTTTGTGGGTATTACGAATCCGGATTATCCGCAGCAGTTAAAGAGCATATTCGATCCGCCCACGGTGTTGTTTGTGTCGGGGACGCTGCCCGATCCCGATCTGCCCTGTGTGAGCATCATCGGCTCGCGTCATTGTACTGAATATGGCAAGACTGTCTCGCACGAGCTCGCGAAATATCTTGCGCAGCACGGCGTAGCGGTCGTAAGCGGTATGGCGCGCGGCATAGACAGCATGGCACATAAGGGTGCACTCGAGGGCGGAGGTATTACGGTGGCCGTGTTGGGCTGCGGCGTCGATGTCTGTTATCCGCCGGAAAATAAAGCGCTACGCGATCGGATACGCGATAATGGCTGTGTGATCTCCGAGTATCCGCCGCAGACACAACCAATGCCGGGATTTTTTCCGGCGCGTAACCGTATCATCAGCGGGCTGTCGTCAGCCGTGATCGTCACAGAGGCCGCAAAGCGCAGCGGCACATTGATAACGGTCAGCGCGGCACTCGAGCAGGGCAGGGATGTGATGGCCGTGCCCGGTAATATAACGAGTAAACTCAGCGGCGGTACGAATGAGCTAATAAAGGACGGTGCGATCGTACTGTCGGAATATGCGGATGTTTTGCGGCTTTTGGGTATCGATCCCGAAAAAACAGAGGAACGGTCTGTTGAAAAAGTCTCAGGAATGCTTGCACCGGAAGAAAAATTATTATATGATGTCGTAGGTTTTGCCCCTGTTTCTTATGATACGATCCTTGGAAGGACAAATGCACAACCGAATACGGTAAATTATATACTGACATTGTTAGAATTGAAGGGGCTTATTCGGAAGCTGCCCGGCAATAGGTTCATAAGAACCGTATAAAATCACGAAATGAAATGCTGGAGGTTATATTTACATGCCAAAGAACTTGGTCATCGTAGAGTCGCCCGCAAAGGCGAAAACGCTGAAGAAATTTTTAGGAAGCAATTACAAGATAGAAGCTTCAGTGGGGCATGTGAGGGATCTGCCCAAGAGCGAACTGGGCATAGATGTAGACAATGATTTCGAACCGAAATATATAACGATACGCGGGAAGGGTGACATCCTTTCAAAGCTGCGCAAGGAAGCCAAGAATAGCGACCGCATATATCTCGCGACAGACCCTGACCGCGAGGGCGAGGCTATCAGTTGGCATCTGATGCAGGCGTTGAAGCTCGATCACAGCAAGACGATGCGCATAACGTTTAATGAGATAACGAAATCCGCGGTCACAAAATCCATCAAGCAGGCACGCGATATAGACAACAACCTCGTCGACGCGCAACAGGCACGCCGTGCGCTCGATCGCATATTGGGTTACAAGATCAGTCCGCTTCTCTGGAAAAAGGTCAAGAAGGGCTTGAGCGCAGGGCGTGTACAGTCCGTCGCGCTAAAAATGATATGCGACCGTGAGGACGAGATACAAAACTTCATCCCCGAGGAATACTGGACGCTCGATGTTGTGCTCGCATCGGGCAAGGAGAGCTTCACCGCTAAATACAACAGCAACGACAACAACAAGGTAGAACTAAAGACCGAGGAACAGGTCAACGTGATCGTGGATGCGATAAAGGATAAGACCTTTACGGTCAGCGAGATCAAGACGGGCACAAGACACAAGAAGCCCGTACCTCCGTTTACAACCAGCACGATGCAACAGGAGGCCTCAAAGCTTTTAGGCTATACCGCGCAAAAGATCATGTCGCTCGCGCAGCAGCTCTATGAGGGTGTCGAGGTAAAGGGCAAGGGCTCTATCGGTCTCGTCACATATATCAGAACGGACTCCGTGCGCATATCGGACGAGGCGTACGAGCAAGCAAAGACATATATAAAGACCGAACACGGTGACGAATACCTGAATCCGGAGCGCCCCGAGTATAAGTCAAAGGGCCGCTCACAGGACGCGCATGAGGCGATACGCCCATCGTACCCGGATTTGACACCCGAAGAGGTGATGTCCTCATTATCGAAGGATCAATACAAACTCTATAAGCTCATATGGGAGCGTTTTATAGCCTCACAGATGTCGCCCGCGGTTTATGATACATTGAATGTAAAGCTCGCCTGTGGCACTTATGTTTTCCGTGCGACGGGCTCGATCTTAAGATTTCCGGGCTATCTGACGATCTATAAAAAGAATGAGGAAGCCGACGATGATGTCAAGATTCCGAAGCTCGAGCAGGGTGCGGAGCTCAAGGCCAAGGAATACAAGCCTGCTCAGCATTTCACATCACCGCCTCCGCGCTTTACCGAGGCAAATCTCGTAAAGACGATGGAGGAGCTCGGGATCGGTAGGCCCAGTACCTACGCAGCCACGATAACTAATATAGTGTCGCGCGGCTATGTGTCAAAGGAAAGCAAGGTATTCTACCCGACCGAGCTCGGCGAGATTGTAAACGACATCATGAGCGAAAATTTCTCCGACATCGTGGACATCGACTTCACCGCAAAGATGGAGGATGACCTCGATAAGGTCGAGGATGGCGAGATGGGCTGGAAGTCCGTCATGCATCATTTCTATGGGCCGTTCAAGGAGCAGCTTGATATCGCGGAACAGAATATCGGCGACATCGAAGTCGCAGACGAAAAGACCGATATCCTCTGCGAAAACTGCGGTCGCAACATGGTTATAAAGTTCGGCAAATTCGGAAAGTTTTTGGCGTGTCCGGGCTTTCCGGAGTGCAAGAACGCAAAGCCCCTTTTGGAAGAGGCCGGCATGAATTGTCCGCGCTGTAACGCAAAGGTCATGATCAAAAAATCCAAGAAGGGCCGTAAATATTACGGCTGCGAGCGCAATCCAGAATGCGACTTCATGTCATGGGATCTGCCGACCGGCGAGATCTGCCCTGCATGCGGCGGGTTCTTGGTCGAGAAGGGGACGAAGAAACGGCGCGTGGTCTGCGCGAACGCACAGTGCAAGTATGAAAAGCTAGAATAAAATGGTATGAAAAGCCGGAGTAAAATAGCACGAGAGGCCGGAATAAAGGGCTGATGGGCCCCGTTGGGATGGGATAATAATGGCTGATTTGACGGGGGCTCTGGACTGTCTGCTGCAGACAGCCGACAGGCCTGCGGAGATGCTGTTGAGCATATGTAAGTTAATCAGGGATTATTTGCAAGCAACTGCCGTGATCATACACAAAAATGGCAGGATATTGGCCGACTGCGTACAATCCGGCGAGCGTATGCTGTTGCCGGTGCAGTATGCCCAAAACGCCGCGTATATAGATGCCGCGCTGCTTGGTCGTATCAATGCGATCCACGGCCCGAAGCGCGACATGGATATCCTTATAAATGATTTATCGGAGCATGATCCGTCTATGGGCGGGTTATGCTCTTTTATATTCCCGATACGCAATATGGCACAGTCATTGGGTAGCTTGATACTGTATAAACGCAGCGAACATAAAAGTAAGGCGTTCACGGCCGCGGATGAACAGAACGCGAGGACATGCCTACTCGTATTGTCTTTGATCATGCGCCGAATGAATGACGATAACGATGCCGAGGGGATTCAGATGCATAATGCGGTGCGCTCAGCACTCGGGGCGCTGTCTTTTTCGGAGTTGGACGCGGTGCTACATGTGATCAAAGAATTGGAAGCGTCTCAATATGGCGCTGAGCAGAAAGGTCCCGGCAGCCGAAGCAATGACGAACCGAACGGGATCGTAATCGCGGGGCATGTGGCACATCGGCACAATGTTACACGCTCGTCCATCGTGAACGGGTTGCGAAAGCTCCAGAGCGCGGGTCTGATAGAGACGCGCTCACTGGGCACAAAGGGGACATATATTAAAGTCTTAAATAGATATTTATTACCGGAGCTCGGAAAAATGGGCTAAGGATAGTATCACTGTACAAACTTACAAGCAAACTCAAAGGATTTGCCGCCGTCAATAGGCTTTGTGCGCACAATGCGCGCGACGAAGCCGGACAGATGTCCGTTCATAAATAGTTGCACGCAGACAACGGAATTCACTCCGCCAAATAGGTTGGCCTCACTCGAAAAAAGCATGCCTGAGGTACTGATATTGATGATATTGATATCTAACGGTACGGATAGAGCGAGCCGCCTGTGCATAAGCATTACGGCATCGATGACCGCAGGCGCATTTATCGTATAGCGTTTTGCACCGCGTCCGGGCAGCTCCTCGCCCTTAAATATCGAAATCGTTGTACGCGAGGAAACAATCTTTCGTATCAGGCCACGATATTCCACAGGGGATGTATCATGAGGAAACATTAATATCGAGACATATGTATTGAGCATTGCCTCGGGTAATTCGGTGTCGATATCGATGCTCATGTTGTGCCTGTCGTGTGCGGTGATGGTGCTCTTGGCTATTTGAATATCCTGTGCGTCTCGGACGATTACGTCCTGTCCTATAAAACTATTCGGAAGTGCCATATATACCTCCTATCGGAGTATTAGAATTTTTATTAATATAATGATAATTGTATGTTATCCAAAGTCAAGAAAAAGATTATTAAACAATGGAGGTGTGAAAAATGAGTGGCAAGCAGGCAATGAATATCGTAATGGTTATGGCCGACGACATGGGGTACTGGGCGATGCACTGTGCGGGCAATACCGACATCAAGACCCCGAATCTTGACGCGCTCGCACGCGAGGGCATGCGGTTCACGAATTTCTTTTGCGCGTCACCGGTTTGTTCACCCGCACGCGCATCGATCATGACCGGTAAGATACCATCGCAGCATGGTGTGCATGACTGGATCGCGCACGGGCATGTCTCGACGTCCGATCTCTCGGAAACGCTGCGTGAGCGATTTACGGAGGAGACGGCCGAACTGCCATGGCAGTATCACTGGCCTAAGTCGCAGCTGTCGGACTGCGAGGGTATACGCTACATCGATGACTATACGGCGTATACAGAGATATTGGCACAGAACGGCTATACCTGCGCGCTATCGGGCAAATGGCATCTCGGTGATGCTTTTAATCCACAAAAGGGTTTTACATACTGGAAGGTCAACGCAATGGGCGGAGACAACTATTATTATCCGATTGTAAAGACCGGCGACTGCTTCGAGATGCTCGACCATGTATATATCACCGATTACACAACGGACAATGCGCTCGCGTTTTTAAATGGGCATATACAGGCCGGCAAAGCGGATAAACCGTTTTACCTGAGCGTGCATTATACAGCGCCGCACGCGCCCTGGCAGAGGGAACAGCATCCGGCGGAGTTTTATGATCTCTATAACGACTGTGCGTTCAACACAACACCCAATGTCGAACCGCATTCATGGGCTTCTAAGTACAGCCCCGAGCAGCGCAGAGAAAATCTGCACGGATATTACGCGGCGATCAGTGCGATGGACGCTGGGATAGGGCGCATCGTTGAGTGCCTCAAAGCCAAGGGCATATGGGAGGATACGCTGTTCATCTTTACCTCTGACAACGGCATGAGCATGGGGCATCATGGGATCTTTGGCAAAGGAAATGGCACCTTCCCGCTGAATATGTACGATACAGCGGTAAAGGTGCCGATGATAATGACCTATCCAAGTCGGATAAAACCCGGAACTGTCAATGCTGGACTGTACAGCCATTATGACATAATGCCCACTATTGCGGAGCTATTCGGTGAGGAGCTGCCCGATCGCGAAAGTTATCCGGGACAGAGCTTTGCTAGTTTGATAAATGGGGAGGCGACTGACGATATATGCGCAGCGGATGGGCAAATGGGTTCGGATGCCGTGGTTATCGCGGATGAATACGGACCGGTGCGCATGATTCGTACGAAGGAATATAAATACATCCACCGTTACCCATATGGCGAGCATGAGTTCTATGACCTTGTAAATGACCCGGACGAGGAACGCAACCTAATCAACGAGGGCGTCGCGTATACGGCTGTCATCGCCGACATGAAAAAACAGCTCGAGAGTTGGTTTCTGCGCTATACGGATCACACGAAGGACGGCACAAAGCAAGCAGTGACGGGTTTGGGCCAGACGGGATTGGTAAAACCGGGCACAAGTGAGTTCATTCGGCGGTAAGCTGCGTGAAATCCTCCTCAAGCTGAGTCCCGCAGCGCTGTAACTCACCGAATACACGCTTTACCCCATACGCGCTGCGATGCCATGTCTCACGCGTAATCCCATAGACATCCACGGGCACGACATATATCTCGACCTCCGGAAACGCCATTTGATACAGCATCAATGAACGCCTTGCATGAAAGGATTTGCAGCATAGTATGGCTTTTTTTATCCGAAGGCCATGCTTGTCCGTGACCCTTCGTGAGAACAGGGCGTTTTCTTTTGTAAATCCTGACTTATCCTCGCGGAGTATGGCCTCGGTGGGTACGCCGTTATGCATCAGCACATCGGCATAGAACGCCCAGTCCGAGGCATAGTCCTTGTTGTATAACTCTTTCTTGCTCATAACGCCGCTGAATTTACCGAGCTTTACGCTCACGCCGCCCGCGGGTAACAAATACGGCGCATAGCCCTGCTTATAAAGCAGGGCGGCGCGCTCGGGTATATCGGGGTTACCGTCCCCCGGCATGAATATAATATCGGATGCCTGCGGCTCGTCGGAAATGAACATGAAGTCCGTGATGTCTTTGGTGATCCTCATAACTATGCTCCTTGATTGCCTGTCCACGCGTTTACGAAATCATCGTTAAAATATTCCTTTGTAAGCGTGAACACATTTTTAAAATAGAGTCTCTCAAACCGCTGTAGGGAGAATCGGACAAAGTGTTTCTTAGCCTTGTGTGTGATGTGCTCTTGCCGGTGTTGTTTTCACCGGCAATGACCGTAATACCGTCCAATATTATCTCCGCATCCCTAACCAATCCGATATTCTTTATATTCAATATCATAAAGCCCTCCACGAAAATACGTACCACATATTACATATCACACACTATAAATATCACCAACAATTTAGAACGGTAGACTAAAATCTAGTTCAACCTCCACGATAGCATATAAATGTATAGTCACTCAAATACCATGCCGGAACCGGGCTTTCGAAATTATTTGTCCACTTCAAGATGTTATTTACAATTTCCGTCCCATCTTCGATACCATTCAATCCATATGGGTCGGTTAATGCCGCCAATGCATCATAGGCCAAATAATATAAGAGCACTTTCCAGAACTCTTCTGGCGGCTCACCGTTAAAATACCCGCGAATCTGGCCGGTATAAAAATGCGGATACATTTTGGGCATCCATGCCATATTGTTCATGTCCCACCACGGATCGCCGTACGAAGAATTATAACTGCTAAAATCAATCGCCTTTACAGTACCATCCGGCATACACATGATGTTCTCTGTGTTATAGTCACCATGGATAAAGGACACAGAACATGAAGATAGCACATCATGATGCTTGTTAAGATATTTTATGAGCATTTCTCCAGTATCTGAATGTTTATTCACCAGACTGTTGTACTTATCAATCCAGTTTTTCACTTTGTGGTCAAATCGAACAGCCCAATCCTCGACATCCTCCGTCACCGGATATGTGTGAATCTTTCGTAGTACTTCCCCCGATCTAAGCCCTAAAACATACTGCTCGATTTCGGTCATCGCCGGCAATAAAGATTCTGCATCTTTGCCGTCGATCCATTCGGAGAGGGAATAAACACTCTTACCGTCATCACATACACCGAATTCTAAAGGCTCGGGTATCGGAACGCCCGCTTCATACAAATGCTTCATGGTTTCAAATTCAGCCTTTTTGTGGTGGAGTTTTGTTATCTCTGACACTCGCATAAACACATATCGGCCATCAGCTGTGGTAGCGGAGAATTTTTTATCCTCCGACCAGCCCTTATTTATTGGTTCGGTGTGTATGATTGATTTGTATATATTCATCTGATGTTCGACCCGCTCCTATTCCACCTCGACCTCGACGACCGCATATCCATTCACCGCAGGTATGATGATCTCGTTATTTCTAAACGCCAATGCCTCGCCCTCAGGCGCGAGGCGCGCCTTTGAAATACGCTTACCGATATGGTCGGGTAGGTTCAGATATACGTGCAGATCGTTTGCGCAGGTGCGCTCCTCCACGATATCTATGTCCATGCACTTTCGCACGGGTATATAGGTCAGTATGTGCACAGCTACCCTGTTTTTCTCGGGCTGGTGTAGCACGGACAGGCTCACTGTGGACGGTCCGTTGTGTGTGATTATACGCCTTGGCAGCAGCATATTGATTGCGTTTTTGATCAACTGCTTGCACCAGAGCGGTGCGTTGTGCCTGTATTGGGTAAATATCGGATGTGTAAAATAGATTACATCCGATTCGCTGCCACTCTTGTTATGGAGTATTGCGGGATATGCAGATTTTTTTGAGGACGGCGTGTAGCGGTGCGAGCAGAACAACTCACCCTCGCGGCTAAAATACGGCTCATTTGCATTCAGCAGCGGTGTAGCGCCGTTCTTGCCGGACTTTGGACGCACGGTGTTACCGCGCAGATAGACTACATATTCGTTACCCGGCTCGAGGCCTACAGCGATCTCCTCAACCGGCGCGTCTATAGCCGGAGTAGGGCTTGTTGCAGAACCCGGCGCGGAAACTATAGCGCTACTCGGTATCTCGATAAATGTCGGGTACTTCTCCGTCTTTCCGATGTACTCGATACCAAAACAGGACGGGAAGCAGGGGGCTTTCTTGTTTTCGTCTGTATTCAAACCGCCGTCGCAGCATGCGAGCACCTTGCCGCCTTTTTTGACATATGCGTCCAGGCGCTTTTGAAATGCCTCAGTGACCTTAAATCCGTCCGGCAAGATAATCAACCGATATGCATTAAGCTCCGCGTCTACATCGACGATGTCGAACTGTATCGACAGCTCCTCGAGCAGCTGCGCAGCACCCATGATATCCTCGGGGATATGGTGTTCGGTGATCAGGTCCTCATAGGTCAGCAAAGCAGCCTCGACCACGGGCTTAGACGGGCGGGCCCATTCCTCGTATTTTTCGAACTGGCTGTAGACCTTACCGATGAGGCGATAGGTCGCGGCGTTCAGACGACCGTATGGCTCGAGTTGATCCCCGATAGAGCAGGCGAAGCCGTAGCTGAGCATACGGAAGCATTCGAATTCGAGCGCGGCGAGGTTTTTGAGCGAATGGAAATCACCCCAGCCCGTATGAAACTTACCGGTCATGCCCATGCAGTCCTTGCCCAAGGTTCGCGCATAGCGAGCGGTCACCGGGAAATGCAAGTATCCCCAGCTGTCGCCGGGCAGGCTCTCGAGTTCGAAATGCGTGTATGTGTCTGCGCTGTCCTTTGTGCACGGCCCCACATGGCCTGCGTTATAGAAGATAGTACAGTCTGCGTTATGCTTGCGTACGATCATGCTCATGTCGTTTTTAAACCGTGTGAGTACATTTTTAGCGAAAGCTCTCACGGCACGTTCGTCATTTATGTCGATGCCGTTTCGCTTCATTTCCAAACGACAGCACGCGCAGTAGCAGGGCCTGATGCCCACGATATCAAAAAATAACCCGTCGAGCTCCTTGCCCATGAGCTTACAGATCTCCTCGGTATGCTCCTTCAGAAATGTGAAATACCCCGTGTTTACGCAAAGCGATTGGTAGAAACCGGGCTGAGAAAACGACGAACCCTCATGTGAGCCGTCTGCTTTTCTGATCAACCATTCGGGATGCATGTTCGCGGTGAAATAGTCCCACTGCACCGTGATATAGATCGGCGCGCGGATGCCCTCATTATGTAATGCGCGTACCTGCTCGACGAGTAGGTTTCTGTGTTCGAGATTTGGGTGTACGCGCTCGGGAAACTTGCGCGACGGGTAATAAAGCCAACCGTGGTGACAGCGTGCAAAGACCGTGACCGAGCTTACCGAGGCTTCCTTAAAAGTCCGGGCAAACTCTGCGGGGTCGAACTCGGCCGCTATGCCTGTAATGTGCTCCGATGTATGAAAGTCCAAATGAATCTGACGTGGGGAAAGTTGAATCATTTATTATTCCTCCATTCCATATATAGCCTTGCCGCATCGAGCGAAAAGGCCTCCACAACCTCGGGTGTAAACAGCTCGGCATCGGGCAACTTGTTCGTGCTATGCCAGAGGTAGCTGCGCTCGATCACGGCACGCAGGTCCGCGGACAATTCGCAGGCCAGTATCTCCCGAAAAAGCCCATACGCCCAAGGCAGACGATGAAACGCATTGGCACCGGCGATACCGAGCTCCTGCCTATACTCCGCAAAACCGCCGATATTTTTACAAAAATCCTGTACGACTGTGCTATTGTCCCAGAGATAGTCTGTATACAGATGTAATAGCACGCCCTCGGTATATGGGTCGCGGGGATCGGTTTGCGCGGCAAGCTCTTCGAGGGCCTGTAGCCTATCGGTTCTGTCACGAAAATGTGTCCCGTCTTTTTCGCTGCGCTCGGTGACCGCATCCGGTGCGAGGCTGCCGATATAGAACGCCGTTGGCGCGTCATAGGCGAAGTGCTTGATAAGCTCTGCATAATGCCTCGCTACGTTTAGGTGCATCATAAACCCGGGCATATATCTAATCCCTACCTGTGAGCCTAAAAGCCCTGTAATGGCAATGGCTTCCGTTTCTGACCGATATGCCACACTGGCCGTGCAGGAGCGGGCTTTCGCTGTCTGTAGCCTGTAAAACGGAGTTGCCGTTTACACTCACGCTGATCAAAGATCCCGTTACCTCGATCTCGACGGGGTATCTCTCGCCGTGTTGCCATTCAAAGTCCGCTTCCGCGAGGGTAATGTATCCGAAGTCGTTCTTCTCTATCACGATCTTACCCTTTCCGTCGATACCACGCCGGAGTCCCGCCGCATATGAACGCATAGCACCCTGTACCCGGGCATTTATAGAGTGGTAATCACCGAACTGCGGGATCAATTCCACAGAGATACTATAGTTTGTAAACGCGTGGGAACCCGTGTACATCTCCGCAAGGTCTGCGCAGCTCAGGCTCAATACCTGCTCGTCATTATAGTCCTCGAGCCCATAATAGCCCTTGAAATATGTAAACTGGCTGATCTCCTTGTGACCCCAGCTCCACACATCCATATATTCCTTTGAGATATCGATCGCGTAATCGGGCTGACCGTACCATTCGAAGCGGCTCAATGCGATATCGGGATTTTCTCCGCGGATAATAAGGCCTACCTCGTCTATGCAGATGTCCTTCGGTGCGTCGATGGTGTATGTAAAAGTAAGGGTTTCATCTGTGAGCTCTTTAAATGAGCCGTGGTATACTTGGCCATCGTGGTGGTCGCGTACATAGATGGCGGCTTCGATGGTTCTTGTAGGCGCGAGTTTTCTTAGCGATGCCGCGATGGTTTGACCGTTATAGACAAGCGGTGAAAAAGCGGGGTCGTATCGGCTGTCATGAAAGTCCTTAGATGAATAATATGTCCGATGATACAGGTACATGTCACTGTCCGACAAAGAACGTAGCGCGTTCTCTATGGGTTCAGTGACAGGCGCGGGTGATGTAGCGTCCAAACTGCGAGCCTTGAACCCGTGCGTAGAGCCCTTTAATACAAAGTCAAACGGCTCCATGAACTTGACAGGGGGGATAATATCCTCCGCGAGGCTTGCGATATATTTAACGTCGGAAGGGATGTCCATGATATTCAACGAGCCGACCACCGACGACGCGCAGTAGAAATCGTTTATCGGCTTGCGCCATTTCTCGTAGTCGATACCGTCAATGCCCACAAACACACCCATAATCGTCCCCAGATTACCCGCGTTGCAGTCCGTGTCCCATCCGCACATATTGCATATATTCATGGACTGGTCAAAGCTGCCGCCCGAGTACAGCATCGACAGTATAATCACTGCCGCGTTCGGGATGATGTGGCAGTTGCCCGGATATTTGTCATAGCCGAAGTTATCGCGCACAAAGAAGAAGCACTTCTCCCAATCGTCGTCATTTGACGTTTGCCGGAAGTCGATCACCGCGCGGCACATGCGGGTGTATTCACAGTCGGACGGGATCTGTGCGAGCCCGGCCTCGATGATATCCATAACCGATTGCGCATTGAACGCCGCTGCTATGCATGCCGCGATGAACATACCGCCATAGATGCCGTTTCGGTCATGCGAGACCGAGGCGGCCTTTTTTGCGTATGAGGCGGCACGTGCGGGGTCATTAGGTGCGATCAACCCCCAGGTGTCTATAAATATCTGTCCACCAATCTGCTCCGCGACGGTCAGGCCGTTCAGCGCGGCGCTGCCCGAATGCGGAGCGGGTACACCGGCCTTTAGGTTCATGTATGCGGTATGCTCGGTAGACATGCCGTAACCGCCCCACCAGTAAAAGCCGTGCTCATACGGCGCGTAATTGAGCCAGGTCTTGCCGATCTGCTCCTCGGTCGCATCCATGCCGTAATCGGATAGGCTGCGCAGGAAGAACATCGGCCCGTTTGTATCGTCATCGGCTGCAAATTCGTTGTAGTCCACTGGATAGCCGCTCAGGATGCCGTATTTCTGTCTGATGTCATCAAAAGTAAGGCCTTCGATCGGCGCGCCGTAACGTACACCGATTATCTTGCCGAGCCAGCCCGCGTATATGCGGTTCAAGGTGTCTATGTTCATCAAAACCTCCATGCATCACATGCAAAAATAGGTAATGAAAGTGAGCATGGGGGTCGCGACATACGCCCGTCCCAACTCATATCTTTCACGCTAATCACTCCATATGTTGCCATTTTAGCACAGTAATGATAAGATGTGAAAAAAACTTGGAGGCGTTCAAT
>CAYURR010000045.1:0-17261 GCA_964446745.1 uncultured Defluviitaleaceae bacterium | reverse complement strand
TCTTTTCGGGCACCGGCTTGATGCAGATATGCACCTCGTCGAGCTGCTTCTGCGTTACCTCGTTCGGCGCGTTCATCAGAAGATCCTGTGCGTTCTTGTTCATCGGGTACGCGATAACCTCGCGGATGTTCGGCTCGTTTGCGAGCAGCATCACGATACGATCCACACCCGGTGCTATGCCCGCGTGCGGCGGTGCGCCGTGCTTAAACGCATTATACATAGCCGGGAATTTCGATTCGATTACGCTCTCGTCGTAGCCTGCGATCGCAAAGGCCTTGACCATAATCTCGGGGTCGTGGTTTCTGACAGCACCGCTGCTGAGCTCTATGCCGTTGCAGATGATGTCGTATTGGTACGCGAGTATATCCAGAGGGTCCTTTGTATTTAACGCCTCGAGACCGCCCTGCGGCATCGAGAACGGATTGTGCGAAAAGTCAATCGTGTTAGTCTCGGGGTTCAGCTCATACATAGGGAAATCTACTATAAAACAGAAGCGATATACAGTCTCATCGATGAGCTTGAACTCTTTGCCGAGTTTGTTGCGCAATACACCCGACAGCTTCAGTGCGGCATCCTTCTCGTCCGCGATCATGAATATCGCATCCCCAGCCTTCGCTCCGGTCTTTTCTAATAATGCTTTGCACTCGTCCTCGGTGATGTATTTAGCGACCGAACCGGATAAAACGGGGTCAGCGTCAGCGACCTTGAGCCATACGAGACCCTTTGCGCCTTCGGCTTGCATTTCTTCGGTCATACGATCAAAGAACTTTCTGGCCGAGGTTCCGCCACCCTCTACGACCTGGGCTACTATCGTTTTGTTCTCAAACGCCTTAAATGCGCTATTTGCAAAGCATTCGGATACGTTCGACAATATTATCGGATTACGCAGATCTGGCTTATCAGAGCCGTAAAGGTTCATGGCGTCTGCATATGTGATGCGTTCAAACGGCGGCTTCGAAACGCTCTGTGTATTTGGATCGGTAAATTGTGTAAAGACGCTATAGCAGAGCTCCTCGACGACGGCAAATACATCGTCTTGCTCTGCGAAAGCCATCTCCATATCGAGCTGGTAAAACTCACCGGGCGAACGATCCGCGCGCGCGTCCTCATCACGGAAGCATGGCGCGATCTGGAAATATTTGTCAAAACCCGAGACCATCAGCAGCTGCTTGAACTGCTGCGGAGCCTGCGGCAGAGCATAAAACATACCCGGATGCAAACGTGAAGGCACGATAAAGTCGCGCGCGCCCTCAGGCGACGAGCTCGTAAGGATCGGTGTCTGTATCTCCATAAAGCCCATGTCCGTCATCTTACGGCGAATGGCGGATATCACGTTCGAACGCAGTACAATATTTTTATGCACCTCTGGATTTCTCAGATCGAGGTATCTGTATTTAAGGCGCAGGTCCTCACGCGTTTCCTTAGAGGTCGTGATCTCGAATGGCAACGCCTCCGAGCATTTGCCCAGAAGTGTAACCTCCTCAGGTATGATCTCGATATCGCCTGTCGGCATCTCCGGGTTCTTGTCTGAGCGTTCGACGACATTGCCTTTTATCATTATGGTCGATTCGCGCGGGATCTCGCGCAGCTTGTTCATCATCACTTCGTCCGTCACGACTGCTTGTGTTACACCGTAATGGTCACGCAGCGTCACAAACATGATAGAGCCCTTATCCCTGACGTTATTCATCCATCCGGCTACCTTTACAGTATTACCTACATCCGATATGCGCAGTTCGGCGCATGTATGTGTTCTATACATTCTTTTCATCCTCTTTAGCGTTAGATTCATTCTATATAAAAATACCACTTTGAGACATAAAATGTCTACTCATTCTTAGGAATTATACGATAATTTTTTTCCTGTAAATTTTTTGCTTGAATTATTCGGACAGACTTGCTATAATATTTTCTGCGAGGGCGGTTAACTCAGTTGATAGAGTGCCATCTTGACGTGGTGGAAGTCGTGGGTTTGAGTCCCCCACCGCCCATTTTAAAATTGTCACAGATTACGGCTTTTAGGTATTGCCGGGGTTTGTGGCTATTTTTTATGCATAAATAAAAACGGAGTGATACCACATGTCGGAATCACGCAGCTTCGATATTCCAACCGAGCTTAAAAAGCTCCCGAAATCCCCGGGTGTATATATCATGAAAAACGAGAGCGGGCAGGTCATCTATGTTGGCAAGGCCGTCAACCTGCATAACCGCGTGCGTTCGTATTTTCAACCGACCACGAGCATCAAGACCCAAAACCTCTCTGCCAATATCAGCGAATTTGAATATATCGTGACATCGAACGAGGTCGAGGCGCTGATACTCGAATGCAATCTGATAAAAAAGCACAATCCGAAATATAATATTTTACTTAAGGACGATAAAGCCTACCCGTTCATATCCGTGACCATGCACGAGGATTTCCCACGCGTGATGAAGTCCTTTAGACGCGAGCGTGACAAGGCCAAATATTACGGCCCGTTTGTGAGCAATACCGCGATATTTGAGTTTTTAAAACTCATACACAAGATATGGCCACTGCGAACTTGCTCAAAGCAGATCAAGGCCCCGGTCTCCTCCACCGATACACCACCCGCGAACATTCGCCCGTGCCTAAATCACGACATGGGTCGCTGCCTCGCGCCATGCTGCTGCAAGGTCACAAAGGAAGCATATGCCGAGAACATATCGGCTATAACGCGGATATTGGACGGTAAGGCGGACGGGATCATTAAGCAGCTCGAGGCCGAGATGAAGCAATATTCCGAAGAGCTCGAATTTGAAAAGGCCGCCGAGATCAGAAACAAGATCAACGCGATAAATCATCTGACCGAAAAGCAAAAGGTCTCAGGTGATATGCGCAGCGACAGTGATGTCATAGCGGCGGTCTCCGAGAACGACGACGCGCTCGTGCAGGTATTCTTTATCCGAGACGGCAAGATGATCGGACGCGAGCACTACATGCTTTCAAACGTAGGCGATCAGAGCAAGCCCGAGATACTCTCGGCGTTTATCAAGCAATTCTACGGCGAGGCCGCGTTCATACCGAAGGAGATCATACTCGAGGAAGAGATAGAGGACACTGAGCTTGTTTCGAGTTGGCTGTCCGAGCTGCGCGGCACGAATGTCACGTTGACCGTTCCGAAGCGTGCGGACAAGCTCAAGCTCGTGCAGATGGCCTCCGACAATGCCGCACTGATGCTAAAACAGTTCGGTGCGCATATCAAAAAGGAAAAGGAGCGCAGTTCAAACGCGCTAAAAGAGCTCTCGGACGCGATAGGCACCGTGGCAAAAAAGGAATACTCGTTAAACCGTATTGAGGCTTATGATATTTCTAATATACAGGGCTTTGAATCTGTAGGCTCGATGGTAGTATTCGAGAACGGCAAGCAAAAGAACAGCGACTACCGCAAGTTCAAGATCAAATATGTCGTGGGAGCCGACGATGTTGCGAGCATGGCCGAGGTCGTGCGCAGGCGCTTTATGCGATATCTTGATGAGACCCGCGAAACCGATGGCGAAGCAACCGGCAACGACAGCGGCAAGTTTTCTAAGTTGCCCGACCTGCTATTGATAGACGGCGGTAAAAATCAAGTACACGCAGTCGAACGCGTGCTTGAGGAGCTGGGGCTTTCGATTCCGGTTTGCGGCATGATAAAGGATGATAGACACCGCACAAAGGCTTTACTTCACGCGGATATCGAGATCAGTCTGCCTACGCACAAGGAGGGCTTCAAGCTCTTGACGCGTATACAGGATGAGGTACACCGCTTCGCTATCGAGTATCACCGAAAGCTGCGCGCGGACTCACAGGTCAAATCCGTGCTAGATGATATCGAGGGTATAGGGCCCACAAGGCGTAAGAACCTGTTACGGCATTTTAAATCTATCGATGCGATCAAGGATGCCTCTATAGAGGACCTGACCGAGGTCGACGGCATGAACCGAAAATCTGCCGAGGCGGTCTATACATTCTTCCATGCTTAACAGACGGTAAGGCCTTTGTATCCGCTTTTACACTTGATAAAACATCCCCATTGGTTTATATTAATTCCAAGTATGATTCACAGGAGGTCGATTGCATGTACACCGTCCCGTTGGTCGATGTCATCGAGAAATACAACCTGAAACGCTTTAACGAGGGCGTGGATATAAAAGAGCACATCATTTCATGCCCGCAGATAAACAGACCGGCCCTACAGCTCACGGGCTTCTTCGATTACTTTGATTCGCATCGGATGCAGATCATCGGCATAGTCGAGTATACCTACCTCCAAAAAATGAATCCCGAGCTCAGAAAGGATCGCCTGCACCGGATGTTTGAATACAAGCTACCCTGTCTCGTGCTTTGCAGGGGATTGGAGCCTTTCCCTGAGATGATCGAGTACGCTAATGAATTCGATACGCCTGTGCTGGGCTATGACGGCAGCACCACAGATTTCATCGGTGAGGTCATAAACTGGTTGAAGGTTCAGCTCGCACCGCGCGTGACGTTACACGGCGTGTTATTGGACATCTACGGCGAGGGCGTATTGATCATCGGCGAGAGCGGTGTAGGCAAGAGCGAGACGGCCCTAGAGCTTATAAAGCGCGGGCACCGTCTGGTAGCGGACGATGCAGTCGAAATCAAGCGCGTATCACAGCAGACATTGATCGGCAGCTGTCCGGAGATCATCCGTTATTTTATAGAGCTGCGCGGCATCGGCATCATCAACATCCTGCAGATGTTCGGCGTGGAGGCCGTAAAGGCTACACAGCAGATCGACCTCGTTATAAAAATGGAATATTGGGAGCAAAACAGGGAATATGACCGACTCGGCCTGCACGAGGAATACATGGATATCCTCGGCAATGCGGTCGTTTGTCATAGCCTGCCGATACGTCCGGGCAGGAACCTCGCGGTCATATGCGAATCCGCCGCCGTGAATCACCGTCAAAAAAAGATGGGCTACAATGCGGCCAAGGCTTTAAGCGAACGTGTAATGAATAATATGTCAAATTCGCAGGGGGACACACAATGAGCATCAACACGACCTACAACATTGGTATAGACTTAGGCGGCACAAATATCGCAGCTGGCATCGTATCAAACGACGGCAAGGTCATTTTAAAGCACTCGGTACCTACGCAGCGTGAGCGTGCATACACAGAGATCGTAGCCGATATGGTCAACCTATGTGAACAGCTGATGTCAGAGATCAAAACCACTAACCCCGAGATTACCATTGCTTCAGTAGGTATGGGTATACCGGGCACCATAAACAGCAAGGACGGCATGATCGTTTTCTCAAGCAATCTGCCTTTTATAAATACTCCTATTACAGAGTTGATGCATAAAGCATTAAATCTGCCCATATATATTGAAAATGATGCTAATGCCGCAGCCATCGGCGAGAGCATCTGCGGTGTCACAAAGGGCACAAACAGCTCTATCACGATCACATTGGGCACTGGCATCGGCGGCGGCGTTATCATCGATAACCGCATACTTACGGGCTCGTATTTTGCGGGCGGCGAGGTTGGCCACCATGTTTTATCTATAGACGGCAGACCCTGCCCGTGCGGCAGAAAGGGCTGCTGGGAATCCTATGCATCCGCTACCGCTTTGATAAATTTTGCCAAAGAGATTGCAAGCAACAATAAAGACAGCGGTATACTGCGTGAGGTCGGCGGAGACATCGAAAAGATCGAAGCCAAGACCGTGTTCGACGCAGCTGATCATGGCGACAAAGAGGCCGCCGAGTTGATCGACAAATATTATGCATATGTCGGCGAAGGTCTTGCGAATATGATAAACATATTCCAGCCCGAGGTCATCGCGATGGGCGGCGGTGTGTGCGCACGCGGCGCATCGATTTTGGCCCCGATCCGCGAATATGTAAAAACGCGTACGTACGGATACGCGGTGTCTCCGTTACCGACCACACGCATCGAGCTGGCCGTTTTAGGCAATGACGCGGGTATCATCGGTGCGGCGAGCCTCGGGGAGTTCTTTAGTAAATCTTGATTGCTTTTTAAGGGTGTGAGCTTTGTATATGCGTCCATATGCCGATATCTTTGCCGAGCGGCTTAATTCAAATCAAATATTACAAAACGAGCCGCTGTCGAGGCATTCTTCGTTTAAGGTCGGCGGCCCCGCGGATTATCTGTTGCTGCCCTCAAATAACGAGGAGTTGAGTTTTATTCTGCGCGTGTGCACCGAACACGGCATCCGCTTTGATATCATCGGAAACGGCAGCAATATACTGTTTGCGGATAACGGCTACAAGGGCGTGTTGATAAAGATAGGCAAGGCGTTTTCTAACATCAGCGTGAACGGCAACCTCGTGACAGCCGGTGCGGGTTGCACCCTATCGGCATTGTTTAATGAGACACAAAGGCATTCGTTAACGGGCCTCGAATTTGCGTCCGGTATACCGGGCACATTGGGGGGCGCGATATTTATGAATGCCGGAGCATACGACGGCGAGATCAAGGATTTGTTTGTCTCAGCTGTTGTCATGGACATGAATGGAAACATAACGATTAAGAATAATATTGATATGGGCTTTGGCTATCGTCACAGCATATTACAGCAGGATCTCGGTATCGTCACTGAGGCTGTGCTGTCGCTTAAGCACGGTGACGCTGCCGCAATAAAGGCAAAGGCCGATGATTTCAACGCGCGCAGACGTGACAAGCAACCGCTCGAATACCCGAGCGCTGGCAGCACATTCAAACGCCCGCACGGGCATTTCGCGGGTAAGTTGATCATGGAAAGCGGCTTGGCCGGATTTATGATCGGCGGCGCAGCTGTTTCTGAAAAGCATTGCGGCTTTATCATCAACAGGGACAACGCAACCACTGAGGATATCCTGAGGCTTATGGAGCATGTACGCAAAACAGTTTGGGATCGTTTTGGTGTTATGTTAGAGCCCGAGGTCCGGTATTTACCCGAGTCGTTGCCCGAAAGGAGCTAATAAATGCAGTTCGTCATCGTAACGGGCATGTCCGGAGCAGGCAAGTCGACGGTTTTAAAGATATTTGAGGATTTGGGCTTCTTTTGCGTGGACAACCTGCCCCCTGCTCTGATCCCGCGGTTTGCGGAGGTCATCTTCGGTTCCGATTCGAATATAAAAAAGGTTGCGCTCGGTATCGACGCGCGTGGTGGCAAGCTCTTTAACGATCTGTTCGCCGGGCTTGCGGCTATTAACGGGATCTATGAATATTCGATTTTATTTTTGGACGCCTCGGACAATGTACTCGTAAAACGTTATTCGGAAACGCGGCACACCCACCCGCTTGCAAAGAATGACCGTGTAATCACGGGTATCGCAATGGAACGCGAGCTGTTACAAGAGGTCAAGAGCAAGGCCACACATATCATCGACACCACACAGATACTTGCGCGCCAGTTAAAGGAGCTCATCACCGAGATCTATATGAACGGCGGAGACTATAACAGCCTGATGATCACGGTCTTAAGCTTCGGCTTCAAGTATGGCATCCCGGACGATGCTGATCTGGTGTTTGATGTGCGTTTCATACCTAACCCGTTTTATGAGCCATTGTTGAAGGAGCTAACGGGATTGGATCGCCCGGTGCGCGACTATGTGTTCAATTGCGTCGAAACAACCACATTTCTGGACAAGCTAACAGATATGCTGAAATTCTTGCTGCCATGCTATATCACCGAGGGCAAGAACCGCCTCGTGATTGCCATAGGCTGCACGGGCGGCAAGCATCGCTCCGTATCCATTTCAGAGGATCTGCATATGCGTCTGAACGATACCGGATACTCGGTCAATATTCGTCATAGGGATATCACAAAGGGTTAAATATGTCTTTTTCATCGGATGTCAAAAATGAGCTCTGCGAGCTGCAAAACGGTAACCGCCACTGCGACATAGCCGAGACTGCCGCGTTTATAAACACGATCGGCATGATAAAAAACGGCATCGTATCCGTAAAATCCGAAAGCGCTGCTGCTATCGGGCGTTTTTGCAGATTGGTATACGGCATTTTGGGTCATAGCCCCGAGGCGTTTTGCAAAAGCAAGACATATTATGCGGAGATAAGTCACGATGCAGCCCAAAAGCTCATGTTGGTCACGGGCTGCGGCAGCGAAGTTGTATCAGGCCTCGTTGTACAGAGTGAATGCTGCAAGCGCGCGTATATACGCGGTGCATTTATGACAGGCGGTTCACTCAGCAATCCCGAAAAGGTCTATCATATGGAATTTACAAATAACAGTAAGCCGCTCAGCGACGCGCTCTGCGGGATTATAAACACCTTCAACTTGAACGCAAAGGTCCTGAAACGTAAATCGCAATACATTGTCTACCTAAAGGAAGGCGAGAATATCGTCGACCTGTTAAATATCATGGGTGCGCATGCATCACTTTTAAATATGGAGAATGTGCGCATATTAAAAGACATGCGCAATACTGTGAACCGCGCCGTAAACTGTGAAACGGCCAATCTGTCAAAGACCGTGAGCTCGGCGCAGAAGCAGATCAACGACATTAAATATATTCAAGGTACCATGGGATTGGGTTATTTGGATGAGCAGCTCGAAGAGGTCGCACGGGTGCGAATAGACAACCCGTCGGCCACGCTAAAAGAGATAGGCACGATGTTGTCGCCACCGGTCGGAAAATCCGGGGTAAATCACCGCCTCAGAAAGATAAGCCGGATAGCGGAGATGCTCAGAGTCTAATCAGAGCCTTAGAGGGAGGAAGTCATATGACAGAACGTATTGTTAACGTAGCTTCGGGGTTGGAATCGAGGCCGGCTGCGCTGTTTGTGCAAACAGCCAGTAGATTTGCCAGCAGCATCAAGCTCACGATCGATACCAGGACCATAAACGCCAAGAGTATCATGGGTGTGCTGTCGCTCGGTGTGCTCGACGGGCACACGGTTACACTGTCTGCGGATGGTGCTGACGAGGAACAGGCTGTTTCGGAACTGTCTGATTTTTTGACAAAGTAAGTATATATTTCATAAAAAAATCCAATATAAGAGGGAGGAATGATATAGAAGTTTTGGAGGTTTTAGTATATGAAAAACGCACATAAGTTTCTGACCCGAATTAAAACAGCCTTGATTGCTTTTATAGTAGTTATGGGCTTTTTTTCGGTTGCGTATGCCCAGGATGAGGCTGAGCAAGCGCCCGCAGCTGATGCGAATGTCCCGTCTATGAATGTAACGGCTCGTTCAGCGGTGCTAATGGAGCCTACAACCGGACGCATACTGCTCGCTCAGAACCCACATGAGAAGCTTGCGCCGGCTAGTGTCACAAAGGTTATGACGATGCTTCTAATCTATGAAGCACTTGATGATGACAAGATCAAATGGGATGACATGGTAACGGTCAGTACCCATGCCGCCTCGATGGGTGGTTCGCAGGTTTATCTCGAGGTCATGGAGCAGCAGACCGTCCGTGACCTCACAAAATCAGTCGTGGTCGCATCCGCTAACGACGCCGCCGTTGCAATGGCCGAATACATCGCGGGCAGCGAGGATGGCTTTGTCACAATGATGAACAATAAAGCAAAATCCCTTGGCATGAACGATACGCATTTTGTAAATGCATGCGGCCTGGATGCAGACGGGCATTACACCTCCGCATATGATATTGCGATAATGAGCAGAGAGCTCGTCACAAAATATCCTCAAATCCACGAATTCTCCAAAATATGGATGGACAAGATCGTACACAAGACCGCACGCGGCTTCGAGGACTTTGGTCTGTCCAACACAAACCGTCTGATCCGAAGCTATCAAGGCGCCACAGGCCTCAAGACCGGATCGACATCGCAGGCGCTGTATTGCATATCGGCGACCGCCGAACGTAACGGCCTGTCGTTGATCGCCGTTGTCATGGGCGCACCGGACCCGACAACACGCTTCGGCGAGGCGATAAAGATGATGGACTACGGCTTTGCAAACTATGCTATGGCACCCGGTGACGCAGCCGGAACGGTGATGGGCGAGATGGCCGTATCAAAGGGCAAGGATGACACCGTCGCGTTGATGGTAAAGAAGCAGGTCAGTGCATTGGTTCCCAAGGGTAAAACCGTCGAGCTCACACGCAAGACAGAGGTAACAGGTTCGTTAGAGGCCCCCGTTGCCGAGGGCGCAAAGGCCGGTGAGGTTATATACTATTACGAAGGCAACGAGGTCGGTCGCAGCGACTTGGTAGCCGCCGAAGCCGTCCCACGGGCCAGCCTTATGGACAATATCCGCAGAAATCTATATAGATGGTGCAAATGATCTCTAATATCTGAAAAAGGAAAGGGGCTGTAGCAGAATACAAATTCTGGCTACAGCCCTTTTTTATTTGCGTTAGCTCGCTATTTATAGATTGTCAATTATCTCCTCTCCATTTTCTGACGGTCTCTACCATTGCGTGATATCCCTCTGTCGGTACATAGTCCGGGATCGAATTACCGGAGCTGAACGCGATACCACCCTTGCCTTTTACTTTCTCGAGGCAGTCAAGCACATATTGTTCTATGTACTCACGCGGATAGCGGCACAACACATCGGTGTCTATCCCACCGAAGTTTCCTATCCTGTCGCCGTATTTGTCAACCCATACCGTAAAATGTGCAATCTCATCCTCATTCGAGTGCTTTGCGTCGATCTTAGCCTCGTCGATCAGTTCGTCCATTACGTTAAATATGCATCCGCATGAATGCAGTAAGAACGGTTTCCCTGCCCCGTGGACACACTCGATAATGCGTTTGTACTGCGGTATCACCGAGTTTAAGATATCCTCCTTTGACAGTAGCGACGAGCTCTTAAAGCCCAGATCATCACCAAAACGTAATACACAAAACACATCGGCATATTCGGCCATAAAGCGCTTCCATATGTTAAATTGCATCTCACCCATTTTATTAAACACATCCGCGAACAGCTCTTCGTCATCCGCTTTTATGTAGCAGAGGTTCTCGTAACCGATGATATCCTGTACGCATTCAAAAACCCCGTTGCCTACACCACCGACCGCCTTCATGCCGTCCGGACAGGTCTGTGTGAGGTTCTCTATATATGGGACATATGCGTCAAAGAATCTTTGGGGTATTTCGTCCCAAGGATAGCGTTCAAAATCGTCGCGGTCCTTTATGCAACCGTCTGCGTGTTGCCCGAGCGCGCCGCCCCCTACAAGCACGCTCGCTGTCGAAAACTCATACGACGCCGTATCATATCCCATGCGCCTCCAGAATTCCCAATACTTCTTAAAGCCCTCGACACTCTCTGACATATCATCACAAAACATCTGCGGATACGGATCCTCACCTATTACATCCTTTATTGCCTTGCCCCCTATAATGTGCTCGTATAGCGGTATCCTGTCTACCCATTGATTCCTTGCTACCTTCACCATGTTCCGGTAATCCGGTGTAAAATTGTCAAACCTCATACTGCTTTTCCTCCACTAAATTTATTCGCGATAAACCTCTTTGCTTTATCGGTGGTATTCACGGCGATAGTGTACACAACCGGTATAAACAGTAGCGTAACCAGTGTCGAGAGGCTCAGACCAAAGACAACGACCGTTGCGAGCCCGCGCATGAGCTCGGCTCCTTGATTGGATGAAAACAACATCGGTATTAACGCAAGCACTGTCGTAAGTGTTGACATCAGTATCGGCCTTAAGCGCACCGGACCGGCAATGGTCAGTGCCTCATGCACAGATTTACCGTGTTCCCTGCGCTGTAGGTTCGTGTAGTCGATGAGCACTATCGCGTTATTGATAACGACACCGGCAAGCATGATCAATCCCAAAAAGCCCGTGATGCTCAGGCTCTGTCCCGTAACGAAAAGCCCCGACAAACCGCCCGTGAGCGCGATCGGTATAGAGAACATTACTATTAAAGGGAACAGGAGTGATTCAAACTCCGCTGCCATTATCATATACACCAAAAGCAGCGCGAGCACAAGAGCAAATCCTAAATCCCCAAATGTTTCATTCATCTGCTGCACCGAGCCGGAGAATTCCGCGGCATAACCAGGCGGCATCGAATATTGATCCAGCAAGACTTGTATATCGTTCATGACGGACTTTGCATCCCTGCCTTCAAGCACCGCCGAGACCGTTATATAACGCTCACTATTCTCGCGCGTGATCGTGGACGGCAGCTCTCTGACATTGATTTCAGCGATCTCATATAGCGGCACATTTACACCCGTCGGTGTCGGTATCAATATGTTCTCGATATCGGATAGATAATCATGTGCGGCCTTGTTTTGCCTAACCCTGATATCAAACTCATCGCCTGATACCTTGTATGTCGTCACTACATTGCCTGCTACGGCCGTATTTACGATACCGGCTACACTAGACGGTGCTATACCCAGTGATGCAGCCTTTGCGCGTTTTACCTTTATCGATGCCTGCGGTGTGGCCTCATCGAGAGAGGTCTTTACCTGCCTCGTACCCGGTACACGCTCAAAAATGTCCTTTATGTCTTCCGAGACGCTCTGCAGAATTTCCATGTCTGTGCCCCTGATACTCAGATCTACACCTCCTGAGCTCATCATCATGCCCATCGAGGATGCCGCGTCGGCCGTTATCTTTGCACCCGGCACCTTTTTCAATCGCTTCTCTACATCCGCAGCCACTTCGACCGTTGTACGATCCCTGTCTTTTTTATCTGCAAGCGTTAATGTCAAGCGTGCTCTGTCGGTATTAGCCCCGCTTAGAATTGACATGGTGCCACCGCCGCCAATATTTACATATACTTCTTTTATCTCGGGCACGCTCTCGAGTATGGAGACCGCCTCGAACGCTGTCTTTTCTGTTTCCGATAATATCGTACCCCTCGGCATCGATATCGACACGCTCACGCTGCCCTCGTCTGTCACCGGCATTAATTCAAATCCGACCAGAGTCAACGATGCCAAGGTCAAAACTACAAACGCCGCTACGACAGCAATGGTAAGCTTGCGCCGCCTTAGACAGGTTTCCAGCACGCGTTTATATACGCCTTCGACCCTTTCTATCCCATTACCTATAAAATCGAGCTTACTCTTCTTAGCACGCGTGTATCCGTTTCTAAATAAAATCGAACAGCACATCGGCACGAACGTAAGCGATACAAACAACGAAGAGAACAACGAAAACGCAATGGTCAGCGATAGCTGGTTAAACATCTCCGCTGTAAAGCCGCCCGCGAAGGTAATGGGCAGGAACACCACAACCGTTGTGAGCGTTGACGCCGTAACGGACGCTGAGACCTCCCTCGCACCGTCAATGGCCGCCGCGAACGCACCCTCGCCCTCCTCGAGCTTTCTGAATATACTCTCAAGAACAACGATCGAGTTATCAACCAACATACCGATACCGAGCGTCAAACCGCCCAGTGACATAATATTGAGTGTGATCTTGCCATAATACATCAGCGTAAACGTCGCGATGATCGATATGGGCATCGAGGCCGCGACGATCAATGTGGTACGCACATTTCTTAGAAACAGGAACAATATGATAACAGCCAGTATACCGCCCTGTATAGCCGATCTTATAACACTGCTGATGGACATCTTTATAAAGTCAGCCGGATCCGATAAAACCTTAAACTCCAGATCCGGATAATCAGCCTTTAAGCGTTTAAGCTCCGCGTTCACCCTATCTGAGAGCTCAACGGAGTTGGCCACGCTCTGCTTTTGTATCGTGAGCGCGACGCTCGGCACACCGTTAATGTATGAAATCGAGGTGTTGTCCTTATATGTGAATGCCACATCAGCGATATCACGCAAGTACACGACCGTCCCCTTAGGGTTCGTTATCGGTAGATCCTCTATCTCCTCGAGGGATTCAAACTCACCCGTTATACGGATCGTTAGGGTTTTGTCGCCTTCCTTGATAGAGCCCGCCGGTGCATTTCTATTCTCTGCCATCAGTAGCTGTGAGACCTGCGCCTCACTGATTCCGTAACCGCGCAGCTTATCCTCATGTAGTGTAACACTGATCTCTTGCTGCTTGCCGCCGCTTATGCTTACCGAAGCTACGCCATCCTGACGTTCGAGACGGTTTACCACCTTGTCCTTGACAGTCTTATTCAACGTCACAAGGTCAAGCTTTTCCGATGAGACACCAATCTCAAGCGACCGTATATCATTCGCGTTGATCTTTAAGACCATAGGCTCGGACGCGTCGTCGGGTAGCATGCCCTTGATCAAGTCTACCTTTTCACGCATATCGAGCGCGGCATTATCGATGTTCGTGCCCTGCTCATACTCAATTATTACTGTCGAGCTGCCGTTTGATGAATTACTCGTGATATTCTTTACGCCCGGCACCGTGCCCAAAACACCCTCAAGAGGAACCGTTATCAGATTTTCCATTTCCTCTGGACCCACGCCATCATAGGTTGTGCGCACGATAGCAATAGGCACATTCATGTTCGGGAACATCTCGAGCTTTATTTCTTTAATCGAGAGCACACCGAATGCTATGACAATCAAGATGACCATGAAGGTCGTGATCGGCCTCTTTACAAATATCTTTGCCATCCGGTCATTCCCCCTTTTGCTCGGCTGACGCTATCTCGAGCTTGTCGCCCTCAGTGAGGAAGCTCTGCCCCTTCGTGATTACCGGGTCACCCTCGTTCAACCCCGCGACAATCTCTATCTCCTTACCGTTGTTTATACCCGTTTCCACAAATGCACGCTTTGCGATGCCATTGTCATTTACAAAGACATACGACCCATCTTCGCTGTCAAACACAGTATTTCTGGGCAGAACTATAGATTGGGCGCTCTCATCTCTTACAAATCCGATCTCAGCAAACATACCGGGCTTTAATATGCCTTCGGGATTGTCTATCCTGATCTTTACAGGAAACGCGCCGCTCTGATCGGCGACCGAGCTCACAGCAAAAACACTACCGACTACATCATCCCTATCTATGGACCGCACCGAGATGCGGACATTGTCCCCGACATTTATCTTGTTTATCAAAAGCTCCGAGACCTTTACCTCTACATTTACCGTGTCTATATTTGATACCACTACATATGCAGGGCTCTGAGCTGTGGAATATTCCCCGGCCTTTGCGCTCTTGCTGCCAACAACACCTGAGATAGGGCTCTTGATGGCGGTATCCTCGAGGTTTCCCAGCAGTACCTTACGCTGTATATCGAGTACATCTTTCGAGGATTGCGCGCTGCCCACGCCGATCTGGGCCTTCGTCGTGTTTTCCTTCGCGATCGATCCCCTTGTAAGGTTCACGGCGTTTCGCGCGCTCGTAAGTGAAGACTCCGCCGTTTCCAATCCGAGCAGGGCTTGATTATATGTGTTGTTGGCTTGATCGACACCTGCCTGCGCCTGCTTATACGACAGCTCGATCTTGTCGTAATCATTCTTCGATACAGAGCCGGCGTTGTATAGTATCTCGGTGTTGTTAAAGGTAACCGAGACATTGTCATACTGCTTCTGAGCGTTATCGAGTGCGATCTTCGCATTGTCGATGGCGATCTTAGCGTTTTCAACCTGCTTTTCTGCAGATGTTACCGCCGTCTCCTGTTGCAAAAGCTGCGCCTCATATTGCCCGCCCGTTACGCTCGACAGGCTCGTCTCGGCGTTCTTGACGCCATACTCGGCCTGCTTTATCTGCGCCTCGAGCTGAGATAACTGATCATTCAGATCCTTTTCATCTATAGAAAACAGCACATCACCCTTATTGACCTTTTCGCCTATCTCAACGGCAACCTCCTTGACCTTACCCGATATCTTACTTACCACTGTAACGGACTCGGACGGCATAATCTGACCCACATACTGAATTTCCTTCTTTATTTGGCCTTTTTGGGCTGCGGTCGTTACAACCGCTATGCGCTGCTCCGCTACGACCTGCTCATTTGCATTTGAACACCCAGTCAATCCTATCACCAGCCCCAATATACATATGGCCGATACTAAAAACCTTCTTCTCATTCTTATTCCTCCCTGTTAAATATCGTCTGTAAACGGCTCATGGTTTTAATCAGCCGTTCCTTTACTGCCTCGTCCAATGTATCGATGTATCCGCTCATGCATTCCGTAAAGAAGCTATATGAAGCAGCCAGCAACTCCCTTCCACGGCTCGTCACCACAAAATGAAGCCTGCGGCTGTCCTTGTCGTCCTTATTCTTCTCCACCAAGCCTTCTTTTAAAAACCTGTTCATATGTATGGACAGATTGCTCTGGCTCAGAAACATCGTCTCGCCTATGGCCTGGATATTGTCCATCCCGCTCTCCACGAGCTTTAATATGCTGAAGCGACGCATGGTCAATAGCCCACGTTTGATGCATTCGTCCTCGTTGTAGATACGGCTGAGGACATTGGCCATCCGAATTAGCGTCTTAAACATAAATCCCAAGTGCGCCTCGACGATCGTGACCGATAAGGTATCGAGTGCAATGTCCGATGTATCCACATGACCATCAATGAAGCTGGCGATCTCTCTAAAGCTGCCGATCAGCAACTGCTGAACATCGGGCGCCAATGATGCATAAAATACACGCAGTCTATCAATAACCTGCGCCGTGAAGTTCAGCAGGACCTCTTCGCCCTGGGGCGTGAGCCTGAAATAAACGATGCGGTTGTCCTGCCCGATGCCCGGATAATCTTTTACAATCAACCCACCCGCGACCATCTTCGATAATGTCTTTGAGAGGCTCGCGAGGCTCTGACCCATATGCCGCGACATGCCCGTTATCGTATTTATGCCCAGATATTTAATTATAAATAAACAATGATATTGCCGCTCGCTGATAGCGTTTATGCCGCTCGCGTTGACCTTGAATAGGTGCACGAGATATTTGGCCTTATACCTGAATACACTTTCGGTAAACCTTATCATCATCTCCTCTAACCGTTTACCGACATCATCCACATACACAACCTCACCTCATTCTATAACTTTACAGTAAAATAATTGCACCCTAAATATATATGCCATTTACCTGATACTGTCAACATAGGACAGGAAATATTCACAAAAAATTCATAATTCTTTTCATAAGTGATTGATTTCTATAAGACAGGTGTGCTATAATGCAAAAGATGTGTCTTGGAGAAATACCCAAGTGGTTGAAGGGGCTCGCCTGGAAAGCGGGTAGGTCGTTAATAGCGGCGCGAGGGTTCAAATCCCTCTTTCTCCGTTATAAATTGTCGAAAGCTGTCGAGTGTGAACTTGGCAGCTTTTGGTGTATATAAGGATTATTTATTTTGCGTGTGGAGGGTAAAATGGTTTTATTAGTAGTAGATACTCAAGACATGATTATGACA
>CAYURR010000044.1:0-17340 GCA_964446745.1 uncultured Defluviitaleaceae bacterium | reverse complement strand
GCGCATAGACTATATTCTCGTCGTTGTTGTTACGTATTATACATATCCATTCGTCGGAGGCGGCACTTCCGTATACGTCTACGCGAACCGCTTCGCCGCAGGTGCATTCCTTCTTATATATGATCTTTACCTTTGACACATGCAAAGCGGATACCGCATCGTATGGGATGTAGTCGAGTGCCCATTCCAGATATCGCACATTGTTTATGTGTGCGTTGCAGTCGATGTCGCGGCGGCTCGCGGTGAACGTGCCATGCGTAACATATGCAAACTCGGGGTTGTTATCCGGGGCGGTGATCTTGTAGTCCTTTGGAATTGCGTAGTCGCCGGGCGTGCCGTACTGTGCCATCAGCTCGGGTGGGGCCTTTGCGGGCTCCCGCTTTGATAGATCGCAGAATATCCAGCCGCTGTTTGCTTTTACGATCTCCTTACGTGCGGCGTTTGTTATGCAAAACGAACGCTCGGCCACAAAGCCCTTCAGATAGGTGGGCCAGGTGCGCACGGTCAGACTGTTCTGAAATATCGGGTAGTCGTAGATCTCAATCTGCCAGTTCGTGAGCAAAAAGCCTCGGCTGTTCGCACGATACCATGACATCGGATGGCCTGTGCTCTCTGTGTGCAGAATAGAGCTCTCCTGCATATACTCGACAAGCTTGGCGGTTTTTGCACGCAAGCCCTCGTCTACATCCGAGAAGCCCACGGTCACCGCCGTCTCGAAGCCCACAGGCAATCGCTTGGTCGTGAGCAAATGGTCGACGCCCATGCCTAACACCTCTGACAGCCGCATGATCAACGACAGCGGTATGCGACGCTTGCCGAGCTCGTAGCAAGCGTATGTGGGCTGCGGTATACCGAGCAGATTGGCCAGCTGCGTCTGTGAATATCCGCGCTTTTCGCGTGCCCGGATGATGTTGTCGTTAACGCTCATAGTGTTTATGCTCATAACGCTTGAGCCATTCGTAGATGGCATTCTCCGAGATCTCGTGACCCGAGTCAAACAATTCGACCCCGATGAGATCCTTGTTTCCGAAACGGTCATAAATGGCCTTGATCTCGTCTATGGCCGCGCGGGTATGCTCGATCGGGAAGATCGGATCCTCGATACCGGAGGAGATCAACATCGATATAGGAGCGGCCAATGCGATCAGCTCGGGCTCCTCCATGTATGAGAGGATATCGGGTATAAAATTGTCTATGCAATGATGCATGGCCATTGAGCTGCCGAGGAAGGTGTTTGTATATCCGGAGATAAACGCGCCCTTAATCCTGAGGCCGTAATGCTCGGCCAGAGCTGCAGCAAATGACGCAACGAGGCCGCCGCCCGATATGCCCGCTAAAAATGGTTCGCAGCCCCTATCGTTCAGGTATTTGACGATCTGCAGCGTCTGAAGTACGCGCACACCGGCGGTCGTAAGCCCGTGCATCAACAGCCGTGTGGAATTAGCGTAGCATCCGGCTTGTTCCTTTTCCTTAAAGCCCTCCATCACGACTTTGCCAAAGCCGAACAGCTCGGGTACCAGCACGCGGTAACCGCGTTTTACAAGCGAAATTGGTAGGGTCTTTTGATAGAGTTCCGCACATGCCGGATCGACGACCTCGGTTGCGCCGTTACCGTGCCCGTGGCAGTAGATCACGGTGGGAGCGGCATGGTCTGCGTTTTCCGGTTCGAGGCGGTGGAGAGGCATGACCAGCTGCGGCAGGCTCGTGTGTTCGCCCAAGTGCTGTATGTAACCGTCCATCACCGTCTGATCGGTCCAGTCAAAGGTCGGTGGCTGCTCTTGTTCAAAGGCCATCAGACGATCCAGACCGAGGCATTTCTCGAGGTTCATTCGCTTCTCTGCGAGTAGCGAAGGTATACGGGATGCGTCGCAGTCAAGAAGGTTTTCCGCGGGCTTACAGTGCTCGTAAAGCCATGACTGGAACGCATCGGTAGAATATTTCATTGTATCAGTCCTTTCACGACCTTGTGTGCGATCAGCAGGCCCGAGACAGAGGGGACATATGCGATACTTCCGGGCGGGCGCTTGTTCGAGGCGGGTGCTTCATCCGAAAAGACGACATCCAGATTATAGATTCCGCGCTTTTTAAGCTCACGCCGCATGACCTTCGCGAGCGGACAGACAGATGTCTTTTTTATGTCGGTCAGCTTAAGGCGTGTCGGGTCGAGCTTGTTACCGGCGCCCATCGCGCTGATGACCGGGACGTTACGTTTCTTTGCTTCGGCTATTATCGCGAGCTTGGCTGTGACGGTGTCCACCGCGTCCACGACATAGTCGAAGTCCCACTCGAACATACTTAAATCGTCAAGTACAAAAAGATGCTCACAAACTACACGAGCATCGGGGTTGATTTCGGCTATGCGTTCCTTCATCAGATCGGTCTTGTACTGGCCGACTGTGGATCGTAGTGCGTGCAGTTGCCTGTTGATGTTACTCTCTGAAACGACATCGCGATCTATCAGCACAAACGAGCCGATGCCGCTGCGTGCGAGTGCCTCGACCGTATACGAACCCACACCGCCCACGCCAAATACAGCGACCTTGGCACGGGAGAGGCGGTTAAGCCCCTCCGCGCCGATCAATAGCTCTGTTCGTTCAAAATGTGAGTTAGAATGAGAACTCATAACCCGTGATACCAAACTCCTTTATAAGCTCCTTGACGTTCTGCTGAAGCTTGTCGTTCAGCGGCACGCCCTTGTCTTTATTTTCCATGTAGTAGAGATATTCCTTTTCGCCGGCGGTGTATATCCTGTCCTGTCCGGGCATCTTCTGTGCCGCGCGCAGCTCACGCAGTATATCGCCCGTGGTCTTTCGGAATTCCTCGGGTTCCACAAACGCGGCCACATCGATAGCGATAAAGAAATGGCCGAGGTGGTACATGCGCTTTTCGCCGTTCGGTCCGATACCAGAGAGGGCCTTCAGGAACGCGCCGCTCTGGAAAGCCGCCGAGAATATCTCTACCACCGTCGCATAGCCGTAACCCTTGTAGCCCGCTGTCAGATCACCGAGACCACCCAGCGGTGTGAGCGCAAGGTTACCCTTGTCCAGATCAGTGAGCATGCCCTTGATCTCTGTCCTATCCTTGCCGTCTCTATCGATGACCCAGCCGGCCGGGATATCCTTGTCCGCGCGGTCATAAACCTCTATCTTGCCCCTCTGCGATACCGATGTCGCACAGTCCAATACAAAATCGAACGCCTCGTCCGACGGTATGCCAAAGGTCATCGGATTGGTGCCGAGCATATTTTCAACGCCAAATGTCGGAGCTATAGACGGGCGCGCGTTTGTGCCTGTCATGCCGATCATATTGCGCTTGGTAGCCATCGTCGCATAGTATCCTGCGATACCGTAATGCGTCGAGTTTCTCACGACACTCATACCCATGCCGTATTTTGCGGCCTTGTCCATCGCCATTTCCATGGCCTTTTTACCTATGACATGCCCGAGCCCGTCGTTTCCGTCTATGACGGTAGTGGTGGGGCCCTCGCGCACGATGTCTATCTTCGTGACGGGCATTAGTGTACCGTTCTTTATACGGTCAATATATATGGGCTTAAAGCGACCGACACCATGGGATTCGATACCGCGCTTGTCCGATTCGATCAGCACCTCTGCGACCGTGGCCGCGTCCTCCGCCGGTACCCCGGCCTTGATGAACACGTCCTTCATAAATGATTCCATTTTGTCAAATGATTCGTATACTATAGCCATTGTCTATCCCTCCATATGATTTGTAGTGCTATTTATATTCAATATTTTGAATCTCATCGGTACTTAGTCCTGTAACATCGGATATGACATCGATGGGTAGACCTTTTAAAAGCATGTTTTCGGCCGTCTTTTTGATGCCTTCCTTTATACCTTCCTTTATACCCTCTTCTCTGCCGAGAGTTAATATCCTCAGTTCCCTGTGTTCTCTATCAGCTTCAGCCTTTTCTATTGATATTAATTCCATTCGCATAATTTGATCCTGGGCTATCTTCTTTAAAACGGTGCTTGCCATTGCCAACCCTTCTTCTTTGTTGATTAACGTGTTTATGTACTCGCGTTTACCTGGATCATCAACATATTTCAAAAACACTGCCCACTTCTCTATTTTTGTTAAATTTTGTTCAGGCTCAAGTGTCAGTCGCTCCAATTTGCTCAACTCAATGATTATTATACTGGTTTTGAATCCACATGATGTATTTCGGGCTTTGCTTTGATATACAAACTCGTCTATGCACACTTCATCATCAAACACATCGTAGTCAGCGATAGTAATATGAACGGTTCTGTTAAGGGCCTTGTAGCCCTTGCCTTTAATGCTTTGGCTTCCGTGTAGCTTTCCTGTATTGTATTCCGCTCTAACCAAGGTTACCCCTTCATCTGTAAATTGCATCTCGACGTTTACTTGCTCACCGTCGTTGCACACACAGTTGACATCCATCACGGATTGCTTTTCGCCCGGACTTGCGACGGCCAATTCATTCTCGCGTAGAATAACGTCACTAACCGATTTACAGAGCACTGCAGACATAAAGTCACATAAAGCGCCTTTGGATTCAGGGGTGTTTCTTGTAAATAACGACTTGAAAATTATATCTCTGCGTGGTGACAGTATTTCGTCTGTGGCTTCCAGTCTTGTCGTAAGCTCCATCGTGATATCAATCCTCAAATTTATTCAATAGCAAATAACCATAATAAGGATACAACACATGAGAAACCTTCGCAAGAAAATTCATTAAACCTGTCCCATCGGGCATAAGATGTATTCAAGACTGGAGGACTGCTTATGAGGATATTATCGACATTTCTTTTATCTGTAATACTGTTTTTAGCCGGATGCACAGCGCGCCCAGAAGCGGATGTGCCGGATACAACGGCCCTACTGGATGAGCTGTCGGCGAGTCTAACCGAGGCTTCGGCGGAGCCCGTTGTTCAAAATACCGATATCGTGGCCGCAGAGGGTTCCGTCAGCCAATACGGCGACAATATTCCGATCAGCCGTGCGCTGGCTGCGCGTATCATAGCGATAGCACTCTATGGGAACGAGCAGGCCAAATCCATCGAGCGGATGATTACGTTTACGGATTCATCACCTACGGACTGGTATGATATATATGTAAATATCCTGTTTGCGCAGAACATCATGACGGGCTACGGTGACACGTTCAAGCCGGACGAGATGCTCACGCTCACGCAGATGCAGAGCATATTGGACAAGGTCAATCCCGCAAACAAAATCAAGCTCACAATCACCGAGCAAAACAAGAACGCGCCGATCTCATATGCGCTGTTTGCGGATCTGTTTATGAAATCGCTTGAGAGCATCGATGCAGAAACGCGTTATGGGCTTGAGAACGAACAGCTCATCGTGCTCGCGAGCCATGTAAACAATAAGCAAATACCATCCGGCTATGCGGTTACAGACGAAGGGCTGTATCGCTGCGCAGGTATAGACATGGATGTGTATACGGACAAACAGGTCGGTGTCGTCGTCAAGGATAGAGACATCCTCTGGATCACGGAGGAATATACACATGACCCGACGCTCACTAATGTGTACATCGTCAGAAACGACGCGAACACGATCACGATATTCGCGGGCGGAGCGGAGCGCACCTACGCATATGCAGACGGGATAAACAAGCCGTCGGGTCGTCAGGGCGGCAATATCTGCGACATCACAATACATGAGCGCAGCGTGACGGCATTAAATCTCTATGAAAAGAAGATCACCGGAAAGATTTTACTGGTGGATGATGGTAGGATAGAGTTGGCTGGCCATGGCAATATCGAGACGGAAGAGGGTTTTAGGACATATGAGGCGATGGGCAAGCCACGCATGAGGGCAAAATCGGACCTGGTGACCGGCAGCGACATCGCTGTGTTTTACATGAAGGATGAAAAGGCCTGTGCGGCAGTGATCGTAAAGGATGCAAAGTTTGACAAGATCCGCGTAGCGTTGAATACGACGGGCTTTGGTGGGCTGGTGCATGAAACGGTTACACTCACGGCTACCGGGGACTATTCGGTGAGTGCGGGTGACGGGCGATTTGTGAAGCAGTTCAAGCGGGACGAGGTATTTGAGGCAAAGGACATGATCATGTACGGGCGGTTGTCGGTTGCGCCCGTTAAGCCCGAAGACAAAATCACCATCACGAGCATAAAGCGCAACTATCCGGATGGACAACATCCATCCTACGCGGGCACTATCGAGATCAGCCTTGAAAAAGATGGCTATGCCATTGTAAACGAATTGCCGCTTGAGCAATATCTCTACGGCGTACTGCCGAGCGAAATGCCCGCATCGTATGGACTGGAGGCTCTCAAGGTGCAGGCCGTCACCGCGCGCAGCTACGCATACAAGCAGCTTTTTGAGAATAGGTTTGCGGGATACGGTGCAAACGTTGACGATTCCGTGATGTGCCAGGTGTATAACAACCTCCCGTTAAACGACCTCAGTGTTCAGGCTGTGGATCAGACACGCGGCGCATATCTTACCTATGACGGCGAGATCATCGCGGCCAATTTCTTTTCCACATCTTCGGGTTATACCGCGTTGAGCGGCGAGGTCTGGCCGTCCGAGGGCAACACATATTCAAGGCTCGTGGAATTTCCTGCTACATCAAAGCCGTATCTAAAGTCTGCAAAGCAATATGAGGGCGCAGATGTAGGGGACATGTCAAACGAGGAGATTGCGGCGGCGTTTTTTAAGCGTACGGACATAGACGCATACGACGCGGCATCGCCGTATTTCCGATGGACGGCAAATATGACGGCCCAGGAGCTCACAACCCAGATCAATACCGCGATATCCGATATCTATAACAGAAACCCCGCGCTGTTGCTGACGCAGCAAAGGGACGGTACATTCGCTTCAAAGCCTGTCAAGTCCATTGGGCAGCTCAAAAAAATGGAGGCTGTCTCGCGTGGGCAGGGGGGTAATATCATGGAATTGAAGATCACAGGCTCGGAGGCTACGGTACTCGTACGCACCGAGTACAACATACGCTTTCTATTGAAGCCTACCGCTGTCAAGCGCAAGGATGGAAGCGAGTCCACGGACAATACCTGTTTGCCGAGTGCGTTCTTTGTATTTGAGGAAAAGCTCGACGACAAGGGTAATCTCGAGGCCGTGACCTTCTATGGCGGTGGCAATGGACACGGCGTGGGCATGAGCCAATACGGTGTCAAGGGCATGACCGAGCGCGGATTCACATATGCGGATATCCTGCAACACTACTATAATGGTTCACAAGTTGTTGAAATCAAATAGCATTCTTAGTATACTTCGATACAATATGAGTGTACGGGGGTGTGAAATTGCTCGCAATAGAACGCAGGGACGATATCCTGCTGAGCATGAGGCAAAACGGCAGTGTGATCGTATCGGATCTGAGCAAGCGTTACGGGGTCACGGAGGAGACGATACGGCGTGACCTAGAGAAGCTCGAGGAGCAGGGTCTGGTGCGAAAGACTTACGGCGGCGCGGTGATGAACCAGAACGTGAATACCGATATGCCGCTAAATGTCCGCCGCAGATCGAACAAGGAACTGAAGCTGCGAATAGCCGAGCGCTTCAAGGATATCGTCGAGGACGGCGATACATTGATGATGGATTCCTCGTCGACAGTGCTCTGTGCGGCACAAGGGCTAAAGACGAAGCGGCGCCTCACCGTGATTACAAACTCGGTCGAGATGCTCGCGGACCTGTCGGATGTGCCCGATGTAAACGTCATCTCATCGGGCGGGCAGCTACGAAAATATTCGCTGTCGCTCGTGGGTGCGCGGGCCGAGCGCACAATCGACGGCTACAATGCGGATCGAGCCGTTATATCCTGCAAGGGTTTAAATGTTCAAAAGGGACTAACCGAATCAAACGAGGCCGAGGCCGATATCAAGCGTGCGATGATGTACGCGTCAAAGGAGGTAATATTGTTAGCGGATTCCACGAAGTTCGGTAATGTCTCGCTCGTGAGGATAGAGGACTTCGCGCGTGTCCGCACCGTCGTGACCGATCGAGAACCGGATGGCGAATGGCTGGCATTTTTTGCCGAAAACGGCACACGCTGTATATGGTAACAGTTAAGTCCATACAATATATCGGAATAAACCCACGAAGGAAGTTGATCTTATGAATATGCACGCCTTCTTAAAACGCATCGATCCCAAGGAATTTTTATATATAAACCTTGGGATATTTTTAGTTGCGTTCGGTATAGTGGTTTTTCGTAATCCCAATCAATTCGCGTCGGGCGGTGTGAGTGGTCTTTCGCTGATACTCTCGCATTACTTTGAGAACATGCCCATAGGTGCGATGATGCTTGTGCTCAACCTGATCATATTAGGCATAGGCTACCTGGTGCTCGGTAAAGATGCGGGACACAAGAGTCTATACGGTACGATCGCATTGTCCGTGATGGTCTGGGCGTTGGAGAGCTTTATAAAGCTCGACAAACCGCTCACTAATCAAAAGTTCCTTGAACTCATTTATAGTATGTTTATACCGGGTGTGGGCTCCGCGCTCGTGTTCAACTACGGCTCGACCACGGGCGGCACCGATATCATCGGTCAGATCATTAAAAAATACACAGGCATGCGTCTGAGCTTCGCGTTGCTGGTGACGGACTTCGGTATTGCTTCGCTGTCGTGGTTCGCGTTCGGGCCCGAGGCCGCGTTGTTTTCTATCATGGGATTGGGGCTGCGGTCGTTTTTACTCGATGCAATCATGGAAAGCATGCACATGTACAAGATGTTTGAGATCGTCAGCTCCAAGGATAAGCAGATCAAGGACTTCATTATGAATGAGCTGCAACGCAGCGCGACCGTCTATATTGCACGCGGTGCGTATACGCATGTAGAGCGCGAGGTGATCTCAACGGTCGTGGGCCGCAGGCAGGCCGTCGCGCTGAGACGCTTTATCAAGCAGATCGATCCCGATGCGTTTATTACCATCAGCAACTCCACAGAGATAATCGGAAAGGGTTTTGGTGGATTTGAGTAGGCACGCGTTTAATATCTCGGAATACCTCCACATAACTTGCAAAAATTACAAAATCGTCATATACTCAACAAATATCATGATTGGGGGTATTTTTGACAAATGTTGAAGTATTTACGTTGTTTTTTAGTAATGATGACGGTTGTATGGCTCTGCGGCTGCACGAAATCCGAGTCGGTACGCGATTATTTTCCGGTACAGCCGAATACGATGTATGTCTACGCATCACCCGATAACGATGCGCTGAACCAACGCATATTCGTGACCTACCTAAACGGTAACCGCGCGCAGCGCTGGGTTGGCTCCACATATTTCAATTCCACAGAGGTTATTGAGTTCAATGACAAGGACAATGAAATCAGACTGCGCTACGGTGACGGCAGCTTCTATTGCTTCGAGGATGTGACAGGTGCCGAAGCCAATCGGGACATGCTGATCATGAAGGGCCCATTAAAGCAAAATGCCAAGTGGACGGTTACTTCGGATGTCGATATGAATGCCGAGACGACGATCACCTCGATGAATGCGACTGTAGAGACCGACAGCGGCACATATCAGGCCATGGAACTATCGACGAGCTACAGCAACGGGCGCACACAGAAGGAGTATTACGCAAAGGGCGTGGGCCTTGTAAAGGCTGAGTATACGGACGAAACGGGGACACATGGCTTTTCGCTAGTAAAGGTGATGCCCGATGTAAATGCCGACGCACAGACAGCTTTCTTTTATTTGAATCCGAATCCTCAGGGTGAAGAGGATCGCGTTGTAGAGGGCATGCAGACGATAAAGGTATCGACAGGTATGGACCTCGCTGCCGCATTCACAGACGCGCTCAAAAAGCCATATGAGGGTTATGAGTCTTATTTCCCGGAGGAGGCTAAAATCAATAGCCTGTTTGTGGACAGGCTCAACGACGGGCTCGTAATAGATCTGTCTGCATCATTTGCAGAAAACCTGAACATGGACAGCGAAACAGAGATGCTTGCGCTGCAGGCGTTGACGGATACGCTCGGCAGATTCTACGGCGTACAGCGGGTGATGCCTCTGATAGACGGAGATATCTACAAATCCAAGAATATGACCTTTGAAAAGGGACAGTTTTTTACTGTTGTGTACCCCGAAGTATGACGGAGACGATAGCAAGCTACGCGGTAACCAAGGCACTGGCCGATAAATATGGTCTGCGTGCAAATAAGGATCTCGGCCAGAACTTCATGATAGACGCGCATGTCGTGCAAAAGATCATAAACACAGCCGGGGTAGGGCCGGACGATCATGTGATCGAGATAGGGCCCGGGCTCGGGGGGCTCACGCAGGCGCTGATCGCGCATGCCGGATACGTAAGTGCGATAGAGATCGATCGCGGGATCGTGAACGCGCTCGCCGATATCTTCGCAGACGCGGAAAATCTGCACGTTTTTCACTCCGACATCATGAAAACGGATATTGCCGAGGTAATAGACGCGTGTCCGTTACGTACATCAGACGGCAAGTCCGCGGCTGTAAAGGTCGTCGCAAACCTGCCGTATTACATCACTACACCTATCATCATGCGATTGTTTGAGCACGACAGGATCGAGAGCATCACGGTCATGGTGCAAAAGGAAGTCGCCGCGCGTTTTGCGGCGGAGCCCGGCTCAAAGGACTTCGGGGCCGTATCATTGGCAGTGGCTTATCATGCGCGCGCATACTTGGCTGCAAACGTGCCCGTCAATTGCTTCTTCCCGAGGCCCAAGGTGGATTCGGTGGTCGTTACGCTCACGATAAATAAGCATCCTGCGGTGGACGTGCCCGATAAGGACATGCTTTTTGCACTGATAAAGGCTGCGTTTTCACAGCGACGAAAGACGCTTCTAAATTGCCTGAACGGATTTGAGGGACTTACAAAACCACAGCTTTTAGAAATCATAGCTGAGGCAGGATTGAACCCGGACATTCGGGGCGAGGCTATGAATTTAAAGGATTTTGGGAGATTGACAGAATTGGTTTTTAGACACGACAAAAACTGAGAGGGGATTCTGTGTATGAAGAAATCGGAGATCATCATCGACAAACACTATGTGACCGCGGAGGTGGATAAGCGTATCTACGGATCGTTTATCGAGCATCTGGGCAGGGCTGTGTATGAGGGGATATACCAGCCCGGCAACACATCCGCGGACGAACAAGGATTTAGAAAGGATACGCTCGCACTGATAAATGAGATTGGTGTGCCTGTGGTGCGTTATCCGGGCGGCAACTTCGTATCCGGTTACAACTGGGAGGACGGAATAGGGCCGAAGGATCAGCGTAAAAAACGCGCGGAACTAGCATGGGGCGTTATCGAATCTAACGAGTTCGGACTGGACGAGTTTATGTCCTGGTGTGAAAAAGCCGGTACGGAACCGATGATGGCGATCAATTTGGGTACGCGCGGCGTGAATGAAGCGCGTGAGATTTTGGAATACTCAAATTTGGAAAAGGGAACATACTGGAGTGATTTGCGCGTCAAGCATGGATATACTAAGCCCCATAACATAAAGCTCTGGTGCCTCGGCAATGAGATGGACGGCCCATGGCAGATCGGACGAAAGACCGCAGCCGAATACGGTCGCCTCGCGAACGAGACCGCTAATGTAATGCGTATGCTGGATCCGGATATAGAGCTCGTCGCATGCGGCAGCTCGGGGCTCACAATGCCGACCTTTGCGGAGTGGGAGGCCACCGTGCTCGATAATTGCTACGAAAACGTCGACTATATCTCGCTGCATACCTATTACGGCAACAGAGACAATAACACACCGGAGTTTTTAGCAAATAACCTCGGGATGGATCGTTTCATCAAGTCTGTCGTGTCGATCTGCGATTATGTAAAGGCTAAAAAGCGCAGCAACAAGAGCATTAACCTCTCGTTTGACGAGTGGAACGTCTGGTATCACTCGAATCAAGCAGACAGCGAGCTAAAGAAATGGCAGTTCGCACCGCATCAGCTCGAGGATGTCTATAATTTTGAGGATGCACTGCTGGTGGGCAGCATGCTGATAACCCTCCTGCAGAACGCAGACAGGGTCAAGATCGCGTGCCTCGCACAGCTTGTAAATGTCATAGCCCCTATCATGACATCGGACACCGGCGCATGGAGACAGACGATTTTCTTCCCGTACATGCACGCTAGTGTATACGGCAGGGGCACGGTGTTGAACACCTTGGTCAAGTCGCCGATATATGTGAGCGCTTTTGGCGATACGCCGTTTTTGGACGCTGTGGTACTGCATGACGAGGAAAACGGTTACCTGACGGTATTTGCGGTCAATAAATCGCTCGATGAGGATATGGAGATATGCTGTGACCTCAGGCAGTTTGTGGACGCAACGGCGAATACCCCGGCGGCTATGCATACGGTGCTGACGCACAGCGATCTGAAGGCCGTAAAAACCGAGGCCAATCCGAATAACATTGTACCGACCGAGAACGGTGACGCGTGCACACAGGACGGTAAGCTCAGTGCATGCTTAAAGGCAAGGAGCTGGAATGTAATACGCATAAAGACAAATAAATGAGGATGAGTTAGATGAGCGAAAGAAGAACGAAGCTGTACCGGGTTATAGCGGGGATGTTTGTTTCGGTCCTCGTGATATCGATGTTGAGTGTGAATGCATTCGCCGAGGGCGCGAACATGTTCACAGATATAGATACACACTGGGCAAAGGGACAGATACAAAATATCGTAGACAGGGGCGGCATAACGGGATATCCGGACGGTACATACCGCCCGGACAACAACATGTCGCGTATAGAAGCGCTGTCCGTAATCATCAAGAGCGCAGGCGCGGGGCTTTTGGTCAGTATTGACCGCAGCTCTGACGGTTACAAGGAGTTTATGCCCGATGTAGCCGAGGGCTATTGGGTTAGAGATCTCGCTTATACTGCGGATGTAACAGGGCTTAAGGTCACATGGGACAACACCGTCGAGGAATGGGACAAGCCTATCATACGCTCGGAGCTTGCGGGGCTGATCATCGGCGCAGGCGAAAAGATCAAGAACGACTCATATGAGATCAAATCCGGCATAGAGGATGCGATAGGGGATTATAAGTCCGATATCGCAAGTCTGGCACAGGCCGACGAGATATTAAAGGCATATAGCTGCGGTATCATGATAGGCATGAAGCCCGATACAGGGGATTTTGTACCGGCAGCCAACGCTACACGCGCGCAGGTCGCCGTGATGGTCACCAGGCTCATCGATCCGTATTCGCGTGAGAACCTGACCGCTATCACTAAGCCCGAGGTAAAGGGCGAGGTACTCTCTATCGCGAAGATTAAGGAAGTTTACGGGCTGACCGTAAACGATCCCGATAAGGCGTTGCAGAATAGCACCGAGTACATGGAAATGGTCAATCAAGTGCTCGAGAGCATATCACCTACGTTTATGAAGGCGCTTGTCGGATATTATGAGAAGAAGGGCATACCGTTCGCGTTCACGGTCAGCAAGCCGACGCAGGAGGCCTTGGATCTGAATGCGGGTGGCTTTACCTCGTACTTTACAGAGCTGGATATACAGATGTTTGTACCGCAGGGTAGTTTCCAAGGAGGCATGACGGTTCCGATCATCGCGCATGAGTTTGGCCATGCTATCCACTACGCGATAGAGGAATGCGATCCGAGCTTTCAAGAAAAGCTGATCGCACTCAATAAGGGCGTCAAGTATCATAATTCGTTCTCGATAGATGATTCGTATATATTCGCCAACGATTACGGTGTAACAGGATATTACGAGGATGCGGCCTGTATCTTTGAGGAACTGATCAGCAATCCTCAGAAGATGAAGGAAAAGCTCTCCGATCCGCGATACGCTCCGTTAAAGAACAAGGCGCAGTTATTGGACAATCTCGCTACATTGTACATCGCTCCGCTTGGGGAGATCATGGACCCGGCCAGATAATAACAATAATTATAGAAAAGGGGCTGTAGCTAAAATAAAAAAAAATACCACGGATTTACTTGCACATCCGTGGTAAAGATTTTTATTTTGCTGCAGCCCCCATATATTTATACGCTGCCATTACAGCCTTTTGATGCTCATTAGCAAAACGTAGGTTGCCGTTGTGTGTGCTGCTGCCGTAGAAGTGCAGGCATACCTGACCCTGCATTCCGTTGTGATTATTTACGCCGCCACCATGAGGCATACCGTTTATAGACGCAGGTAATACCCTGCCGTTTATATTTACGAGTACGGGTCGTGGATCCCAGCTCCAGACACCGTTGTATGTACGCTTCAATGCTTGCGTATCGTCTGTGGTCACAGGCTCGATATCGGCATGCAGGCCATTTGAAAAGCTCCTGACCATGTATACGATGCCCGTATATATATCAAATATCGGTAAGTCCAAACCGATCGGTAAAATGCTTCGTACCTCGCTCCATGGCGTCAGATCGGCCGGCGATTCGTTTATTAGTTGATGCATTTCTGTTCTTTTGGATACATACTCGGCCTTTAGAAATCCTGTTTGGCCGTCTACCGTCGCGTAGTAGAAACCTACCGACTCGCCGATAACCTCGACCGGTGTACCCCGCGGTACGACCTTGATGATTTCGGCCTCCATGGATGATCCGGTTCTAAAGTTTACATTATCATTTGTAACATATTCGCTGTCTGCCGCATACGCATTAACAAACGGAAACACAAATGTCAGTACCGCGAAAAATGCAGAAAAAGCAACATATGCGAAAACTTTTGTTAATAAATCTTGTCTCTTCATGTAATCATTCCTTTATGTGTTGATAACAATATCTTAACAATTCCGAAATAAGTTGTCAAGCCTTTTGTTATAAATTTTTGTTTGCATAGTCTTGGCAATATCACTATAATATTTCTCAACATTTTTATATGATTTTTTGATGAGGGAGGTAGAGTATGGAATACCGTGAAATGTATGACGAACTGATTAAGAAGATATCGCTCTACCACCCTGCCAAATCCTTCCCGATAGTTGACAAGGCATATAACCTCGCTGTAATAGCCCATAAGGATCAGTTTAGAAAATCCGGGGAGCCGTATATCATTCATCCGTTGGCTGTGGCTATCCTACTCGCTGAGCTCGAGCTCGATCTCGAGTCCATCGTCGCGGGGATATTGCATGATGTTATAGAAGACACCGAATACACCTATGAGAACATCGTGAGTATGTTTAGCGAGGAGGTTGCCGAGCTCGTAAACGGCGTTACCAAGCTCGAAAAGATCGAGTATACCTCCAAGGAAGAGGAGCAGGCCGAAAACTATCGCAAGATGTTTCTTGCTATGGCAAAGGATATTCGCGTCATATTAATCAAAATAGCAGACCGCTTGCACAATATGCGCACGCTTAAATTTCAGTCCGAAAAGAAGCAACGCGAGAAAGCGCAAGAGACCCTCGACATCTATGCACCGCTCGCGCATCGTCTGGGCATATCAAAGCTTCGATACGACCTCGAGGATCTCTCGTTCAAATACCTCGATCCCGAGGCGTATTATGACCTCGCGGACAAGATCAGCAGAAAGCAGTCCGAAAGGCAGGCTTTTATAGACAAGATCGTAGCGCAGATCGATGGGTTATTGATTAAGAATAATATCCATGGCCGCACCGAGGGCCGTCCTAAGCATTTCTTCAGCATATATAAAAAGATGAAAAGCCAGAACAAATCGATGGATCAGATATATGACCTGTTTGCTGTCCGTGTCATCGTAAATAACCAGCACGACTGCTATGAGGTGTTGGGTATCGTACACGAGGCGTTTAAGCCCGTTCCGGGTCGTTTCAAGGACTATATCGGCATGCCAAAGGCCAATCATTATCAGTCGCTGCATACCACGATGATCTCGCCGGAGGGCGACCCGTTTGAGGTTCAGATACGCACATGGGATATGCACCGTACAGCCGAGTACGGTATCGCCGCACATTGGAAATACAAGCAGGGCGACACCGGTCAGGTCGATCCGGACAGTGAGGAAGCAAAACTGTCGTGGCTTCGTCAGATACTGGAATGGCAGCGCGAGATGTCCGATAACAAGGAATACCTGCATGCGCTTAAGGTGGATCTGGACGTATTTAAGGATCATGTCTATTGCTTTACGCCAAAGGGTGATGTCATCAGTCTCGTCAGCGGCGCAACACCCGTGGATTATGCCTATGCGATCCATTCGGCGGTAGGTAACAAGATGGTCGGCGCACGCGTAAACGGCAAGATCGTAAACTTTGACCATGTGTTAAAGACCGGCGATCAGGTTGAGGTACTCACGAGCCAAAACTCCAAGGGGCCCAGCGCGGATTGGCTAAAGCTCGCCAAGACCACACAGGCAAGAAACAAGATCAATCAATGGTTCAAACGCATAAATAAAGACGAAAACATTATTAAAGGCAAGGATTTACTCGAAAAGGAAGCAAAGAAGAAGAATCTGAATCTGTCGGAACTGCTCAATGATAAGCGTCAGAAGGCCGTGCTGAACCGATTTAACTTTGTGGACTGGGATTCTATGTGCGCGGCTATCGGACATGGCGGTCTTAAAGAGAGTCAGGTCATCAATAAGCTGCACGACGACTATATCAGCGAGATAGAGCGCAATGTACAAAACATTGAGATTCCGATCAGTACGAAGGATCATACCGCTACAGACCGCAAGAAAAAGAGCGGTATCGTAGTAAAGGGTGTAGGGGATATCAGTGTTAGGTTCTCAAGATGCTGCACGCCTGTACCCGGTGATGAGATCGTGGGCTTTGTTACCAGGGGTCGCGGGGTGTCCATACACCGTACCGACTGTATAAATATAATGAATATGGATGAAATCGAACGCAGCAGATTCATAGAGGCCGAGTGGCAGCTGCCCGAAAAGGGTTCGGCGGGCATACATTACACGGCGGAGCTGAAGCTTTTGTGCGATGAGAAGATGGGGCTGTTGTTTGACATATCACGCGTGATCACTGAGGAGCGTATCTCCGTAAAGAGCATGAGCGCGCGTACGCAAAACGCCGAGGCCGTGTTTAATCTCGGCATCGAGATAGCCAGCAGGGAGGAGCTCGACCGTCTGTGTAACAGGATGCTTAAGCTCGCGGGCGTGCATGAGATCGTGAGGGTATAGATAGTAGATAGCTTTGATATGGAATATGAAAGGGATAGATGTAATGGAACCGGAGATCAAGATAGAGGTTTTTAAGGATAGGGGCATGGATCAGAATTGTTATCTGTGCTACTACGACAATTCAGACGACAACGCGGAAGGTATTGTAATAGACCCGGCCGGAGGTGAACCGGCGTTATCGGCGTTTGTAAATAAAAACGGCATCAGGATAAAGGAGATCGTTCTTACGCACGGGCACTTTGACCATGTACTGACTGCGC
>CAYURR010000043.1:0-17433 GCA_964446745.1 uncultured Defluviitaleaceae bacterium | reverse complement strand
CCCTTCGGCGTGTAATACTTCGCTATGGTGACCTTTACGGCTGTGCCGTCCGAGAGCGGGTACAGGTTTTGCACGATGCCCTTGCCGAAGGTCTTTGTGCCTACGAGCTTGCCCACACCATAGTCCTTTACCGCACCCGCCAATATCTCGGATGCGCTCGCGCTGTTTTCATTCACTAGCACCGTGAGCGGGACCTCGATCTTGATATCGTCTGAGTAGTTATATTCCTTGTTCCCGTTCTTGTCCTCGGTGTATACGATGACCCCCGAAGGTACGAGCATATCCGAAATCTTTGTTACGACATCCATGAGCCCGCCCGGATTGTTCCGCAGGTCTATTACAAGCCCTTTTACGCGCTGTGCCATAAGGCCGTCATACGCTTTTTTGAATTGATCGAGCGTTACGCGTTCAAACGATGATATCCGTATGTATCCGATGTCGCCGTCTACGATCTTCGCATCTACGGTTGGGATAGATACCTTTGCGCGTGTGAGTTTCATGTCGAGTGTCTCATTCGTCTTGGGCCTATAGATCGTAAGATCTACGGTCGTACCCGGCTCACCGCGCGTGAGGTTCGAGACTTCTTCCAAATCCGCACCTATCATATCCAACCCGTTTACCTTTATGATCTTGTCTCCGGGCAAGATGCCCGCATGCGCTCCCGGCGAACCCTCATAAGGCACATCCACCGTGACCAGTCCGTCCTCGGAATCGTACCTAATCACTACCCCTATGCCTGCATATACGCCCTCGGTCTGTTGCAGCAGATTTTGCAGGGCTTTCTTGTCATAATAATAGGTATACGGATCCCCTACCCCCAATACCAATCCGCGATACATGTTTTCTATCAGTCGATCCTTTTTATACTCATTAATCGAATGTTCATCCAGTATCGAGAATATCTCATCTATCTTGCGTTCAGGCACGAGGCTTTGACTTGTCATCCTCCCATACAACAGCGAAAAACCGTTGATCGCCGAATTTATACATATCAAGGCTACAATGCCTGTAATCAGGCCCAGGAAGAAGCTCTGCTTATTTTTCATTTATATATCCTTTCCGTTATGCTCCCGTCGTTGGAAGTCAAGTTTAAATAAGTATATGCTTTATGCGAATCGTTTACAACAACATTTGCCTTTTGTGGTATTATGCTTTAAAGGAAATGCCATGCTTATTAACGGGAGGAATGTATATGCTACAGGCAGTTATGATTAAACCCGGCCATATTGAGTTCAACGACGTACCTATACCCGAGCTAAGGCCGGATCAGATCAAGGTAAAGATGAAGCGCATCGGTGTATGCGGTTCGGATGTGCATGTAAATCACGGCAAGCACCCTTATACGAGCTATCCGGTTGTGCAGGGTCATGAGATGTCTGCTGAGGTAGTAGAAATAGGCTGCTTGGTCACAAATGTGGCTGTAGGCGATAGGGTTACGATACAACCTCAGGTTGTATGCGGTGCATGCTATCCATGCACGCACGGCATGTATAACGCCTGCGAGCAATTAAAGGTCATGGGATTTCAGACGACGGGCATGGCCAGCGAATACTTCGTGACTGAGGCTGACAAGGCCGTAAAGCTACCCGACGATATGAACTGGGATCATGGCGCGATGATCGAACCCGTTGCGGTGGCGGTTCATGCTATCAGGCGTTACGGTGACATCACCGGCAAGAAGGTACTCGTGTTGGGCGGCGGCCCTATCGGCAACCTCGTAGCGCAGGTTTCAAAGGCAATGGGTGCCGCTGTTGTACTGGTCTCCGAGCTCAGCGATTTCAGGTTAGGCATCGCGAAACAATGCGGACTTGAGATTGTTAATCCAGCGATAACCGATCTGAAAACTCGCATGCTCGAATGCTTTGGTACAGACGGCGCAGATGTGATCTTTGAATGCGTGGGCATCAACGCGACGATGGAGCAGGCCATCAACAACGCGCGCAAGGGTAGCGATATCGTCGTAGTGGGTGTATTCGGCGACTGGGGCAAAATCAACATGGGCTATGTGCAGGATCACGAGCTCCGGCTCATCGGTACCGCAATGTACCGCGTAGAGGATTACATAGAGGCGATACGTTTGGCCGGCGAGGGTTTGATTGCATTTGACCCGCTTATCACCGATCATGTCGCGTTCAAGGATTATATGCAGGCATATAAGTTGATCGACGAGCGCAAAGACAGATCGATGAAGGTCATAATTGATATGGAATAAACACAAATCGAATAAATTGCATATATTTTCAAATACTAAAAGCAACGTCAAATATGGCGTTGCTTTTTTTATGTTACATGTACACGGAGGTAAGTATGACAGGTAATGCCGAGTTATTAAACTACATCCACCAGAATGCCGAAATGGGCAAGGAAACCCTCTCACAGATTGTTTTAATCGTAGAGGATATGGAGTTCAAGAAGGAACTGACCAAGCAGCTCAGCGAATACCAGAAGATCTATGACGAGACCGAGCGCATCTTTGCGCAGGCCGGCAAGGAAAGCAAGGACATCAGCCCGTTTACGAAGATATCGTCCTATATCATGATAAACATGAAGACCCTAACGGACAAGTCCGCCACTCATATTGCGGAGATGCTTATGCAGGGCAGCAACATGGGTATCATCGATGTCACAAAGCGATTGAACGCATATGACGGCGCCAACAAGGACATCCTAAAGCTTGCGAAGGATCTTCTTAAGACCGAGCAAAACAATGTCGAGGCATTGAAGAAATTTTTATAAGGATAAAAGCATCCAAGGAAGGAGACATTTATTATGTCAAACATGGTAGTTAATACAAATGTACTAGCATTAAACAGCCACAGAGCCTTAAAGGCCGTAGGTAATATGCAGGCGCAGTCATCCGCACGACTGTCAACAGGTCAGCGTATAAACACTGCCGCCGACGACGCCGCAGGCTTAGCGATATCGGAAAAGATGCGCTCGCAGATCAGGGGTCTCGATATGGCGTCCAAGAATGCGCAGGACGGTATATCAATGATTCAGACAGCCGAGGGTGGTATGACAGAGATCGGCTCTATGGTACAACGTATCAGGGAATTGACTGTACAGGCCGCAAATGACAGTAACGACCAACCCTCCGGTGACCGTACGAAGATTCAAGCCGAGATAACACAGCTTACCAGTGAAATAGACAGCATGGCGGGGCGTGTTGAATTTAATAACAAGAAACTCCTTGACGGTTCATACTCAACCAATAGTATTCACCTTCAAATCGGTGCCAACAGCGGACAAAGCATAAGCTTCAATATAGGCGGCATGAACTCCACCAGCTTAGGACTCAATGGTCTCAATGTGGACGTCGCAGCTGGTTCAGCTATTTCAGCAACCATCAGTACAGTTAACACCGCCGTTAACACTGTCGCAAACGAACGTGCAAAACTCGGTGCCGTCCAGAACAGGCTTAACTATACGATCAAGAGCTTAGACATCGCGTCGGAGAACCTGTCGGCATCCGAATCTCGTATAAGAGACACGGACATGGCAAAAGAAATGATGAACCTCACAAAGGCCAATGTATTGCAACAGGCAGCGACCTCCATGCTTTCTCAGGCAAACCAAGCACCACAGAACGTTCTGCAGTTATTAAGATAATCATCTATATAGACTATAACCGCATAAACAAAGCCATGAAAAGGATTCCCCTTTATTCATGGCTTTTTATATTTCCATCTGTTATACTTCCGAAGGATTCATCTAACTATTACTTTATTCAAGGGGGATTATATCTATGATCAAGCATAATAACGAGCTTCCGATCACTGTAAACGAAAAAATGCGAGGCGGCGACGGCAGTGTCACACTGGCCGCTATGCTTACACCCGATGAAATGTATAACAAAGGCCGCGTGTTCTCAACACTGTCGTTACAGCCGGGCTGCTCCATCGGATACCATGTGCACGAAAACGAGATGGAGACCTTTTACATAGTCAAGGGCACCTGCGAGTTCGATGACAACGGTACGCAGACATATACATTAACAGCGGGTGATGTCGCATACACTCCGGCGGGCAATGGTCACAGCGTTCGTAACACGGGTGCGGACGAGTTAGTGATGATCGCATTGATCCTCTTTAACGCTTAATCAATAATTATCGGTTCCACCACATCGGCCGGGGTCCCATTCGTTTGGGACCCTGTTCCGTTTGAGGAGTTTCCGTTATATTCCGGGACCGGCGTGGGTGTCGGTCGGATCGTAGGTAACGGTGCCGCTCCGGAATCCCCGTTTGCCGGGTCAAATATCGCTGTACTACCCCCGTTGCCATCTGTAGTGGGACCATCCGGCGCGTGCAGAACACCGTTCTCGTCTATATAAATCTCCGAATCGATATTGGGAAGTTGGTCGATCGCGTTAGGTCCATGATAATAGCACTCTGATCCGTTATAAATAGATGACGGTATCTGATAGGTCCGATCCGTTACATGCGCGTCGTCTACAACCACACCTATCACCGTAGCTACCGAGCTCGATGGACAGTAACTACCGGCTTTCATACCTGTGGTCTGGTCGATCTTCACAGAGACATGCACATCACAATACTCCGTAGGCTGGTCACCCGATGCAAATATGTCCGTTCTGACCATACTACCCCTCGCATCATTTCTGCACAGATCCGTCGCAAGCTTACTCACGGCGAAATCCCCATACGATCCCGTACAAACCGACGCCGAAACGATCCCCTCTGGCTTCTCAAATTCTTTGATGTCCAAATTGGCATGGATGCGCTCCATGATACGACCCCACATATTTGTATGGAAGCTTTGGTTTTTGCTGTCCATTTCCTTTGAATAGTCATACCCGGTCCACATCGACGCCACATAATACGGTGTAAAGCCCGTAAAGGTCAGGTCCTTTGAATCCGTCGTCGTACCCGTTTTTCCCGATATCGGCATGGCCGAATCCTTAAACGCGGCCTTTCCGCCTGTCCCCCTAGGATCCCTGATAACACCCACCATCATATCAGTGAGCAAGTATGCCGATGTCTTCTTAAGCACCTGACGCCTCTCCGGAACACTCTCAAGTAATAAATTCCCGTCATGATCCAGGACCTTTGTATATAGTATCGGCTCAACATATTCGCCACCGTTTGCTATCGTTCCCATCGCCGCCGCGAGCTCTATCTGCTTCACGCCGTCCGTGAGTCCGCCGAGTGCCGTAGACGGCCCTATATCGGAAAAAACCATCCCGTTTCTGGTGTCCCTGTCCACAAGCGTTGTAAAGCCGAAGTTTTTCAAATAATCAAACGATACCTCAATGCCTGTATGCAGCATGTTTTTGACCGAGAGAATATTCATAGACTCGATAATACCCCTGCGAACGGTCTGTGCTCCCTTATATGACGAACCCCACCAGTTCTTGAACTCCTTGCCGCCATATGAAAACGGCTCGTCGACAATGATCGTGGACGGCGTTACCAAGCCCAGATCGATAGCCGGTGCATAACTTGCGAGCACCTTGAATACAGAACCGGGACCGCGCTCCGAATCCACTGCGCGGTTCAACAGACGGTCAGCGGTCTTGTCGCCACGCCCGCCGGACATAGCCTTGACTTCACCGGTATGATAATCGATGATGATAAACCCGGCCTGCGGCTGCGGTATCGCAAACGATCGCTCACCCGTGATCACATCATCGGTCTTCAACAGATCGTTTCGCCATTTTTGTATCTGCGGCTCCACATCCTCCTGTTTAGCTACGACGGTTTTTTTGATGTAGTTCTCAAGCTTGCCTGTCACGCCATTCTTTACAGACAGCAGGTACTGCACCTCTATCTCATACAATTCAGCCGGGTAGTTCTCGTCGTTGTTGATAACATCGTCGATGATCCCCTGCATCTCCATATCCTGTGTCGAGTATATCTGTAAACCCCAGTTATATATCCTATAAGAGGCCTCCGCCGCCGATATCAGGTATTTGTCCTGCAGGTCTTTAGATATTTGTGCGACCAGTGCATCCGTAAAATAGTCATGGATAGACGCCTCGCCCTCGATGCTCGCACCCTTGATGATGCGGTCGTACACCTGATCCGCATATGCATCGTCGTATTCCTCCTGCGTGATCATCTCAAGCCTCAGCATATTCTTTAGGATCGCCGTCTGACGCTCGCGATTGGCCTCCGGATTCACATCAGGGGCATATTTAAGAGGATACTGCGTGATGCTCGCAATTACTGCCGCCTCCGACAGTGTGAGCTGTGATACATCCTTGTCAAAATAGTTTTTTGAGGCGGTCTGTATGCCGTAATACCCGTGTGCGAGGTTTATTGTATTCAGATAAACCTCTAAGATGTGATCCTTCGCGCGCTTCTTATCCCCGTAGTTTTCGGGTTTCTCGAGTTCCTTTTCATATTGGACAGCCATGTACTGCTCCTGGAGCTTCGTCACAAAGGAATTGCGGGAGAGCTTGCGCACATTATTCTTGATAAGCTGCTGTGTGATCGTGCTCGCACCCTCCATGCGCCCACCCTTGGAGCCCAACACCGTCACGACCGCACGCACCATACCCTTAAAGTCGATACCGTTGTGCGTATAGAAACGTTCGTCTTCTATCGCAACAAAGGCGTCCTTTACATACTGCGGGATCTGATCAATATTGACGTAGATGCGGTTTTCCTCGCCCTTTAAGCGGTCGAGCTCCTCGCCGGTCTTGTCCGAATATATCACCGAGGTATATATATTCGGCTGTACAGAGACACTGACCTGCGGCGCATTCTTGATGATGCCCATATAAAAGCCCGCGCCCGCTCCGATAGCCGCAAAACCACCGACCAACACAACCGCGAGTAATACGCGGAATACGATGATCCCAACCTTGTTCCTTACACGCTGGCCCGTCGAATTGCGTCGCTGGACAAGCTTTTTTGTATTTTCCTGTGAGTAATCCATTTTTATAGCTCCCTGAGTTTATTCATTGTAAATGTATCCAAGGTCTATTATAAATCCAATCCCCGCACGCGTCAAATTCTGAGGACGCATTCAATATGATAGACATGCGTATCTGTCCAACGCGCGCCCACATATATTTTTAAATATTATGTTGACATATTATTTATCTTAGCGTATATATATGTCATCTGTATTAGCCATACGGTAATATATCTTGAGGAGGTATGATCTATGAAGCAACCAACCGACACACTAACCGGGTTGATCTCGGGTGTTGAACTGCAGTCTGACATCGACTCATTGATCGAAAAGGAACAGGAATTCAGCTTTCTGATGTTAGACATCGATTCGCTTTTACGTATTAACACAAACTTTGGTACCGATGTAGGCGACGAGGTGTTTATTTTAATCGCGGATAAAATAAGGGCCATCTTCCCCGAGCCTTGCCGTTCCTACCGAGATACACGCGATCAATTTGACATTTTGCTGCCGGGTTATACAAAGGAGGAGGCCTTCCTGCTGGCAGAGTCACTGCGCAAAGCTGTTTGCGAAGCCGATTTGGGTCACAAGGATCTGAACCAGAGTATCAGTATCGGCATCTCGTCCTATCCCGACGACGGCAACCGCACCGCCGAGATCATACGTATGGCGGACGGCGCACTGATACGCGCGAAGAAAACAGGCCGCAACCGCGTTTGTCTCGCACGCGAGGAAAAGATGGTGCCAAAGACGAGCCACTACACGCTATTTCAACTCGAAAAGCTCACCGAAACCGCCAAGCGCTTGTCCGTAGGTGAGGCCGTGCTGCTGCGCGAGGCGCTTGATGACCTGATCAGAAAATATGATGTTTAACATTGTTTTGGGTATACAGGACTATGATCCGAGCTCATTTCAACTCGTGACGAGGCAGGCTGTTCGGGCCGTTATCTTTAAAGACGGCAAGCTCTTGATGATACACACGAACAAAGGGGATTACAAATTTCCGGGCGGCGGCGTTGATGAAGGAGAGGACCATGCCGCGGCATTAAAGCGCGAGGTCTCTGAGGAGAGCGGTTATGATCTGATCTCAGTTGGGGAAAAGCTCGGGGTAGCAGCGCAGAGAAACATCGACATAAAGAATGAGAACGGCATATTTGAAATGGATTCGCATTATTATCTGTGCGAGATTTCCGATAATCGCAAGAGTCAGAACTTGGACGATTACGAAAGGGAACAGGATTTTACCCCGGTCTGGATTTCTGTAAACGAAGCGATATCGGCGAATGAGGCTCTGTTATCCTCGGGCTCTGGGGATGTAAACATTTGGGTGGAACGTGAGCTGAGTGTGTTAAGACATCTGGGGATTAATTCTTGACTCTATGTATAATATTGGATAATATGCCCATAATAAGAGTAGTTGTCTTTATACATGGGGGTCGTTATGCGTATTGACGAGAAGCTTATCAAACCGATTAAGGAAACCATATATCTGTCGGCGGATAATGTCCTGAGATACAGGGCTATTATCCGCTTTTTTTATATCCAGTACGAAAAAATCCGCTACTGGCTCTATAAAGAGGATATATTCAACGAGCTCAAGAGCCACGATCTGTTCGAGGACTACACGATGGATCAATGTAAATCCGACCTAACACAGCTGACAAACTGGGGTAATCTGATTGCCGATCAGGATGCCGCTAAGGTGCATACCGTAGAGGATTTTAAGAACAAGCAATTCCGCTACCAGCTGTCCGAATACTCGGTCGAAATCGAACGCATGGTTATTAGGCTTGAGAATATGTTCATCGAGGGTGCGTCGCTGGAACCGTCCTTGCTCGAGCGGCTGCGCAACGAGATTTCACGACTGCACACGGTAAAGCACGAGGACATTCTGCAGGTCTATGCATGGTGGGACGGCATCAACAATGATTTCATCCGGCTTAACCAGAATTATCAGGACTATATTCGCGATTTGAACAGCGTACACGCCGAGGAAATGATGAAGACCCATACATTTCTCGTATTCAAGGACAAGCTCGTCGAATACCTCAGAACCTTTATCAAAAGCCTGCAGCGCAATACCGCCGCTATCGAGGCCGTGCTGCGCAGTGTGAGTGCGGAGGATGTGGAGCTTATATTAAGCAAGGTCATCGCACACGAGCTGAGCATACCGCGCCTGGACATAAGCCTGTCTGAGGTTTATGTCCGCGATTTGGTTACGGGACGTTGGGAGAGTATCGTGAGATGGTTCGTAGACACTGACGGCATTGCGAACGAGGCGGCCAAGCTATTTGACGCTACTAACGGGATCATCCGCCGGATCACTCGATATGCCTCTCAGATAACGGAGCTGTTCAACACGGGCGCAAACCGCAAGGAAGAATATCGCAAGCTCAGCGAGATTTTTTCTATCTGTGAGGACATAAACCAAGCTCACAGGCTCTCCGCACTGGTGTTCGGGGTCGATAAGCCCATACATCTGAAGGGTGAGCTGAGCCGGGAGACGGACAGCATCAACAGCGGCGTATATGACGAGCCTGCGTTTGATTTCCCATTGACACCACGCATCCGTACATTCAAGGAGTCCGTCACCAAGGCCCGCGTACCCGATCATAGTGCTCAAAAGAAAGAAATGGCCAATATTATATTCAAGCAATTGAAACAGGATCGCGACATGATAGACAGCTACATAGTCAATAATGCGGTGGATTTCTCAAGGCTGCCGCGCATCACAGCTGATGAACGAAATGTGCTGCTATCGTGGCTGTCGCGCGGCCTCGACGCGGGATCAGAAATCGCTAAGACGGACTCGGGCCGCTCCTATCGTATCGACGCATCCGCAAAACACCAAAGCTGCGAGTTAGAGTGTAACGACGGTGTATTTATAATGCCTTGCTATAAAATTCTGTTTGAGTAGGTGCAGCGTGAAGGATTTGATCAATAACAGATGGATTATCAAGGAGCTCGACAAAGAAAAATATTACCGCGTAAAGGACGAGGTCGGAGCACACAGGAAGTTTCTCACTGAAAAGCTCGGCTACAGACTCATCGTGAACCCATATTTAATAAAGCTCGAGAAGCTGCCCGGCAAGGCCGAGGCGTTTATGGGCATACAGGAATTTACCGCGCCGATCGAATACGGCATCCTCTGTATAGTACTGATGTTTTTAGAGGACAAGAGCCACGAGGAGCAATTTATCCTCTCGCAGCTCACCGAGTATGTGCAGGTGCAATACACACCCGAGCGTTTGGACTGGACGGTATACGGCTATCGCAAGAACCTCATCAAGGTCATACGTTATTGCCTGAACAACCATTTAATCAGGGCCACCGATGGGGATGAGGAGAGCTTCGCGCGGGATGCACAGTCCGAGGTGCTGTTTGAGGTAACGGGTATATCAAAATACTTTGTGGTGCGTTTCTCGCGGGACATCATGGAATACGAAAGCCCGGTCGATTTCGAACGCAGCGAATGGATAGATGTCGAAGAGGACAGAGGTTTGGTTCGCCGCCAGCGCATCTACAGGCAATTGCTTTTATCGTTGGGCATGTACCGACAGGGCGATGACGACGAGGATTTCTCTTATGTGCGCAACTATCGCAACATCCTCGAAAAGGATATGTCCGAGATGTTTAACTGCGACCTGCATATCCACAAATCCAGCGCGTACCTCGTAGCGCGTGAGGATGCGCATATGGGCCGCGCGTTTCCTGAAAATAACAACCGATCCGATATTGTGCTGACACTCTGCGGGTTTATAGGCGAGGACACTCGTGCCGGGCTGTTGGCTATTGCGCAGGATGAGACCTTAGACATAACTGCCGGCGCTCTCCTCGAGTACATGAAGCGTTGCAAGGATGTTTACGGGAGGTATTGGAGTAAAACCTATCGCGAGGCCGATATCAAAGAATTGGCCGAGGAGGTATTGGAATATATGACACAGCTCGGGTTTGCGGAACGAAGCACCGGCAATTACGATGAAACGAACATCCGCTTGCGTCCTATCGTCGGCAAGATAGCGGGGATTTATCCGCCCGAGCAATCAGGAGGCACAGATGCAAAACAGTAAATGGGTCATACACAGGATAGGCTTGATAGATTTTTGGTATTACGACGACGAGGAGCTTTTTTTCGAAAACGGGCGTATGCTGCTGCGCGGTTCGAACGGCTCCGGCAAATCCGTGACGATGCAGAGCTTTATCCCGTTATTGTTGGACGCGAACAAGAGCCCCGCGCGTTTGGATCCGTTTGGCAGCAGGGAGCGCCGCCTCGAGAACTACATGATCGACGAGGACGGCGAGCGAGACGACCGCACCGGATATCTGTACATGGAATTCAAACGCGAACGCGCCGAGATATTCGCCACGGTGGGTATGGGATTACGCGCGCGCAAAAATAAACCGCTGGACGCCTGGTATTTCGTAATCGACCATAATAAACGCGTCGGTCAGGACATACGGCTATGCCGAAACGACCGCCAGATCGGCAAGGTTTCACTAAGCAAATCCGAACTAAAAACCGCCCTTTCGGACAACGGCACGGTCTTTGATCGGCAAAGCGAATACATGGATGCCGTGAACAGGCTGTTGTTCGGTTTCAAGTCCAACGAGGAATACGGTGAGCTGATCGACCTATTGATACAGCTGCGTACACCCAAACTCTCAAAGGATTTTAAGCCCACCGTCATCAACGAGATATTAAGCGAATCCCTACCCCCACTATCCGATGAGGATTTGCGACCGATGTCCGAGGCCATCGAGAATATGGACAACATAAAGACACGTATCGACGCATTGGTCGAAAGCCAAAAGGCCGCGGACAGGATTTTGCAGGTCTACGATCGCTACAACAAGGCCGTCTTGTACGAAAAGGCGAGCGCCTGCATGGAGTACGGCAGTAAGCTTAAACAGTTAGATGCCGACATAAACACCTCCGAACAAGAGCATGAGCGTATGCACGATGAACTGGATGTTATGCAACATAATTATGATGGATTAAACGAGGACTTCCTGTTGGTTTCCGAGCAAAAAACCGAGCTCGAACGTGACCACGCGGACGAAATCCGCACCAAGGAAGAGATCGACAAGACCGCAAAGGATCGCGAAGACCATGTCCGCAGCCGCAAATTCAAGCAGACGGCAATAGATGACAAGGAACGCCGTTATCGCATTGTTACCGAGGATATAAACAAGAAGGAATCCGAGGCTGAGGATTTAATATCGAAGGCACGTGGACTATCACATGAGATGGGAGAGCTGTCATACGGTATCGCCTTTACTGAGCACGAAATGGCCGCACGCGAGCTGTTTAGTGATATTTCAAAGCCATATGACTATAGCTTTGTAAAGAATCAGGCCGTTGCATATGAGAGCAAAATTCTCAAAGGGCTTGAAATGTTGAGGGAACGCGACGAACGAGCCAAGCGGCACGACGAGGCCACGCGGCTCTATGACATATCCGTGCGTGAAAAAGAGGACGCCATTTCACTCTGCGAGCAGGCAGAGGAGCTTTTTACACTTGCCAAAGCCGAGCTGGTCGAGCGTCTGCATATATGGAACAGCTCCAATACCCGGATGATATTGGACAAGAAGCGCTTGGATGACATCAGTGAGATCATCGGGGACTTTAACGCTGCAGATAGACAGCTTGATACCGGGAAACTGACATCCGCGTTCTACTTTTCTGTAAAGTCTGAGCTAAATCAACGCATGGCCGCCGAGGATGTCCGCAAGAAAACTCTCGAAGCCGAACATGCACAGAAAGCCTCTGAGATTGCCGAGCTTGAGGCAAAGAAGGCCATCGAGCCCGAACGTCCCGCCGATGTAGTCGCGAACCGTCTGCGGCTGCGAGAGTTGGGTATACCCTATACGGAGTTTTACAAAATATTGAGCTTTGATGACAGCGTGGATGAGGACAACCGCAACCGTTTCGAGGAAGCCCTTTACCGAATGGGTATATTGGATGCGTTGGTCGTGCCCGACGCCTATAGTCAAGCGGTACTCTCGATGGATAGGGGTCTGTGTGACCGCTATATATTCCGCGATATGCCTGCACGATCCCAAACCGCACCCTCTGAAGCCGGGGCAGATGATCTGTCTACAGTTCTGCGTTTAGACACGCCAGAGGGGGAATTCTCTATCGAGGAACAGGAGATAGAGGGCGTTTTGCGCCACGCGCTGCGTTCGATTGGAATAGGCTGCGGTATAAAAGGCAATGACAGCTCCGACCGCTCCACTGTCATAGATCCGGCCATTGGCTTTCAGCTCGGCATTGTGACGGGCAGCCTCAGCAAGACCTATACCTCACGCTTCATTGGGGAGGCCGCACGCGAGCGCAACCGTATAGAGACCCTCGCACGTATGCATGCCGAGCTCGAAACGATAAACGAAAACCTCGCTGCGGTCTCGCGAGTCATCGAGGATTTACGGCTGGATATCCAAACACTGGATCAAGAGTATGAGGCCATACCGTCCGCGAACGGGGTTTTGGCGGCTGCGGATACACTGAGGGACTGTGAGGCACGCCTACAGCAAATTCGCGAAATCGTAGACAAGCGCTCCGAGGACAAGCGCTCCGCATTGGAACGCTTGGACGAAATGAGGCAGCAAATACACGAGCTGTCTGAGACTATAGAATTGCCGGTGGACTTGCAGAGCTTTCAAGACGCTTTAAAGGATATCCGCGCTTACAAGGAACTGCTGCACGAGCTCGAAAACTGCCACAACAAGCTGTTATCCGTTTATGATGTAATAACAACCATGAAGGATCAAGCAGAGAGCATTGAGGAGGACATGGACGCGTTGCGCTATGATCTGAACCGGCTCGACAAGCAGATAGAGACCCTGTCTGATCGTATCGCATTATTGACCGAACGTTTAAAGCTCAGCAATTACGAGATGGTCAAGGAGCAAATTGATTTATGTACACGTCGCATCAAGGAACTGCCTGTATTAATACAAGAGATGTACAGTAAATCCAATCTGCTCAAGAAGGATATAGACTTAAAGCAAAATGTGATTGCTTCCTTGAAGCGAGCCCGGGATGAGCAGCGCATCAAATATCAAGCGATCAAAGAGGCCTTGGCAGACGAATACATGCTGGACTTGGTGGAGCTCAAGAGCTCCGAGGATATCGACATCACCGAGGAAACGGGGCTTAGGCGTTTGTGTGTGTGTCTGCAAAAGGGATATACGGACAGCCTGAGCCTGCAAAAGGGCGTACAAGAGCAATACTTCCAAAACACGGGCAGGCTCGCAGAGTACAACGTAGTGCTGAGTGAGGTCTTTAGCGATAACCCTGTGATCAAGGACATAAAACTTCGGCGCATCGACATACTATGTAAACTGAATGGCAAGCAGGTACGATTCCCCGTGCTCATAAAGGAACTGAACAAATGGATACAGGAGAATGTGCTGTTATTCAACGAGAGTGAAAAGAAGCTGTTTGAGGAAATATTGGCCGATAATATCGGCAAGAAAATACGCGACCGCATCTACAGCAGCGAGCAGTGGGTCGAGCGGATGAACGAGTTGATGAACGGCATGGATACCTCGGGCGGGCTGTCGCTGAGCCTGGAGTGGAAGCGTAATAAGGCAGAGACCGAGGATCAGATGAACACCAACGAGCTCGTCGAGCTGTTAAAGAAGGACGCCGTTCTGATGAAGGAGAGTGATATCGAGCGGCTGTCAACTCATTTTAGATCTAAAATCGCGGCCGCACGCAAGCGCATGGAGGATTATGCCGACGTGAAGACCTTCCACGCAATCATGAAGGATATCCTTGATTACCGGAAATGGTTTGAGTTTAAGCTCTATTACCAAAAGACCGGTGAGGTCAAGAAGGAGCTTACGAACAAGGCATTCTTCCGTTTCAGCGGCGGCGAAAAGGCCATGGCGATGTATGTGCCTCTGTTTTCGGCGGTGGCCGCAAAATATCGCTCTGCCAGACCGGACGCGCCGCATCTGTTGTCGCTGGACGAGGCGTTTGCGGGTGTCGATGATCGCAACGTACGCGACATGTTCCGTTTGATGGTCGAGTTCGACTTCAATTTCATCATCAATTCACAGGTATTATGGGGAGATTACGATACTGTCCCATGCCTGTCTATTTACCAGCTATACAGGCCCAACAATGTAAAATATGTCACACTGATCCGCTATATATGGAACGGCTCGGTAAAGGCGGTCGTTGACAAGGGGGTAGCCGTATGAGCAGAGATATCCGCGAGAGCCAAGATATTCGTGACTGCTTAGCGTATTTTAAGCACAGCAATGGCTTTGCTCGGCTGTTTGAGGGCATCCGCGACAAATACGCCTCCCTCGGGCATATGGGCGGCAACATAGTTTTGAAAGACCTAAAGCCGAATGAGAAGGATGCGCTGAAAGGCTTTCTGCGCAAAGATTTTTCCTCAAATAAACAAGCCTCCATACCCGTGGCAGAGATCGAAAGGGCTTTGCTCGGCACACGATTTGAGGGCATTGCACTCTACGACATCGTCTGCGCGTACTTTGGTGGTGATATTCAAACAAAAAAACAACTGCATGGCCTCCGCGAGCGGAACAGGCAGTTGTTTTTTGAAGAGCTTTTGGATGAAATTGAATGGCCCGAGGGCCGGTCATGGCTTTCACATGTTTTAGACACTCGGATAAAGCCGTACGATACCATCATGGAAAAGTATAAACGGGATGCCTATGAGACACGAACACAACTTTTGCATGTGATCAGGGCCCTTCATGCGACCGTGACAGATACGAGTATCAAGCGTTTAGCCGTTTTCGCGGCGCGTGTTACCGGCAACCCCCATTATTTAGACGACAAATCCGAGGCCGATAGTCTTTTTACAGAGGGGCTCTGCTTTTTCTTCAGTACGCCGACACCCACAAACGCATTCGAAAAGGCCGAGCTGTTATATAAGGCGGGCATAGTCAGAGACGATATCTCTAACTTTACCGTCTGCTACGGTATCACCGCCATCGGCGAGGACGGCAAGGTCGATGCGGGCTGGCAGGGCTTTAACGCGGCCTCCCAGCCGCTCCACGCATCACTGATGAACATCAGTGGCTTATCCACACTGACTGCCTACGATCTGCGTATACATACCGTTTATATCGTTGAAAACCCTACGGTCTTCAGCTCACTGTTGGATGCGGCACGATACGCAGATCTGCATCCCGCGCTGGTCTGCGGAAACGGACAGCCACGCTTGGCTACGCTGATATTATTAGACAAACTCGTATCCGTCGGCCTAAAGCTGCTGTACGCTGGTGATTTTGATCCCGAGGGGCTATCGATCGCCGATAGGCTCAAGCAGCGTTACGGTGATGCCCTCGGCTTCTGGCGATATACCGAGGCAGATTATTTAGCTGCACTGTCAAACGAAGCAATCCCCGAGAGTCGGCTGAGCAAGCTGAAAAAACTCACCGATCCGTGTCTTAAGGACCTCGCTGCGCACATAAACGAACACAAACGCGCCGGTTATCAAGAGACGATCATGGACAGCTATATCAGTGATATTCAAGAAAGGTTATAGCTCCTTCAACGCTACGAGCACCTCCTTGTATTCTGCGTCGAGTGCCTCCCTATCCGCGTTTTTGGCGGACATCTCGGCGACTATACGGCTCAGCCTGAGTTCGAGCACGAGTTTATCGGGTTTTGCTGACGTCTCTCGCTCCCGCTGAAGGCGCACATCGTATTCTTCCAAGCTCCCATCAAACGCGCGGAGCTTTTTATTTTCTACAACCAATAACCTGTTCGTGACATTATTTACAAATGCGCGATCGTGTGAAACCAATAGGACTACGCCCTCATATTCGCACAGGATGTCCTGTATCGCCTCGATCGATGCCATATCCAGAAAATTCGTTGGTTCATCCAATAGCAGCATGTTCGCGGTCGATAACACGAGCTTCGCGAGCGAGAGCTTCATGCGCTCCCCGCCGCTTAAAACCTCGGCCTTTTTATATACATCATCCCCTCGAAATAATAGCCGCGCGAGCACGCTACGCACCGTCGCCTCCCTCTGTACGCTGTCACGCATCGCATTTTGCAGCACCGTCTGTTGCAAATCGAGCTCCTCAAAGCCCTGATGCAGGTACCCGAGCTTTAGTTTCGGTGCGGAGGTGATGCTACTGTGTCCGCTTGCAATTAAGTTCAACAGTGTAGTCTTACCCGCACCGTTTTCGCCGATCAATGCGGTCTTTGTATGATTTTGTATCGCAAACTCAGCATTGTCGAAGATGATGTTTGAACCGTAGCCGAAATTGACATCCTTGCCCGACAGCACCTGCTTACCTTGTGGCGGATCCGTGAGTGAGAAGTCGATCTTGATCTTTATTTCCTGTCGCGGCTTTTCCTTCACTTCCATGCGGTCCAATCGGCCCTCGACAACCTTTGCGGCCTTTGCGAGGCCCTGCTGCTTGCCACCGAAGGATTTGCGTGCGCTTGTAAATTCCCTCGCCTTCAGTTCGCTGCTTGATTTGCCCTTCGGCTTTTTGCCTGCCGCTTCGGACTGCTGCTTCTTTTCACGCATGACCTTCTCGAGCCGGTGTCTCTCG
>CAYURR010000042.1:0-17441 GCA_964446745.1 uncultured Defluviitaleaceae bacterium | reverse complement strand
ATAAAGCGATTCAGACAAATCTGTCAAACCAGCTTACATTTATTCAAACAGCATGATAAATCCAGGAGGGATGTAGAATTGAAAATAAATCATTATTCGGCTTAAACGAAAGGATATCAGGAGCGCTTTGTTATGCATTAACATTCGTGTCAGGCGCAGCTTACCTTGTATGTGAAAAGGATAACAAGTTCGTCCGCTTCCATGCGTTACAGTCGTTTTTATGCTTTGCAATGTTGACGGTGCTTCGTTGGATATTAAAGTTCATTCCGTTTATAGGATGGGCTGCGGTAGATATCATCGGCCTCGTATCAATTGCAACATGGTTGTTACTGATGTTTATGGCATACTCGGGCAAGACCTTCAAATTGCCTGTCATCGGTGACGTTGTATACAATCAGGTAAACAAATGAGCTTTGAATTAGTTTCTTCATCAAACCTGTACCGGTTTTCGGCTACAGGTTTTTTGTATGTCCACGATTCTGGTGCGAGACTGTTACATATTAAAAATGATGATCCTCATAAAGTATTTATGCCGAGCTTCGCGACTTATCCTGAGGACAATAAAGGCTTGCCGCATATAGCCGAGCATTGCCTGATCGACGCATCTGAATGCTTTCCGGAGGGCGGGCTGTTTGATCGCATGAGGACCGTATCGTCATACACATATCTGAACGCGCTGACATACCGTGACAAGACCGTCTACCCGATCGCAACATTTTCGGACGAGGATTTTTATGATATGGCTCATGCGTATATGGATGGCTTATATAGACCCATATTTAATAAAGATGTATTTTATCGCGAAGCCAAGCATGATGGCATAATCGTATCCGAACTGAGAGATTTTTACAGTGACCCTACGGAAGTGCTGCTTAAACGAGCTTATTCACGTTTGTATGATGGAACATGCTATGCATACAGTGCATATGGCATACCCGAACTTGTGCCCACTGTAGAATATGCGGAGCTTGACAAATTTTACAAGCGATTCTATACCGCTAAAGATGCTGTTATCTATGTATATGGCAATGCGAATATAGATTGTGTGTTTGACATTGTGGAACCATATTTAAACGCAAGTAATTGCATTTTAGATAACTCAGAACCCGGAATAATCTTTGACATATGCAGCGATAAAAAAACAAATAGAAGCGGCTTATTCTTTAAAACGAACCCACATGAGGACGCGAGCTCTGCCGCAATATTTCAAATACTAAAGATATATTATGAAAAACTTGGCTATGAGATACATCTTGACAATGAAATAAGGCAGCATCTGTTTGGATTTATCACATATGAGAGCGGTATAGACAGAGTTATAGACACACTGAAATCGCAACTGTCGCAGCCGCTTCTCGAATACGCGTTAAACCGTTATGCGTTTATGATTGCGGACGAGGTGACGGGCTACAAGCCAAAGGCACTCGTATACGGTCTGAGTGCTGTTAGCGATATGCTATACGGATTTGATCCGTTTGATCGATTAGAGTCGTCTACGATAGTAAAATCATGGAGTTCAGATTTTAAGATGTTTTATAAAGCATTGGAGCTTTCGGTCGAGCGGTATTTTAAAAGTGAAATTGGGGTGCATATATGTATACATCCTTGATCAATCGTTATGTATCTTATGGTCACTTTTCCCAATGGAATGAATCCATAATCAATTCTTATATTGATTCGAAAGACATCATTTATTTTAATTTTCTTTTTGATGTGTCAGACATTAAAATACATGAGATTGCGGGCGTTTCAGCTATTGCATGCTATGCAGAGGTTTTTTTTGCGGAACGAATGTTCTTTGGCGAAATGAAGTCATATATTAAGTGCTACACCAGTATTGCCGGAGCACTTATGCCAAAGTTGATTATTGCCGTGAGGATTGATCGCGACAATACCGAATGGGTCTTTGATCTGATACGCGAGCTTATAGATCGGCTGGATACAATCACCCCAGATGAGTTGTATAAACTCAATTCGGATGTCTTAGACCGACGCCGCAGGGATCTCATGAAAGATCGCTGTAAAACCAATGTCAAGCGCGCAAAGGCATTCATTTCAATGCCCGATGCATATGACGAATACATAAACGGATACGAATCGCTGTTTTATGGCATTGATTCCTCGAAAGTCTCTTCAAGCTGTACATTGAGCGAAAGGCCTTGTATGCTCGCTATTTCGGGAAACGCACTAGACATTGATCGATATGCACGGCTGTATGCGACATTGTCATTGCCGTCCGAAACAAAAAATGCCGAGGATTGCACTCATGATTTTGCCAAGGAAGTTGCCATTAAACCACGTCCGATGTTTTTAGAATCACCTTCGGAGGCTGCAATGGCTCTGCGCTATGATGGCAGTCGCTATGGCTATGACGAGGTAGCGGCGCATATCGCTGACATGGAGTACCTGCTTCCGGAGGCGAGAAATAGATCCGGTGCGTACAACCATGGTATCGATATCTCTGGTCGAGATATGATCGTAGCATATACATCGGCAGATCCGGAGCCTGTTGGATCACTGAGCTTGTTTAATCATATCGTGAGTTTTCTGTGTTCTGATAAGCTTCCGATGGATCTCTCATTGTACACAAAAGGTACACTAAACAGGCTGCTGCGACCGACCCATGAAGCTGAGCTCGTGAGCGAGAGATTAAACGATTATATTACGGGATGGACGGCGGGTTTTTTATCGGAAAAGGTCGAACGTATTCGAACATGCACAGCCTCGGAGATTTTAAAAACAGCCGAAAAATGGAGCAAAGCGGAGGAAAAGGCCTTCTGCGTTTCAGGAGTGTTGCATACAATCGTTCATTGACAAACTGCTAAGACCTTGTGTAAAATACGTGAAAAGAGATTGTAACATATTAATAATATTCGCATAATCAAACCGCTATCGGCACACAATGAAATACATAACAAAATTATTTTCCACATGAGGTAACTTTATGATATTCGACCAGCTCTATGTAAAAAACGAAATAATAGGCTCGGCGATGCGTGCTGCCTCACTCAGAAACGATGTGATTGTACAAAACATCGCAAATAACGACCTTCCGGGTTACAAGCGAAAGGTGGTTAGTTTCGAAAAGAGTCTGGAGCAAGCCGTAGCTAAATATGAAAAGACCGGCAAACTGGATCTGTCCGATGTCACACCGACAGTCGGTACTATACATGACAATCTGAATTACCGGATCGATAAAAACAACGTGGACATTGACACGGAGATGGTGGAGCTGTACCAGAATTCCGTGAGGTATGATGCACTCGTAAGCCTTGTGCAGAATAACAGTAAGCGTCTTTCGCTTGTGCTCACGGGTAGATAATGCAGTTAACAAAAGCAGATTAACAGGAAAGTAGGTATGGTATGTCCTTTTTTGATTCCATGAACGTCAGCGCTACGGGATTGTCGGCGCAGCGTATGAGGATGGATGTCATTTCCGAAAACATCGCTAATGTAAACACGACAAAGGCAGCAGACGGAAAACCATATAAGCGTAAGATCGCGCTTTTTGAAGAGATTTCCAATCCGGGGTCCTTTGCTTCGTATTTCGATAAGGCTGTGAACGATGGTGGTATAAGCCCTGCAAAGGCCGGGGTAAAGGTATCAAAGATCGTTGAGGATGAGAGGTCGGGCCAGAAGGTCTTTGAGCCGAATCACCCCGATGCGGACAAGGACGGCTATGTAACGATGCCTAACGTCAATATCGTCGAGGAAATGGTCAATATGATATCGGCCTCAAGATCGTATGAGGCTAATATTACAGCTATCAGCAACACCAAGCAGATGATTGCAAGAACCTTGGAATTGGGCAGGTAAAATAGCGAAGGGGCGTTAGATAATGGATTTGTCCGTAACTAACGGGCTGTCGGCGATAAATAATATTTCGTTCATGCCGACAACGGTGGATGTGCCGGCAAAAACAAACGGCAAGGTCTTTGAGGATTTTTTTAACGCGGCAGTAAATTTGATAGATCAAACAAATGCGTATCAGTTGAAAGCAGATCAGATGCAGCTGGATCTCGCGACGGGTCGTATTGACGATATGCAGTCGGTGCTGTTGGCTCAGGATAGAGCGTATTCTACTTTGAATTTCACGGTGCAGGTAACCAATAAGATTATCGAATCCTATCGTGAAATCATGAGGATGCAGGTATAGCAATACATTTTTTATACTTAGGTCCAAAGAGGTGAGTAGATGCGAGAACGACTGCAAGGTGTATGGACTACTATACGTGAAAAATGGAACGGGCTTGAGCGCAGCCAAAAGATACAGGTTATGGCTATTGCAGTTGTATTCCTGCTGGTCCTCGGCGCCACCATATATCTGAATACCCGCGTGAACTGGGTATTGTTGATCGATAACAAGGATGTTACGACCATTTCCACTATGCAAAACGCCCTCGAAGACGCAGGGATTCCAAACCGTATGGCGCGTGGGGGTAGGGGTCTTGAGGTAGATAATAAAATGACCCTACAGGCCAAGAAGGTTTTGGCCGATAACGGCCTGACCAAGGACGCGTCGGGAAAATATTTTACATTCGAGCAAGCCATCGCCAGTAGCGGCATGGGTACAACCGAATCCACGAAAAAGCAGATGGATCTGCGTGTTAAGCAGTCCGATCTAGCAAACGATCTGCGCGTATTTGACGGTATCGAGGATGCAAGCGTTACGTTGATTGTTCCCGAGAGAAATTATTTCTTTGAAAAGCCCGAGGATAAGTCTTCGGTGGCTGTAATACTGACGACCTCTCGGACATTGGACGCGAAGGAAGCGCAGGCTGTAGCATTGTTTGTGTTGGCGAGCGTTGAAGGTCTTGAATTGAGCGGTATCGAGATCATGGATCAGCGTTATAACGTCATCTATTCAGGCTCTCGTGAACAAAACGGCACAATGGCCAATCAATACGATACCGAAAAGCTGTATAAGACCGAGATGGAAATGAAGCTGAAGGTAGCTTTGGCACCGTTGTTTGACGATGTAAAACCCACTGCCAATCTCGTGTTCAACTGGGACCGAGTACAGCAGAGATCAACAAAGCATGAGACACCCATAGCCGGCTCCACGACAGGTGCTCCGGTCAAACAGATTACGGAAGAGAGCAAAGTGACAGGCGGTACAGCCGCTGCGGAACCCGGAGCCGGATCAAACGACCAGGCAACGCCGTCGTATCAGACCGGTAACCAGTCCTCGTCATCGGCGTCAAAGAAGAGCTCGGAAATGGAATTGATCTACGATACGACCGAGACCATGACAGAGAATGCAGCCGGAGCATTAGATACGGCGAAATCCTCGATCGGCGTAATCCTTTATAGATATATCACATATGATCAGGATTACATGACCAGAAACAACTTGTTAAACGGTCAAACGTGGGACGCGTTTAGGGCGGCAAATCAAGCCGAGAAACCTATAACTATTGATAATAACATCATTGATTTGATAAAGATGAGCACGGGTATTGAAAACCTATCAGTATCGGGATATGAGGTTGCGATGTTCGTAGACAAACCGGTTAAACCGGTTGATGTGAAGCAGATCACAGTCTATGCGATCCTTGCATTGATGATCTTGATACTCGCATTTGGTGTCATCAGCAGAACAAAACCTGTTACGGTCACGGAGCTTGAGCCTGAGGTGCCGCTTGAGGAACTGCTTGAGAGCACCATCATAGACGAGCAGAAGCAGGATGAGGTATCGAAGCTTGAAGCGATAGCCGATGTCAAGGACTCCGAGGTCAAGAGACAGATCGAGAAGTTTATCAACGAAAAACCGGAAGCAGCCGCTCAGCTGCTGCGTAACTGGATCAGGGAGGAGTGGGAGTAATGCCGGCAACCTCTATAGCGGACCTTACAGGACGCGAAAAAGCCGCGATATTACTAATATCGTTGGGCCCGGAGAAATCCGCCTCCGTATTCAAGTTCCTTAAAGAAGAAGAAATAGAAGCACTCACACTGGAGATCGCGAATATTAATGCCGTAATGCCGGAAACTAAGGAGAAGGTACTCGACGAGTTTTACCAGATGTGTCTTGCTCAGCAGTATATCGCGGAGGGCGGTATCGCATATGCAAAGCAGGTGCTCGAAAAGGCACTCGGCGAATCCCGCGCATTCGAGGTCATCAGCCGTCTTACAGTGTCATTGCAGGTTCGCCCGTTCGAGTTCATCAGGAAATCGGATGCCGGGCAGATACTCAACTTTATACAGAACGAGCATCCTCAGACGATCGCTCTTATATTGTCATACTTAAGACCAAAGCAAGCCAGCGAGGTGCTCGCAGAACTGGACCCCGACAAACAAGCCGATGTCGCTCGAAGGATAGCGACTATGGACAGGACATCTCCGGATGTCATAAAGGAAGTGGAGAAGGTTTTGGAAAAGAAGCTCTCATCGATGCTCATGGAAGACTTTACGACTGTCGGCGGCGTGGACTCGGTAGTAGAAATTTTGAACGTGGTGGATCGTTCAACAGAAAAGAACATCATGGAGACACTCGAGGTCGAGGATATGGAGCTCGCAGAGGAAATCAAGAAGCGCATGTTCGTATTCGAAGATATACTGCAGCTCGACAACCGTTCGGTTCAGGTCGTATTGCGCCATCCGGATATCGAGCAGCGTGATATCACTGTCGCATTGAAGTCCGCAAGCGATGAGCTTAAGAACCTGATCCTGTCGAACATGTCAAAGCGTTTGGCCGCGATGATACAAGAGGATATGGACTACATGGGCCCTGTACGTCGTTCGGATGTTGAGGAATCACAGCAGAAGATCGTCAACATAATCAGGAAGCTGCAAGATTCCGGCGAGATAGTCATATCGCGCGGCGCAGGAGATGAGATAATTGCCTAAGATTATCAAGGCATACGATGTCAAGGTTGATCCACAGAATAAAGTAAATATTGAGATAGCAAACATCGCTACGCTCACTCCTTTTCATGCCGACAGGCAGAGAGAGGATTACATCCAGTCGGATAGGCCTGATCAATATCATGAGGAGCCTCAGGAGATTCAACAGGATATAGACCCTACAGAGCGTGCAAGGCAGATCGTAGATGCTGCCAGGGCAGAGGCCGAGGCTATCATTGAGAACGCCCGTCAGAGCGCTGAGGAGATCATTGAGAACGCTACCACTGACGCTAAGAAGAATGCCGAGAGAATAAAAGAGCAGAGCAGACAGGAAGGCCTTGAAGCCGGGATTGCGGAGGCACAAGCCGAAGCTGATAGGATAAAGGCGGAGGCGCAGGATTTATACACACAAGCCGAGAGTGACAGAGAAGAGACCTTAAAGAAACTCGAACCTGAGATTGTCAGGCTGATCGTGGATATAACCGAGAAGTTATTGATGCGAACGGTGATTATTAATCCCGGGGTTGTTATCAACCTATTAAAGGACTGCCTTTCGAATACCACCACAGTTGGAGATATCGTGATACATGTATCGGAGGACGACTATGATCTTGTCTCCCAGAACAAGAATGATATCCTATCGGTCGTAGATACCTCAACAAATGTAAGTATAATAAAGGATTCAACATTAAATATATCGGATTGTATCATAGAGACGCAGTTCGGAAATATTGACTGTAGCTTGGATCAACAGTTTCAGGCGCTCAAATCGGATCTGTTCTATTTAAGTCCGGGGGTGTAGCGGATGGCTGTTGAAGGAATAAATATAAACCTTTCTAAATATGCAACGGTATTACAGAAACGCTATGCGTTAAAGCTCGGGCGTGTATCTCAGGTCGTGGGTCTTACCATCGAATCGGTGGGCCCAGATGTTAGTGTCGGCCATGTCTGTAAGCTGCGCGCGACCAAACATAGTGAAGATATATTTGCTGAGGTCGTTGGCTTTAAGCAAAACCGTATACTGTTGATGCCACTTGGTAACATGTCAGGTATCGGCCCGGGCAGTGTTGTCGAGGCTGTAGATAAACCGATCACCGTAAAGATATCCGATGAGCTATTGGGTAGGGTGTTGGATGGTCTTGGTCGTCCGATGGACGGAAAGCCATTTATTCATGGCGGCGACGAACATCCGGTCACGAATACCCCGCCGGATCCGTTGGAACGTAATCGAATCCACGATCCGCTTGTATTGGGTGTAAAGGCCATAGACGGCCTACTCACGATCGGTAAGGGACAGCGTATAGGCATATTCGCGGGCAGTGGTGTCGGTAAGAGTACATTGATGGGTATGATCGCGCGAAACACACAGGCAGACATAAACATCATCGCACTGATCGGTGAGCGTGGCAGAGAGGTTAAGGAGTTCATTGAAAAGGACTTGGGTGAAGAGGGTCTCAAACGCTCGGTTCTGGTTATAGCGACGTCGGATAGACCCGCACTCGTACGTCTAAAGGCAGCAGAGGTTGCAACGAGTATCGCCGAATACTTCCGCGCGCAAGGCAGAGACGTATTGTTGTTGATGGACTCACTGACACGTTACGCTATGGCGCAGCGTGAGGTCGGGCTTGCGATCGGTGAGCCGCCAGTCAGCAGGGGATACACCCCATCGGTCTTTGCGTTGTTGCCGAAGTTGTTGGAGAGGGCCGGAAACTCTGCAGTCGGATCCATAACGGGCATGTACACCGTGCTCGTGGATGGTGATGATCTGACAGAGCCCGTTACCGATACCGCACGCGGTATCTTGGACGGTCACATCGTGTTGTCTCGTAAGATCGCAAACAAGAACCACTACCCCGCGATCGACGTGCTCGCGAGTGTATCGCGTGTTATGTCCGATGTAACCACAAAAGAGCACCGCCAGACCGCAAACATGATAAAGAAGGCAATGGCTGTATATGCGGACGCTGAAGATCTTATAAATGTAGGCGCCTATGTAAAAGGCAGTAACGCGGATATAGATCAGGCCGTTTCGAAGCATAATGCGATTAATGACTTTCTAACCCAACCTGTCGATTCAAACTTTTCATTTGAAGAGACGATGAAGATTATGGAGGACATCAATAATATCCAATAATGGCAAAGTTTAAGTTTTCACTAAGAAATTATCTGGACCTAAAAGAAAAAATAGAAGAACAAAAAAAGATGGAATACGGACGCGCGCTGAACAAGCTGGAGCAGGAGAAGCAAAAGAAGGAACGCATGGTAGAGGAGCGAAACGCGGAGATAAGTAATTTTCGTGAGGATATCATGCAAGCAGTAAAACCTGCCACCATACGAATGCATAACGATTATATAGGCGCGCTGAAGCATCGGATAAAGGAACAAGAAGTAGTCGTAAAGGGAGCCCAAAGGCATACCGAAGGCAAGCGCTTGGAGCTCGTAAAGGCCGTACAGGACAGAAAGATGCTTGAGGCGCTGAAGGACAAGGCATATACGGAGTATATCCGCGAGGAAAAGTTAGCCGAGCAGAAGGTTGTGGATGAGATCGTGAGCTATAAATACAACAACCGAACGGAATGAATTGGGGACATGAGAGATGTCAAAAACGGTAATAAACGCAAATCCCACTAAAAAAAAGCTTGACACTGAAAAGAAGTCAAAGCCCGGAGGTTCAAAGAAAGGCGGCATACTTGGCAAGATTATTGCCTTTGCCGTTTTACTTGGCGTCCTTGGTTCTATTTTCAGTGTCATTTATTTTAACCTTTTCGGGATCAGGGATAAGTACATCACGCCATTGCTACAGAATATACCAATCGTAAAGAACCTGCTACCGGTCGATAAAACCGCCGATGCAAACGATCCATATGCGACGATGACCCGTGAGGAACTTGTAAAGCAGATACAAGATTTGACGGAACAGCTCAGCACAGCCGATCAAGCATCAAAGGATGCAGCGGCAAAGAGTGACATGTATGTAGCTGAGATCAATCGTTTAAAGGAGATAGAGGCTCAGCAGCTCCAGTTCAAGCAGGAGAAGGCGGATTTTGATGCAATGATAGCCGCCAATGACCCAAACGCGTATGCGAATTTTTATGCCTCGGTCTCGCCCGATAATGCTGAGCAGCTCTACAGCCAGGCTGTAGGGAAGGTGCAGTATGGTAAGGATATGCAAAAGTATGTAAATGATATCAGCGCAATGGAAACAACCGCGGCGGCCCAGACACTCACACAGATGATGAATACAGATATGGCGTTGGTAGTATCGATTATAAAATCGATGACGAGCGAAACTGTGGGTGCTATCTTTTCTGCAATGCAACCACGTGATGTAGCCCGTATATCCCGCATTCTCGCACCGACGCCGGCTCCGGAGATGGCCCTGCCATCACCAACACCGCCTCCCATAGCGGCAGCAGTGACACCTGCAACTATTGCTGATGTGGCTGCACCGGAGAATGCCGCACAAGCGGCGGCTTCGGCTCCTCCGACTGCAACAGCACCGCCGGTCGCGACAGCCCCTGCGGATACAGCGGCACCTACAATGGCTCCGACGTAAAATTATTCCAGATATTTATTCCAACTTTTTGGATAAATATATTCCTTAATAGGAAAAAAATAAAAATGAAGGGAGGTGTAAGAGATGGAACTCGTGAAACTGTATATGGGAAACCCATCAGCCGAAAACGAATACTCTCCAAAGCGTACACAACCGGGAACAAATGGTTTTGACAGCTTCTTTGCAAAAGTCGAAAACCCTGTCGCGGAGCGTGAGACGACGCAACGAGCGAAGCAACCAAGTAAAACGGATCAGCGCAATGATAAACGCGTGGGTATACAGCGCTCGCAGGATAGCAAGGTGACGCCACAGCGCCAAAACGATCCGCGTACCAAACAAGCCCCTGTTGCAGAAGTGAAATCGTCGAATGATACGAGACCTGTAACGGATACAAAACCTGTTACGGAGGCAAGCCGCAGTAGCAATGTCGATAATGCTGAGCCGGTAAGCAAAGCGCAGAACGAAGTTGCAAATCCGGACGATGCCATTCGAGATAAGCTTGCTGAAGAATTGGGTATCGGCAAGGAATTGATAAACCAGATACTGGGTGAGTTAAATCTAAAACCATCTGATCTTGCAGACCTTAATAATTTCAATATGTTCATGAACACGTTGAATGAAAAGGTCGGTGGTCTGGCTGCGGTAAATCCACAGCTGATGTCGTTTATGGACATGACCGATTCAGTAGGTGCCGGTCAGGAGATACCTGAGGGCATGGAGGTCTTGGCTGACGGTGAGGATGCAGAGAGCGTGCTCTCTGAGGCAGAGTTGAACCGAATTAAACTGTTTACTGAGATAAGTGAGACGGTAGAGAATGCATCCACACAAGCAGAGGCTACGCGCACTGATACCATGCAGACAAGGATCGCCGATCCGGCTGAAAACATCGGAAATGCCGCGATAGTGGCTGGTAACAAGCCGGCATCTGGAGTAAGGGTTGAAGAAGCCGAAAACGTGGCAGATGAACGAATTATTAATGAGGCTGTAGAAACCGATCAGCCGATTGTCGATCTGAGGGTTACTGAGCAATACGCTTCACAAACCGGAGCCCGAGGTGGAGATTCAGGCGGCATGGGTAATAATTCAGAGCAGTTCAGGCAAGACGGACAGCTTTCAAATAACAACCTGTTTGTAAACCCCGTGCAAGGCACTTCACAAACAAACGCTTCGTCGTTTATACAAAACCTTGCTCGCAGTGATGCGATGCGCAGTGATCTCATGCGCGGTGTTGACCCGCAGGAGGTAGTCAACCAGTTGGTTGAGAGGGTACGTATAACGGCAGGCGGAACGGTAAATGAAGTCAGGATGACCCTAAGACCGGAGCACTTGGGTGACGTGACCCTAAAGGTCATAACCGAAAACGGACTGGTTACAGCGCAGTTCACAGCTGAAAACCAACGCGTTAAGGAGATTATCGAATCTAACTTTAATAATCTAAAGACGGTGTTGCAAGATCAGGGATTAAATATCTCAGGGCTGTCTGTTTCGGTAGGTAGTGAAAACAAGGATAGAAACGAGATGTTTGAAGCCCAGAAGCAAAACGGTGCGGATGCGCGCAGGGTACAACGCGCGGGTTCGGTGTCAGCCGAAGGGATCGAGGTTCAACCGGATGTTGTCATGGTCGATCAAAAGGCCGCATATGGCAGTAGCGTGGATTATGTAGTGTAGTGAAGGAGTGAAGATATGTCGGATACGGTAGCGGGTACGTCGTGGCACAATAATGTAAACGGGGCAAAGACAGCACCTAAAGCCGCGGAACGAAATGCGCAGGGTACATTGGATAAGGATGCGTTCTTACAATTGCTCGTGACACAGCTGCGATATCAAGATCCGCTGAGTCCGATGGATGATAAGCAATTTATTGCCCAGATGGCGCAGTTTACGTCCCTCGAGCAGATGCAGAACATGAATAAATCCTTCCAGATGTCTCAGAGTTATAATATGATCGGGAAGTTTGTATACACGTCGAAATTCAACTCAATGACCGGAAAGTCTGATGACTGGGACGGTATTGTCAGCGGAGTGGTAATCAAAAACGGCAATCCGTACTTGCGTATCCGTGACAAGGATGTATCGCTTGACGACGTTTATGCTGTGGGCGAGGGTAGTGATATTGCGGGTGGTATAGGGGAAATTTATAACACATCGCTTAAAACCCAAAATCTTTCGCTTATGGGACGATATGTACAGGCTCTGTTGCTGGATGAAAAGGGTAACGCTAAGGAGTTTGTGGAAGGAAAGGTCGACTATGTCAAGTATACGGGATCTACTCCGATACTGGTTGTAGGTGACAAGGAGATATATTCATACGAGGTTACATCGGTAGCGGATAAAAAGATGCTTCTGGATCAAAAGATCACAGTATCTGAGAAGGATGCAAGCGGAAACTACGTTGATGTAGTTGATAGTGGAACCATATCCAAGGTAAATATAAATGAAGGTAAGGCATATCTCGAAATTGGTGGTAAGGACTATCTGATCAACAAGATCAACTATGCAACCGAGGCCATAAGTCTCGTCGGCAAACAGGTTTCGTATAAGAATGTTACCGGAGTGGCATCAGCTGCGGTATTACGTGAAGGTAACGTCTATCTCAAAGTCGGCGATGAATTGGTATCGTATACGGATTTGAGGGGGAAATAAGTAATGAACACCGTCTCTAATCAAAACGTAATACAAAGCCCAATAAAAGTAACTGGGAGCCGTTTGCATAATCAGGTTGCAAATACAACCGCGACGAATACACAAAATAACTTTGCGGATGTATTGAACCGAACGATCGACAATGCCCCATTGCAGTTTTCAAAGCACGCAGCCGCACGCCTCGATGCACGTGAAATAAACCTGTCAGGTGAGCAGCTTGAACGCGTGGAGGAAGGTGTAAGAAAGGCTCGTTCGAAGGGCATAAAGGACTCGCTGGTACTCGTGGACAATGTAGCGCTACTTGTAAATGTGGGTAGCAAGGTTGTGGTCACTGCGATGAATAAAGATAATGACCATGTCTTTACGCAGATTGATGGGGCCGTGATTGTATAAAAACCGAAAAAATGCCGGACCGTAAATGGAGGCATATGCTCCGAAACGACTGCAGGGGCATAACGGTTAGCCGAAATGGAGGAAATGTTTTATGATGAGATCAATGTTCTCCGGGGTTTCAGGACTTCGGGTGCATCAGACGAAGATGGACGTAATAGCACACAATATAGCTAACGTAAACACTGTGGGTTACAAGGCATCACGCGTAACATTTAACGAGGTGTTCAGCCAAACAGTCAGCGGTGCAAGCGGTGCAAATGCTCAGACAGGTCGCGCGGGTAAAAACCCGATGCAGATAGGTTTAGGTACGAATGTAGCATCGATCGACAAGCTTATGACCCAGGGTGCTACGCAACGTACGGATAACCCGTTAGACCTTATGATACAGGGTGATGGTTTCTTTGTAGTCGGGGATAACAGCGGTCAGTATTTTACACGCGCAGGTAATTTCATCCTTGATGAGCAGGGCTTTATCTCCATGAACGGTATGAAGCTCATGGGTTGGGATACGGCAGTTGAAAACGGTGTAGAGGTAATCAAGAAGGATAAGGTTGCACCGATAAGGATAGCCGGAGACAAGGAAATCATGCCGCCGGCTACTACCCAGAACATAGAGATAACAGGCAATATTAATCCTATCAAGGACGGTAGTTCCGTTAAACGTACCCTTTCGTTCTATGACTCGGTAGGTACACGTTTTACGATGGATGTCGAGCTTAAATACGACACCACAAATTCGACCAGCACAAAGGCTATATGGAATATTGCCTCCCCAGCAAACGGACAGGTTAAGATATTCCCGAATGGCGATGAAAAGAACCCTGTAAGTGCAACTGTTGCAGGTTTTCCGGGATCATTAGAATTCGATGCGACAGGAAATCTGGTAAATGTGGGCGGAACTGCAGGTAAGAAGGGCTCATTCACGATCATAGCGGATGCTACAGCCGCCGCCGGTACCTCGGTCATTAAACCCCCGGGCATTTTTGGCGATGCAAACCCAAGTACACCGGCAACAGCAGGTAAGATCAGTCTTGACTTTAGCGGTTTGAAATCTTATGACGGCGAGAACACCACGATGAAGGCCACTTACCTGGACGGTAACGAACCGGGCACTATCGACGGCCTGAGTGTCGGGCCGGACGGTAAAATTATGGGTAGTTATACAAACGGATTGACAAAGTTGCTGGGGCAGATACCGCTTGCGCAGTTTAAAAATCCGGCGGGTCTTGAGAAGATGGGAAACAACCTCTTCAGACCCACCGCTAACTCCGGTGACTTTGACGGCGTAGGTCAGGACGGCGATCTGCAGGGCGGCGTATTAGAAATGTCGAACGTTGATCTCGCTGCCGAATTCACGGAAATGATAACGACGCAGCGTGGTTTCCAGGCTAACTCGCGTGTCATCTCCTCATCGGACGAGATGCTTCAGGAATTGGTAAACCTTAAGAGATAAAAGTTTCTTATAGTAGGGGCGATAGTATTGATTATGTCGTCCCTGCTGCTCCGATAGATTTGATTTTTTGGTACGCTTCATATATAATGATTCACCGAAGCGTTCGCACGTCTATGACGGGGTGTGTATGGAGAGTATATATGATTAAAATAACCAAACTAAACGGAAAAGAAATGATTATTAACTCGGATCTTATAGAGACTATCGAGGAAACGCCCGATACGACCGTTACGATGACCACCGGTAAAAAGATTATCGTCTTGGAACCTGTCGATGACATCATCCAAAGGGTAAAGGACTTCAGGCGTGAAATTACATTTTCAGGGGGCGATAAGCTGTGGAACTCGGTTCGCTGATTGGTTTTATATCGGGTATTGTTTTCATCTTTGCATCTATTTTATTAACTGCTAATTTTAATATCGCGCAGGCTGCGAGCTTTGTTGATCCGGGTTCAGTCATGATCACCGTCGGAGGTACGATCGCGTCCACGTTGATTGCGGTTCCGCTCTCCACAGCCATTAGAGGCGTCAAAAGCATGGGGCTTATATTCAAGGCTCCAAAGTCCGATCCCGGTATGATTATCGAGGATATCGTCAAGCTCGCTAACATCGCTCGTAAGGAAGGCGTTCTGCAGCTTGAGGAAGCTGTAAAAAGCATGGACGATGTATTTTTGCAAAAGGGTATACAGCTGATCGTCGATGCTACCGATCCGGAGCTCGTTAAAAACATTATGGAAACAGAGTTGGCGTTTATAGACGACAGACACGGTGATATCATTAAAATGTGGGAATTTGTCGGCGGTATCGCTCCTGCATGGGGTATGATCGGAACGCTTATCGGTCTGATATTGATGCTTAAAAACCTTAGTGACCCGAGCTCCCTCGGTGCAGGTATGGCTACGGCTCTTATCACGACATTCTATGGATCGTTGCTGTCAAACTACCTGGCGAACCCTGTTGCAAATAAAATGAAGCTGTTTTCAAACACTGAGATATTCCTTAAGACTGTATTGATCGAGGGTATACTGTCCATTCAAGCAGGCGACAACCCACGTATCATCGAAGAAAAGCTTAAATCCTTTATATCTCCGGCACTCAGAAAGTCGATCGGCGCTGAGCCCGGCAAGCAGGATGGTGAATAAACATGGCATTTCAGCGTAAACCTGAGGAACCGAAAAAGGGCGCACCGGAATATATGAATACCTATGGCGACATGGTTACGCTGTTGCTGTGCTTCTTCGTGTTGCTGTATTCGATGTCATCTTTGGATGCGGCGAAGTTTAACGCGATGGCGGCCGCTCTCTCGGGAAATGTCGTGAGCATGCTGCAGTCCGGTTCAGCTGAGGGTATCATGGATATGCTCGGCAGCGGTATCATGGATATGCCCGCGATACAAAAGACCGGACCATCGACCGATAAGGCCGAAGAGGATCCTAATAAGATGGAAAACAATCCGGCTGCTGCGGAGACTGTAGAAAAGATCCAAGCCGAGCTAGCGCAAATGGCGTCGGATTTCAAAACATACTTTGCTGAGAATCAAATGAATGAAAGTATATCCACAGAGGTATTTGAAAACTATATTCGCATCACGATTACTGACAATATTTTATTTGACAGGGGCCGAGCAAATCTGAGGCCGGAGGTAATACCTGTTTTGGATGCTATATCGGCCGAGCTTGTAAACTATATAGAGAACGACATAAAGATAGAGGGTCATTCGGATACGGACCCGATCAACAGCCCACAGTTTAAAAGCAACTGGTGGCTTTCAGCCGCGAGGGCAATTACGGTAGCTGAGTATTTTGTAAATGAAAAGGGGTTAGACCCCGCTCGTGTTTCGGCAGAGGGGATGGGTGAGTTCAGACCTATAGCGCCTAACGACACCGAGGAGAACAAGGCAAAGAATCGTAGGGTTGAGATAAAGGTGTTCAGCTCATACGTCGATAATATGAACGGTAACACACAGCAATAATACGGTTACGATAAAGCATATCTAAAAAATGGAGGGTTTCGGCTTGGATAAGAGTAAGCTGTTAATGATTATTATCATTGTGCTGTTGGTTGTTTTATTGGGAACCGTAGCAGGTGTCTCTATTTATGCGCTTAAGATAATGAAAACGCAGTCACAAGCCAGTGAAGGTCAGACCGGACCGGGCGGAGTAGTGGTTACAAAGGTATTGACTGTTGATCAGATTACAAAAGTGAATTTGGACTCGGCTATACTTACAAATTTGGCAAAGAACTCAGATGGATCTGAACACTTTATAAAGATCGAGTTTAGTGTTGGCGTTGATAACACAAAGGATAAGGACAGCGAGGCGGTTATCACAGCTCTAAAGGATAACCAGATTGTTATAAGGGATGTAATCATTTCCTTATTAAATACTAAGTCCAAAGAGGTAATCGAAGCTGATGACGGCAATGGTCTGGCTGTACTTAAGGATGAGATCGCCAAGCAGTTGCAGATACAATTCGGTTCAAATTTGATTGTTCAGGTATATGTTGGAAACTATACATTCCAGTAATATTAATACTAATCAGCAAACAGAAAGCC
>CAYURR010000041.1:0-18142 GCA_964446745.1 uncultured Defluviitaleaceae bacterium | reverse complement strand
CGCCTCTAATTCTATGAATATTTAATAAAATCCCATCCCCGTCATCAGCGGCGATGGGATTTTATTTTTTTAGGGAAGTGTGGCTATTTCAGAGTACCAACGCTCGTTACGTATATCGCCAAGCGTACCGGTAGACATAATACGAAAGCTGTCAATCTTTAATGAGGAAATGAAAGGTAATAAATTTTGATCCAGCTTTGCAAAATCGATGACAGGTATAGCAGCCATATTGTCCAGCGCTATATTCTGTGCTTCCGGAGAAAGCATGTAGTTGATAAATGCGTAAGCGCCTTCGGAATTGGAACCGATAGACGGAATGCCGAATACTACCGTGGAACCTGTAAATGAGGGAGTGATTTGGCATATTTTTGTTGAAGTCGGCAGAGTACCTGCTCGTGTTTGGGATATGGCCATATCAGCCCATGCCGGTATCATATCTACTTCCTTGTTTGCCAATAGATCTAAGGTGCCTTGGTTTTTATTTGGGTATACAATCTTGCCACCCGACTTGTACATATAAGGGTGAAGTTCCTTCAACAGTTCGAAGCCCTTGTCATATTCGGCTGTCCATTTTTCATCAGGTGATGTCATGGCCTCCTCAGGCAGGAAATTATAAATAGAAGTGGATACAAAGGACGATCCTGCACCGCCGGAGTCAGGTGTATTATAAGCAAAACGACCCGGATGCTCCTTTATCCATTGATACAGTTCCTCGGTAGTGGTCGGAGGATTGGGTACCGCCTCGGAATTATAAGCCAGTACTACCGTAGTACCGCGATAGGGTATAACTAAATCATCACGATATGTAGCCGGAAATTTTAAGTCTGCGATATTTGGGATTTTAGCTTTGTCCAGTGACAAAAAGATATCATCCCCGCCTTCGCTGACATATTGAAGCACTTCGTCACCGCCTAGTTCGATTACGTCAAAATCAGTATTGGCTTGACCAGCCAGCTTAGCTGCTATTATACGTTCCCGAAGTCCCTGCACACCCGTGCCCGATACGATGAACTGAAGCTGTGCCGTATAACCTTCGGTGTTAGTAGCATTGAACTTTTCGACCTGTTGGATGAACTGCTGCTTAACATTGTCGGAGCCTCCGGCCCAAATAGTAAATGTTTTTTTCTTTGCTGTATCAGTTTCTGCCGCTTTTTCCGTAGCAGTAGTCGGAGATGGCTGTGTAGGCGTTGCGCTTGCAGCCTTTTGGGTACACGCAGCCATCGAAATGATCATTACGAGCAGCGTTAATACCAGAGATAGCTTTTTTAAACTCATTTTAATGCTCCTTTTTTTATTTTTTTATTAATCAGCTATTTTAGCTGCTAATAAACTTAGAATATATGCTTTCGTTTAAAGCTCAAGCCCACTGCTTGGTCTACAGACAAAGAGTCTGCAATGTCACGAGGTACAAACACCTTAATACTCTTATCTTCCACCTGCACACATATCTCGACAAAATGACCCAGAACCATCATTACACTGATCACTCCCGATACGTCTGCCTGTCCCGCATTGATGTCGATAGATATATCTTCTGGACGCACCGCTATGGTATGCCCGTCTTCCTCAAAAAAGTTCATATCTCCGATAAATCCGGCTACATATTTAGTCGCTGGATTGTCGTAAATCTCGGTTGGACTGCCTATCTGTTCAAATCCTCCCTTATTCATAACCACAATGCGATTAGAAATAGCCATAGCCTCTTCTTGATCATGCGTAACAAATATGATTGTGATATTTAATTTCTTCTGTATCTTCTTAAGCTCCTCACGCATTTCCAGGCGTATCTTTGCGTCCAGAGCTGAAAAAGGCTCGTCCAACAGCAACAAATGTGGCTTTAACAACAACGCTCTTGCAATGGCGATACGCTGCTGCTGGCCGCCTGAGAGCTGTGTCGGATATTTTTTTTCTGTGCCTGGCATTTTTACAAGCTCCAACATCTCAGTAATCGATGAGCTTATCTCCTGCTTTGACACTTTACGAAGTCTTAACCCAAAGGCTAAATTATCATATATCGTCATATGCGGCCAAAGGTTGTAGCTTTGAAATACCATAGCGGTAGGTCGCTTTTCAGGGGGCAGCATTTGTATATCTTGACCGTCCAATCTAATTACGCCTCTGTCGATTTGATTAAATCCTCCTATAGCCCTTAGTATTGTGGTTTTACCGCATCCCGAAGGGCCGAGCAGTGTCAATAGCTCACCTTCATAAATATTTAGATTAATGTTTTCTACCCCGTCACCGTTACTGAACTTCTTTTTGAGATCCATTATTTCGAGCTTTACATTATTCATGTGTTGGCCTCCTATTTCATTTTAAAACCCTTGGCAATTGTGTCTGCACCGAGATATTTTCTGAAGATGATAAGTAATATAAACGTAGGGATTATCAAAATAAGAGAAAAAACAGGACCGGCCGTGGTCGCGTATTCCATTATTATTCCGTACAGCTCAACAGGCATGGTCTTAAACGTCGGAAACCCTATCAGCATCGTGCCTTGAGCCTCTTCAAATGAACCTAGAAAGGTATATATAGAGGCCACTATTATACTGGGCAGCGCAATAGGAAAGGTTACGTAAAGAAATGTCTTGAACGGTCCCGCTCCCACGTCTCGGGCGGATTCCTCTTGCTGGCGATGTACACTCAAAAATGCATTCGACGGTATCCATGTCATAAACATAAGTGAATTTAACACATGAATAAGCACTACACCGGTAAACGTACCCATCAGATTGATCTTATAAAAAATTATACCAATTGCTATGTAAAGACCCATTTTAGGAAAGGCATTGGATAGTAAAAATGACAATTGTATAAGCCGTTTCCCCGGAAAACTAAAGCGTGCGATGGCATAGGCCGCCGGAATACATATCATCAAGGAGATCAATGTGGTGATAAATGCAAAGGTCAACGAAAGAGTAATGGAACTGACGAGACTGGGTTGACCTAACACAAATCTCCACCATTTTAGACCCCATTCCTGGGGAAATACTGCAGGCGCCTCATACCTGTTACTAAAGGCCAGCATAAATAAGTTTAAGATAGGCATATAGAAGAACAGAATGAATACAGAGAGAAAGACAAACTCAAAGAAATTCTTTTTACCGACAGCATAATAATACCCCTTTGGCGATAGAAGCTTCATTAATACACGCCCTCCCTTTTAGTCGAAAAATGTCGGATGACAAATATAGTGTAGCATCTTTGCTAATAGCGCTTCTATCAAGGAAATGAAAAATTTATGTAAAATTATTGTAATTTAATGAGAATCTGCTTTGATAAAAATTCCTTTTGATAAAATACCTACTGCCGCTGTGGCAATCCCAGTTATTAAGAAAACCAAAAAAAGTGATTTCGAAAAACTGTCAAATATAAAGCCGTATATCATTTGCCCCAAAGGTTGTGCACATAGGGAAACGGTTGTAGCGTAGGCCATAACTTTACCTATCAACTCGTTTGGCGTCCTTTGCTGAATGATGGATAGCGCAAATATGGAAAAAATCATAATCAGAAATTGGCAGATGAATAGAGCCGCAACTATCACAGTGTATTTCATCCAAATAGCATTCGGGGCAAAAAAAGCAATCCCGATGGGAACGAGAGACAAGCCGATCGCCACTAACAGAGTATGCAGTTTCCTTATTTTTAGTTTTGTCACCAAAAGCCCGGCTGTCAGACCGCCAAGTATTGCAGACAGCCCCAATGCGCTTGATGCGCCTCCATAGGCTTGCGCACTCAAGCCGAGTACCGTTCGTACAAGATATGGCAAGCCAACGACTACCACACCAACGAGCAGAAAATTCAATGCCGCCGCCAGTAGCAGTATCTTTAATATCTGCGGCTGTTCTTTTGAGATAAATCGAAAACTGATTGCAAAATCAGATCGAATGGTAGAAAAAATATTTCCGCTGCTTTTGGTTTTCACATATGGCAATTTTATAAAGCACTCCAGCAGTGCCGTAAGGAAGAAGAATGCCGCACTGACCACCATAATCTGTTGCAGTCCAAAAATTGTATATAGAACACTGCCGAGGATGGGAGCAATCAAACCCGAAATCGCTGCCGCTTGATTGATTACCGCGTTGGCTCTTATGAGGTTTTCCCCTTTATGCATCTGAGGTACGCAAGCCTGAACGGTCGGGGACTCAAACGCACCCAAAATAGAATGTATCACCAACAAAGCTCCAATGAGGCTAATAGCATAGTTTTCTTTAAATAATAGGAATGCAACCAATACGCTTATACCCGAAAGAAGATCAAGCCCAACCATTACGTTTCTGCGATTTGCTCGGTCAGCAAGGACACCACCAAGCGGTGAAAATAATATGGTGGGTATAGTCGCTATAGACAAAAGGCCAGCGAAAATTGCTGCCGAGCCGGTAATGTCCAGTACATACAGAGACAGGGCAAGTTTAAGAATACCATTACCCATCAGTGAACTAACCTGCCCTAAAATAAGAAATGAAAAATTGCGTGTGAATAGCTTTGTTTTCGTCATAGTCTACCTCCATGTTTTGATCTTGACACCGCTCACAATCTTGACGGTGTCATGTTGCGCATTATAGTACGGCATCTTGACTATGTCAAGATAGGAAGTTATAATTGAACAAATGAAAGGAACGAGACTATGAATACAAAACCCTACCATCACGGTAACTTACGCGCAGCGCTAATTGAAGCCGGCATTCAGATGGTGAATGAAGAAGGTGTAAGCGGTTGCTCTCTGCGTAAGGTAGCGGCAAAATGCAACGTCAGCCGTGGCGCACCATACGCCCATTTCAAAGATAAGGAAGAAATGCTGGAGGCCATGCAGCAATATGTCATGGAAAAATTTGTTGCCATCATAAACGATGCAATAGCAGGATGCGCTGACTCAAATATGCTTTTGATTGCAGTCGGAAAAGCATATATACATTTCTTCGTTGATAACCCTAACTACTACCCATTTTTATTTAATCAAAGCAATATTAAAATCGTCCTAAGTGACGACCAAAAGACTGCCGAGAGTTATAAACACTTAGAGAATGAGCCCACCGCGCTATTTCTTCTCATGGACAAGCTCAACATACCAGCGTCCTTGCACATGCAAAATTTTATCGCTGTATGGTCTATTGTTCATGGTCTCGCCGGTATTGTGACTATGAAGGGCGTTGAATTCGACGGTGATTGGAACGTCATGATTGAAAAGATCTTATCGGATAATTTAACCTTGAGTAAGAAGTCTTAAAAGTTTGAGGGACAGGATATGGACTACGAAAGCTATATGCAACTATATGAAGCAGTATATTTTTTCGATAGAATAAATTGTTGTATAGATCAGGACGAAATCAAAGAATTCGGATTAAACGAAAGCATATATAAAGCAATCATCCGAATACTGGTTGTAAACGACCTGCTGTATTTTGACGGCAGTAGTTTTGTGATGACAGATGAACACAAGGCGAGGCATCGGTATATCCTCGATAATATAATCAACAAAACCCAGAATAAACACTATGCAGATATGTTTAATAAAGCGGTTAATTCATCTCAATTCTTTTTTGACAGTATTAGTGAATTAGAGTACGAGATTTACTCAAGGTACAATTTTCATATTACCTTTGAAATAGGCAAAGAAGTGGTAAAGCATATAGATTTTGCAAAAAAGAAGGTACTAGAATTAGGCGGGAATAGCGGCGGTTTAGCTACGTCGATTTTAACAGGGTGCAACAATTGCTCTTATACAATTGTTGATACTAAAATACCATGTACAGTAGGCAATGAATTTAAAGCATCAAATGAGGTGAATATCATATTCATCGAAGGTAATGTTTTTGAGTTGTCTTTGCCAAGTGAAATATGCGACTATATCATAATAATGAATCTGCTTCATGATTTTGATGATATAAAATGCTTAAATATTTTACGTAACTGCATAAAGCACTGCGACTGTAACACAAAGTTTTTAATCATTGAAGATATCTTAACAGACGAGTTTGAACCCAAAGAAGTAATAATGAATGGGCTGAGATTGGCCGTTGAATGCAGGGGCGGCAGGCAGAGAACCCTAAAAGAATTGCAAGACTTATTTTCAAATATAGGCTACAAATCTGAAAAAATAGTAAGACTAAATAACATTCAAACTATGCTGATAATGAGTCAAAAAAACGCTTGAACATCCCCTACTCCCGGATGTTCAAGCGTTTTTTATTAACCTATTATCGGTAGCGCTACCCGTGCGACAGCACCCCCATTCGTTCCGTTCTCTAGGGAAAACTCCCCGCCGAGCCGTCTCGCTATGTCCCGGCAGATGTGTAACCCCATGCCGTTACCCTTTTTCTTTCTGTACGAATGCCCGATACCCGCACCCGTGTCCATTACCTTGACCTCAAGGTAACCGTCTCCGACAGAGACGCATATCTCGATGATACCCTCCCTTTCTACCGCTTCTGCGGCGTTTTTTATTATGTTGCCAAACAATATCTCAAGCTGCTTTTGGTCAGCTTGTATGTATATCTCAGATTGCGGTCTGTTCCAGATCAAGTCGATACTCATGTACGCATTCTTATAACGATTAACGAGGTTTTCTATAATCTCGCCTATCTCCGTCTGCTCATCATCGATCAAGTCATGAAATGTCCCGTCCGACGCATCCAGAAAATCTGTCACGAGCCTGTTCAGCCCGCTCAGTTCCTTTGTTATCGCGTCACACTGGCGTTGAAAACGCCCCTCCTGATCCTGCATGCGTATCAAGCCTACATTCGCAAGCGCGAGTGAGATGGGGTTTTTCATCTCGTGCGCAACCATGACCCTTACTTCGTCATATGTCTGCAATTCCATTATGCATTCCCCATCCGTCAAGGCAGCTTGATCTCTTTGCCCGATATGATCTTATTCTGGTCCTTTATCCCGTTTAGTACCATTATCCGCTCTACCATGCTCACGTCGCCGTAGAACCTTATGCTGATCGAGTTTAGACTGTCACCGTTTTGTATTACATAGGTTCTGTAAATCGGCTCGGGCGGTGCTGTTGCCGGCGGTGGTGCAGTCGGTTCTACATGCGGCTCGGGTGTAGGTTCCTCTGTAGGCTCCGGTGTAGCCTCCGGTGTAGGCTCCGGCGTTGGTGAAGGTGTGGGCTCCGTCAACGTATTCTTTTTCGTTTCTTGGCTTTCTATTACATTCTTGTCATCCTGAGGCGCAAATACCGACGCGGTCTTCTCCTTTGAGGTCTCAGCCACGAGGTTTTTATATGATGTACTGAGCTGTACGAGCTGCTGTTCCATGTACTCGACCCGGTCTTGATTCCTTATTAGCCCGGCTCCCATTACAAAACACACCACAAACAATACCGCGCTCAGGCTCACGAGCAGGTTCATTACACGTTTTTGCTCGCGCACACTGCGTACGACGTTTCTGGTCTCCTGTCGTGTGCGAATGACCTGTTCGGGTGTATGCCGGGGATACTCCTGCTCCGCGTCCTCCTCATCGGGCTCCTCGAACTGTAGGATGGGCTCCTTTAACGGGTATTCCATTTCTATAGGCCGATTTTCGAGCATGTACTCTTGCATGGCCTTGTTCTTTTCGTAATATATGAAATACCCCTTTGTCTCACGCAGTCCGTTCTTTACATATGTAAAGAATGCGTTGACCTTTTCGATCGGGTCTATCACGAACATCACGTCATATTCCTTATCGAAATGCGACAGATGATAATTCGCATATGCGCTGTTCAGAAATGTACCGTAGCTCGGCTGCGACTGCATCCAGCCTACGATCTCCATGCCCTCGAAATACTTCTTTATCATCTCCTGCGCGTATTCCATCGATCGCACCGTGAACACGGTCATGCCTTCCTGTACGATGCTGTACTTATCGCAAACAGCCCCGTTTATGAATAGCACGGGCGATCCGTCTATCACCATGTGCCGCCCGATCAATAATGCTATGCGTTCGCTCGAACCCCCGGCCAGTGCGTATTTCTGCAGGAACGTGAACACATAATCCTCTATGTATATCCGCAAACCTTCACCTATGGAGCCTATTTGCTTTACATTGACCGGCAATTGATAGTCATCCAAGTGTATTCCTCTCCTTTGTGCTGTGACGTGTTGGACATACCTTAACATGTCCACCATGTCGGAATTCCGCACAAACAGAGGGCTTGGCCGCAATTTTTTCCAACAAAACATGACAAAAAGAAAATGCATTTTGACTACATCATTTTGGATATACAGGGTAGTATAATCTTGTCTGAATCATTCATATCTATTTGCTTTTTTTACACTTTACCCATATACTGTAAAAAATCGCCTTTCGGGAGGTCATCATGCAAGCATTGCGTGCGTTTTACAAAGAAAACAAAACCTTGCTTAATAGGATAGCTATTTCGCTGCTGACCATTCTGTCTCTTTACATATTTGTAGAATTTCTGCTTATATACTTGGCCCCGTTTATACTGGGCTTGGTGATCTCGATTATCGTCGAGCCGTTCGTTACCGTGCTGACAAAACGCCTGCGTCTGTCACGCGGTGTTGCTGCAGGCATTTGCCTGTTGCTCGTGTTTTTATTGTTTGGCGGGCTGCTTGCTACCTTGATCACAAAGCTCGTGGTCGAGGCCCGCGCGCTGATCGTCGATCTACCGTCGCTGACCAAGGATTTCTACGCTATGATTGACCGCTTTGAAAAAAAGGTGCTGTTCGATATCCTACCAGATAATCTCAGCGTCTCGATATCGGATCCGAAGTTTATTTCTGACTTCGCATCGATAGCAGCCTCCAATATCGGTAACAACTCCCTGAGCGTGTTCTCTTCGATACCGAGCGGGCTCATGATGTTTTTGATCAGCATAATCGCCTCGTTCTTTTTTATAAAGGATAAGGAGATAGTGTTTAACGCGTTACATCACTTGGTACCAAAGAGCCTGCATACGCATGTCCGTACGGTTCGCACAGGCGTATTCCGTGCCATCGGCGGATATTTCAAGGCGCAAGGCATACTTATGTGTATCTCCGCCATTATATGTATAACGGGGCTTACGGTTATTCGCTTTGAATACTCGCTGTTTGTGGGCTTGGGCATAGCCGTTATCGATGCGCTGCCCATATTTGGCTCAGGCTTTGTATTCTGGCCATGGGCCGCGTATAACTTCATCACGGGTAATTATCCGATGGCTATAGCTTTATTAATCATTTACGGTGTCGTGTTTATCACACGACAGTTTCTTGAGCCTCGTATCTTGGGGCATCAAATTGGATTGCATCCACTTATTACCCTTATGTCCATATATGTAGGCCTGCGGCTTATTGGCTTCTGGGGGCTGTTGTTAGGCCCATCCGTAGCCATCGTACTGAAGGCCATGTTCGAAGCCTCCGATCAAGCCGCGGCTGTCGAAGTAAGAAAGAGCGGAAGTTCTTAGAAAGAGGTAATTTATGCACGACACGAAAACAGAGAAGGAACGATTTGTACTGATAGCCGTCGATGACGACAGGCAGGGCGATACCGAGGCCAACCTTGACGAGCTCGCGTTGCTTTGCGAGACGGCAGGCGCGGAGGTAGTAGGCAGGCTCGTACAAAAGCGCGAGGGTGTACATCCGGGCCATTATTTAGGCAAAGGCAAGCTCGACGAGCTCGCTGACTTAATATCGCTACACAATGCAACGGGTATCGTTGCGGATGACGAGCTCAGCTCCAACTCACAGCACAACCTTTCAAACATATTGAAATGCAAGATATTGGATCGCACGACGGTGATATTGGATATCTTTGCGGACCACGCGACAACTGCCGAGGGCAAGACCCAGGTCGAGCTTGCGCAGCTCAAGTACCGTCTCTCACATCTGGCAGGGCTCGGCGGTCAACTCTCGAGGCTCGGCGGCGGCATCGGTACACGCGGTCCCGGTGAAAAGAAGCTCGAGACCGACAGACGTCATATACGCGGCCGCATAAACCATTTAAACAGCGAACTCAAGGAAATCACTTCCAAGCGTTCGGTTTTACGCGAAAAGCGCGGAAAGGCCGGCATAACCGTTTTCTCAGCGGTAGGTTATACGAATGCAGGCAAGTCTACGCTTATGAATGCTTTGACCGGTGCTGTGGGTACGGATCGCGCGGTGCTCGCGGAGAATAAACTATTCGCGACGCTGGATACAACCGTACGCAAGCTGAACCTCAAATACCCACATCCTAACGGCCCCGAGTACGGTGATATCTACAAGGAAGCATTGTTCACGGATACAGTCGGCTTCATTCAAAAGCTACCGCATACATTGATACAGGCGTTCCGTGCCACACTCGAGGAGATGAACTTTGCGGATGTGCTCGTGCATGTCGTGGACGCATCGAATCCCGCATGTGCGCAACAGATGAAGGTCGTATACGACACACTGTCTGATCTCAAGTGTATAAACAAGCCCATCATCACTGTATTTAACAAAACAGACCTCGATATCGAACGCCCACTGCCATTAGACAGGCACGCGGTTCATACGATCGAGATATCAGCCAAGACAGGCAAAAACATCGATGCTCTGTATACGCTGTTTGCCAGTATGGCCGCAAGTAATTTGCACAGGTAACATGTGGAGGTAAGTATGTACAAGACCCTAAGGCCGGGCAGTACCGCCGAATTTACCGAAAAAAAATCCGTATTCGTGTCCAACGGCACAGCCGTCACGAATACGGATCAGGTACATAGCTTTTTGAAATCGATAAATGAGGCGCATCCGAATGTCGCGCATCACGCGTTTGCGTATCGCATCGGTCAGCTCGAGCGCTTTAACGACGCAGGCGAGCCGAACGGCACAGCCGGAATGCCCATCCTAAACGTGATTAAGGCGCAGAACCTCGATAGATGCATCATCGTGGTGAGCCGATATTTCGGCGGTATTTTACTTGGAGCCGGCGGGCTCGTGCGCGCGTATGGCACAGCTGCAAAGCTCGTCACCGACGGCAATGTGGTCACGATGGCGATGTACGATTTATACACGCTCAAGATGGAATATCAATATTTAAACAAGCTCCAACACCAGCTGCCACAGATGGGCATAGAGCCTGTTTCGATAGAATATACGGATTCTGTGCTCGTGACACTGTCCACACTGCCCGCCGATACCAAAACGATCTACGAAAGGGCCATGGAGCTCACAAGCGGTCAAGCCATTTTTACAAAGTTAGGCGAAGAGGAACGACCTCTGCCGGGATAATAGAATCAAAACTCTGCGCGACCGAATATCCCGCACGGCAATACGAGGCCGTTTTTGCACGGCAACCCGAGCTCACCCGCGTATACGTTTGCGACAGCGCTGACCTTTGCGCTTTTTTCCGCTCCATATCTTTTATCGAGTGTGAGGTTCAAGATATTCACCAAAACGGTCGGCGAAAATCCCGTCGTATAAGAATTAATCAAAAAGAATAACGGCTTATCCGAGAGGATATCTACACAGGCGGAGACGAGATCATGTAATTGATCCTCGATCTTCCAGACCTCACCGGACGGCCCCCTGCCATAAGACGGAGGATCCATAATAATAGCGTCGTAGTAATTACTACGGCGCTTTTCGCGTTGTACAAACTTTAACACATCGTCTGTAATAAAACGCAAATGCCGCTCCTCTATGCGGTTCAGCATTGCATTGTCCTTCGCCTGCGCATTCATTGCCTTTGCCGCGTCCACATGTGTGACCGAGCCGCCCTGTTGCTTCTGCATGGCAGCTCCGGCTGCTACAGTCGCACCGCCCGTATAGCCGAACAGGTTCAACACCTTCACGCTGCGTTTCGCTTTTCCGATCATATCCGCGATCCAGAGCCAGTTAGCGGCCTGTTCCGGAAACAATCCCATGTGTTTAAAATCCGTCGGCTTTATATAAAACTTCAGATCTTTATATGCGATCACCCAGCGATCGGGCACGGGCTTGTGCCTTTCCCAATGCCCGCCGCCCGATCTGCTGCGATAATAATGCATATGGCAATGCTTCCATGCCGCGTCGTTATAACGCTCCGACGGCCATACGATCTGGGGGTCGGGCCTTACGACCACCACGTCCCCAAAACGTTCAAGCTTTTCGCCGTTGTGCATGTCTAAAATTTCGTAATCCTTCCATTGGTCCGCGATGTATATCATAGGTCTTTTATATAGCATACGACGCGCGCGACCTCCTCGAAGCCCACACCCGCATGAAAGTCCTGGCTCAATACATTAGAAAGCTCGCTATCCGATGCCATCTGCTTACAACCCTTTTCCATTCCCCACTCCGCACCCTTGTCGAGAAGGCGTTTTGCAACACCCTTGCGCCTGTATTCGCCCTTTACAAAGATCCCCTCGACATATGCTACAGGGTAAATCTCTGCACCCTCGACATATTCGGTGCGCAGCGACATATTGATAAAGCCCACGGCCTCATTACCCTTGTAGCAGATAAAGTTCCCAAACTTATCATCGTTCATGATATTGACATGTTCGGTGCGCAAGACCTCATAGGAATTGTCATCCCACAGCTGCAGCATCATGGATATCCAGTCCGACATATGCTTATTTGATATACGCTCTATCTTATACATGAGTAATCACCTCAACCGTTTATTTGTAATAGGATTATTCGATAATCCCCTTCATGACATTTTCGATCTCGTCTTCGTTGTTTGACGGTGCGGCAGCGGCCTCGTGCAACTCCCATTCCTCTGAGTAGTAGCAAATCTCGCCGGGCTCCAAGGAAACAAACTCACCTAGGCTTTCGCATTCCAGCATCACATCGTTTGTATACGACTCAAACGAACATCCGTTATCCGGATAGTATCCGTCCGGCGACGGCACGAAATACTTTACAAATACCTGGCCCTTATTGAAATAAGCAGCCCAACCGTCCTCGTTGTTGATACCGAGCTTGAACGGGTTCGGCTTGTTGGTATCCTGCGTCATCGTGATATATTTCTTGCCCAAGTAGACGCGGGAATCGTTCATCTCGCTGTAATCCCAGAGTGTGACGCTCCTGTTCGGCAGCAGGCCGGACTTGGTTTGCGGCACAGGGATAATCTCCTTACCACCCTTTTCGAGCATCGTAATACACCACGGTGCCAACTCGATATCCCATAGCCCACAGTTTTTTACGCTATGCTCAATATGAACAAGCGGCTCGTCCTCCTGTATGCTTATAAGCATTGCCTTCTGGACTTTGCTGCCCTCTTCTACCGCTGCGGTGAATAAGATACCACCCTCGGTCTGCTTCCACTCGACCGACTTGTTATCCGGGTGATAACAACGCGGCACTATCTCGGGTGCGATCCATAACCTGTGACCGCCATACAAAATCTGTTGATCGTCATAGCAGTCAAAGGGCTTATCGAGATAAGACTTGGTCTTATCTTGATAAAACATGTTTTCCATACCTACACGCGCGAAATGAATTACACGCGGACCGTAATCTACCGTCACAAGCAGCTCTACGATTCCGTTACTGATCTGAACACAATTGCCCCATAATGCGTCATTTACCGTATTGACAGTTATCTGTCCCATAATAACCCTCCTGTATCAGCACATTAATTTAGAAATACATATATTCCATGAATTTCGAGTTGAAATCCTTATGGCTTGACAAATTTATTTCCCTTGCCGCGCTAGCGATACGTGAGATGCTGTCCTCGTTATCGCAATCCAAAAGCACCGCCGCCGCCCCACCGAGCGAGCTGTTACCGAGAGCCACAACCCTTTCCTTCATGCCATCCGGTACAAGCCCTATCGCAGCAGCACTGTCCATATCCACCGCGAACCCGAAGCCCCCGGCGACAAATACATGCTCGATATCCGCAAATGTAAGCCCGGCCTCCGCAATCAATATCTCTATACCGGCTCGTACAGCCGATTTCGCGAGCTGCAGCTCCCTGACATCCTTCTGGGAAAACGTTACGTTGCCATCCTCGGTCAACGATATATCATCATCAAATACCTCGTCGTCAATCAAACCCGTTTCATCGATGATCCCGTTTTCTATCAATGTTGCCACAAGGCTGATGACACCCGATCCGCATATACCTATGGGCTTATCGCCGCCTATCGTCTCGGTAATAAATTTTGAATTTTCGTACCTGACCTTGGTTATTGCACCGGGCACACCAGCCATACCGTGCTCGATATTGCCACCCTCAAACGCTGGCCCCGCCGCCGTCGAGGTACACAGTGCTATATCAGGGCCAAATAACATGATTTCACCATTTGTACCCAAGTCAATCAAAAGCGATGGCTTTTTGATATTTAACCCACCGCAAAATAACATACCCGCCGTGATATCACTGCCCACATAGGCCGATACACCCGGAAGCACAATTACATCAAAGTTAAAACACGAGGTCTTTTGCGCCTCTATACCTTTAAAGAGCTCTGAGGCATTAGTACGCACCATGTTTGTAAACACAGGCGTAAACGGAAATAAGCCCAATGACTTGCACTGTACATTTAACAGTAAATGCAGCATCGTCGTGTTTCCGGCGATAACAAGCTTATATATCTCACTTAGATTTACATTGGCTTTTGCTGCTATTGCATACAATCCATCCGCCAAGTCCGTCAATATCGTTTTATTGAGCTCTGCGAGGTTTCCCTCAGAGGCCGATTTTATGCGTGAGATAACATCCGCACCATATCTGCGCTGACTGTTTACAGCCGAATAGATCGCGCGTCGTTTGCCCGTTATCAAGTCAAACATCTCAAAGCCCAACGTAGTCGTGCCGATATCGATAGCCACACCGACCGGGCTAGTCTGCGACGCTTCAAACACATCTATGACCCTATTGTTCGAACAAAGCGCTTGTAGCTCGCCGTCTTTCTCAGCCAGATGCGGCAGCTTCTTAATTACAGATAAAGATAGCGTATGGTTTGGACACTTATCCGCTAGCGCATCTACCATATCTCGGTATGAGCCTCGAATATCAAACGAATGTAATGTATACCCGGTGTTTATACGTACCTGCGCGTGAGCACTGTACATCGTGAGCACCTGCAGATCATTTTCATCTTTAACCTCTATCTCGATATCTCCGGTCATATGTGCCACACATGCCAGCCGTTCGCCGCATGCGAGCTCCTGCTCCGTGAATATATCCTTATCGTGAGCCGTCACAGGCAACTCCCCGGATTTAACGGATATCTTACATTTGCCGCACACGCCACGTCCCGCACATACGGCAGGTACCTTGTAACCCCTGTCATTGAGGATTTCAAGCAGCGTGGATTTAGCAGCCTCTTCGCCACTTATTTGATAGCTTTTATTTACGTTAGTCACTTTAAGCGTGAACATGTCAACCTCCAAGCACCACATGCACATTATGCTAAATAAGGCTATAGTAAAAAATCCCGCCACGGATGGGCATATAAACGCGCTCAGATCCATGGTAAAGGTTTATTTGCTACAGCCCTATGTTTGTATGTGTAAATTAATATTCGTCTGTTGTGAGGAGTTTATCGAGATCTAACAATAGCTTGATCTTATCCTCATGACGACCGATGTTTCGAATATAACGATTATAATGATTAAGTTTTGCATTCGGAGGCGGCGATATATTATCTTCGTCTATAGTCAGGACATCATTTACGTTGTCCACGATCAGACCCAGCTCATATCCGCCATGCTCTATAACCACGATACATGTAAAATCGTCCGGCTCCTTGTATGGCTTTAAAAAGCGCTTTCTCACATTAAGTATACCGATGATGTCACCGCGCAGATTGATTATACCCTCGATATAGTCGGGGTTTTGCGGCACCTTTGTAACCGGCTTCATATTTATTACATCGAGTATCTTTGATATCTCAATGCCATATTCATCATTGTCGATAGTAAAGGTCAGATACCTGTTTTTTATAGAATCGTTTTCTACAACGACCTGATCAAAATCCTCTGCCATAACTCTACCTCCCGTCCACTACTTCATCAGTCAAAGAAACCTGCAACATCTAATATCAGGCTGATGTCGCCATTACCGAGCTGTGTGCATCCGCTGATACCACGACATTTCTTCAAAAACTTGGGTATGCTCTTTACAACTACCTGCTGAACTCCCAACAGATCATCAGCCATCAGACATACGTTTTTATCGGAATTTTCAAGCATGATCAATATGCCATCCTCGATATTTTTGATATCCGTCTCCATATTAAAGAACTCATACAGCCTGACTACATTGAAAACCTCGCCGCGCGTATAGATCATCTCATTGCCGTCCGGATCCGAGAATATATCATCCTTTGTGGCCTTAAAACTTTGCTTTATTGAGATAATCGGTACGGTGAATTTAGCATTACCCATCTTGATCTGCATGCCGTCTATAATCGCGAGTGTGAGCGGTATCTTTAATGTAAATGTACTACCTTCGCCCCAAACAGAGTCTACGATGACTGTACCTCCTACCGACGCGAGGTTCGTCGAGACAACATCCATACCCACGCCGCGGCCCGAATACTCCGTTACCTTTTCATTCGTCGAAAAGCCCGGCAACAATATGAATTGTTGAATTTCCTTATCTGTATAATCGGATTCCGGTTTCCGTAACAGGCCGTTATTCTTGGCCTTTCTAAGTATCGCATCCCGATCCAGGCCCTGTCCGTCGTCCTTAACGATGATTAATATATCACCGCCTGTGTTTTTGGCTTCGAGTATGACGTTGCCCTTTTCCTTTTTGCCTTTTGCTTTACGTTCCTCGGGCAATTCTATACCGTGATCTATGGAGTTTCTGATGATATGCATGAGCGGGTCTGATATATGCTCGCTGATGTTTTTATCAACCTCAGTCTCCTCACCTATGATCGTGAGCTGCACATCCTTACCCAGTGATCTGCACATATCACGTACGATCCTGTGCATCTTGAAGAATGTCGTCGAAAGCGGCACCATTCGCATCGACATGACCGTCTCTTGCAAATCCTTTATGATCTTTCTAAGTTGTCTCGTTTCTTTATGGAAATTTTCAAGCTCAAGACCATCGAGATCCGGGTTCTGTGTGACCATCGCCTCAGATATTACCAACTCGCCCATTAGATTTAACAGATGATCGAGCTTGCTGACGTTGACTGAGATCACAGTTTGTGCAGGTGCGGTAGCGGGTACGGCGGCCTTCTTTTCAGCAGGCTCAGCCTTTGGCGCATCGGTTTTTGCTACGGCAGTCGGTTTGGTTTCCAGCACTGCCACCGGCTTTTCTTCTTCGACCTGAGGTTCTGCATCAACGGTCGATTCAACTGGCTCGTTAAGTGCTTCGACTATATTTATATCACGTATATACGGTGTTTTTTCCACGATCGAGCGTAGCTCGTCCATGGTCTTACTGGTCTCGACAAGCATAGAAAACCCACTTGCTTTGATCACATCTACGGCAGCTTCGTCAACTACATCTTGAGGTGTTGTCGATATGACGACCATCTCACTCATCAGATGATGCACGAGCGCATAGGCATGGATGTTCTCCATCTCCGCATCCTCAGAAAAACGCACCGATACTTGATAACGCTTGTCAGCGGATTCTACTATCTCCTCAACCTGATCTATATCATAATCCTTTAAATACACCGTGTTCTTAATAATGGCCTTGATCTCGTTTATTGGCTTACTCGTAAGCATCTGCACGACGAGGCCGCTCTGCTTGATAACAGCTGAGGCTTCTTCTTCAAGCAGTTCCTTTGGTTCCGTGAGCATATCTGACGCAAACGGAGCCAACGCGTTAACCACATTATATGCGCGTACATTCTCCATCTCACAACCTTCGGTAAAATGCACTGTTATCTTATATACATTACCGGATGCAGATTTCTTTATAGGTGCGGGCGCTGGCGTAGATTTCGCTGCGGGAGCCGGTTTCTTTGCAGCTTCGGCGGGAGCAGCCCCCCCCTTCATTTCATTCAAGAACAGCTTAATCTTGGCGGTCAAAGCCTCTCCGTCGCCGTCCGCTTCCATTTTGTTGCCGACCTTATATAATTCGTTCTTGATGAAGTCTATACCCTCAAGTACGATATCCGTGAGCCCGCCATAGTCTATAGCGCTAGTGTCCGGATTACCGTCTCTCAGATAGAAAAACATATCCTCGATGCTATGAGCAACGGTCGCTATACTGTCAAACATCATCATAGCTGCCGAACCCTTTATCGTGTGCATCGCTCTGAATATCTCATTGATCTGATCAATGG
>CAYURR010000040.1:0-18175 GCA_964446745.1 uncultured Defluviitaleaceae bacterium | reverse complement strand
AACGTAAACGTGCTAATTATTCTCGTCGGCATTATCGTGCTAATAGATAATGCTTTTTTGCGTTGTGCTGTGAACAGGGTAAAATGATGAGGATGATTAATTAAGTAAAATTAATTTTCACAAATCAAGCCCATACAGCAAACGCTGTATGGGCTTTTTACATGTCGCAAATATTCGCGGCAAATTTGAGGGGGAAGATATATGAAACTGAGCGGTGCGCAGATAGTGATAGAGGAGCTTGTAGGCCATGGCGTGGATACCGTATTCGGGTACCCGGGCGGCTATGTGCTCAATATCTACGACGAGCTATATAAAAACAGCGACAGGATAAACCATGTGATCACCGCGCATGAGCAGGGCGCGGCGCACGCGGCGGACGGTTATGCACGCGTGAGCGGAAAGACCGGCGTGGTCATCGCGACGAGCGGGCCCGGCGCGACCAATCTCGTGACCGGAATCGCGAATGCTTACCTCGACTCGGTGCCGATGGTAGCGATCACGGGCAACGTTACGGTGCCGCTGTTGGGAAAGGACAGCTTTCAGGAGGTCGATATTGTCGGCATCACATTACCGATCGTAAAGCACAGCTTTGTGGTCAGAGATGTAAACGAGTTGGCAAAAACGATCAAGGAAGCCTTTTTGATAGCGAGCACGGGCAGACGCGGCCCGGTGCTTATCGACATCCCGAAGAATGTGCAGATCGAGCAGTGCGAATACATAAACGAACCCGTAAAGCTCACAAAGCAACCCGTGCAATATACAAACGATTTCACCCAAGCACTCGAGCAGATCAAAAACTGCAAGAAGCCATACATCTATTGCGGTGGCGGGGTTATCGCGAGTGGTGCGCAGGACGAGGTGCTGGAGCTGTCAAAGCGTTTGTCCGCGCCGATAGGCCTCAGTATGATGGGCCTGACCGCGATCCCGAACTCATATGAGCTGAACCTTGGTATGAGCGGGATGCATGGCCGTTACGCATCGACGATGGCGCAGTCGCAATGCGACCTGTTGTTTGCGGTGGGTGCGCGTTTTTCGGATCGCGCGACCGGTAACATACACGAATACAGCAAAAACTGCACGGTCATCCACATCGACATAGACCTCGCGGAGATCGGCAAAAACGTCCGCCCGCAGATCGAACTCTGTGGGGATGTAAAGTCGATCCTGTCCGAGCTATTAAAACAGATCGAGCCGGTTAGAAATGACGAATGGCTGCATCAGATCGACGAATACAGAGCATTTGCCAACAAACCCAAGGATGATCTGTTCAGCCCCAAAAATATCATCGAGCTCGTAAATAAGTACAACGATACGGACACGGTTGTCGCAACGGATGTCGGGCAGCATCAGATGTGGACGATGCAAAGCTACAAATTTGAAAAGCCGAGGACACTGCTGACCTCGGGCGGATTGGGTACGATGGGTTATGGCCTCGGTGCTGCTATCGGCGGCTGCATGGCTAATAACAAGCGCCGCACGGTATTGATAACGGGCGACGGCAGCTTCGGCATGAACCTGAACGAACTCGCGACCGCGGTTTCCCAAGGGCTGCCGATCACGGTCGTGCTGCTCAACAACGGGGTGCTCGGCATGGTCAGGCAATGGCAGACCATGTTCTTTAACAAGCACTATTCCCAGACCACACTCGAGCGCAAGACCGATTTCCCGATGCTCGCGCAGGCATTCGGGGCCGAGGGCTACACAGCCAAAAGCCTCGATGAGCTCGACCGGATACTGAAGAATCTGCCCGACGGCAAGCCCTCTGTTATCGACTGTATAATCGATATGGACGAACGGGTATTGCCGATGATACCGGCGGGCGGTTCCATAAAAGACTATATCACGGAATGAGGTGAACAAAATTTGGATCAGAAATTTATCATCGGGCTCATCGTAACGAACCACTTCGGCGTGCTGAACAGGGTGGCCGCGCTGTTTTCAAAGCGCTGCTACAACATCGACAGCCTCGCGGTTGGCGTTACCGAAGACCCCAAATACTCACGCATGACGATCGTCTCTAAAGGCGACGAATACATGAAGCAGCAGGTCATCAGGCAGCTGCAAAAGCTGCACGATGTTATAAAGGTCGAGGTACTCGACTACGACAACTCGGTAACGGTCGAGCACATGCTCATAAAGTTTACCGCGCAGAGCGACAGCAACGCAAAGATCAGCGAGCTTATAAACTCCTACGGCGGCAAAACGATGGACTTCGGTATAGACTTCATCACCGCCGAGATCACGGGCAGCGAGGAAAAGATCGACGCATTCATAGCGGAGACCGCGGCGTTTGGGATCCTGGAGGTATGTCGCTCAGGGCTCATAGGGGTAACACACGGTACACAGAGTATATTGGCTATACAATAAAAACTAAAGCATTACCACGGATTTCTATCCGTGCTGATACGTTTAAATCCGTGTCGATCCGTGGTATTCATTTATTATTAAAAGGAGAATGTATATGTCTAAAATGTATTATGAAAATGATTGCAACTTGAACCTGTTGGATGGAAAGACCGTGGCTATCGTCGGTTACGGCAGTCAAGGACACGCGCATGCGCAAAACCTGCGTGACAGTGGTGTAAAGGTTATCGTAGGCCTCTATGAGGGTTCAAAGAGTGCGGTGACCGCGCGTGCGGACGGGTTTGAGGTCAAGAATGCCGCTGACGCTACAAAGGCAGCCGATGTCGTCATGATGCTTGTAAACGACGAGAAGATGGCCGAGATATACAAAAACGACGTAGCACCGAACCTACGTGCTAACATGACACTCTGCTTCGCGCATGGCTTCAACATACACTTCAACCAGATCGTACCGCCCGAAAATGTAAATGTCATCATGATCGCGCCGAAGGGCCCGGGTCATACGGTCAGGAGCCAGTACACAGAGGGCAAGGGCGTACCGTGTTTGATCGCGGTTTATCAGGATGTACAGAACGCGAAGGAGATCGCACTTGCATATGCAAAGGGCATCGGCGGCGCGAGAGCGGGTATCCTTGAGACCACATTCAAGGAAGAGACAGAGACCGACCTGTTCGGCGAGCAGGCCGTGCTTTGCGGCGGTGTGACCGCGCTGATGAAGGCCGGATTCGAGACTTTAGTTGAGGCCGGATATCAACCCGAGAGCGCATATTTCGAATGCATACATGAGATGAAGTTGATCATCGACCTCGTGGTAAAGGGTGGTCTGTCGTTCATGCGTTACTCGATCAGCGACACAGCCGAATACGGCGACTACATGATCGGCAACCGTATCATCACCGATGAGACCAAGAAGGAAATGAAGAAGGTACTCGGCGAGATCCAAAACGGCGAATTTGCTAAGAACTGGATACTGGAAAACAAGGCGGGCAGACCCTCGTTCCTGGCCAAGCGCAGAATTGAAGCGGAGCATCAGGCCGAGAAGGTCGGCGATGAGCTGCGTGCAAAGATGAGCTGGCAGAAGTAGGAGGCGCGAACGCTTGAATAATAATGATAGGTCGCTGAACAGCGAAAAGGTCAGGACGGGGGCTGAGAATGCCCCCAAGCGTTCCCTGTTTAAGGCGATGGGATACAGCGACGCACAGCTCAAAAAGCCGCTGATCGGCATCGTAAACTCGTTCAACGAGATAGTGCCGGGGCATGTGCATCTGCAGAGCGTGGCGCGTGCTGTCAAGGACGGCGTACTCGAAAACGGCGGTATGCCGGTTGAGTTCAACACGATCGGGGTTTGCGACGGTATCGCTATGGGGCATGAGGGGATGAGATATTCCCTCTGTACCCGCGAGCTGATCGCGGACACTGTCGAATGCATGGCTCGCGCGCATTGCTTCGATGCGCTCGTGTTCATACCGAACTGCGACAAGATCGTGCCCGGTATGCTGATGGCCGCCGCACGATTGAACCTGCCGTCCGTGTTTGTGTCGGGCGGGCCGATGCTGTCCCTGGACGGACTGGATCTGAACAGTGTGTTCGAGGCGGTCGGCGCATATCAGGCCAAGAAGATCGACACAGACGAGCTCGACAGGATAGAAAATAATGCATGCCCGGGCTGCGGCTCGTGTTCAGGCATGTTTACCGCCAATTCGATGAACTGCCTCTGTGAGGCGCTCGGTATCGCGTTGCCCGGCAACGGCACGATCCCGGCGGTTTATGCGCAGAGACTGCGCCTCGCAAAAGAGGCCGGCAGCGTGATCATGGGGCTTTTGAACGCGGACATCAGGCCGTCGGACATCATGACCGAGACCGCGTTCAAAAACGCGCTGACTGTCGACATGGCACTAGGGTGCTCGTCGAACTCCGTGCTGCATCTATTGGCGATTGCAAACGAACTGAACATTTCGCTTGACCTCGCTCTGATAAATGAGGTCAGCGCAAAGACCCCGAACCTCTGCCGGCTCGCTCCGGCCGGCAAGCATCATATGCAGGACCTGTACAAGGCCGGGGGCGTGTACGCGGTGATCGGTGAGCTCGCGAATGCGGGGCTGATAGACTGCAGCGCACGGACGGTACTCGGGAACCTGGACGCCCTTCGTTTCCCGGTGAAAGATCGTGAGGTCATCAGACCGATCACGGATCCGTATTCACAGAGCGGCGGTCTCGCCGTGCTATTTGGTAACCTCGCTCCGAACGGCGCAATCGTAAAGCGCAGCGCCGTAAGATCCGAAATGCTCAAATTTACGGGCAATGCGAGGGTGTTTGACGGCGAGGAGAATGCGGTCAAGGCGATCTTTAACGGCCAGATCAATAAGGGCGATGTGGTCGTGATCCGTTACGAGGGGCCTGCGGGCGGGCCGGGTATGAGGGAAATGCTCTCGGCTACCTCGGCGATCGCGGGTATGGGGCTCGATGCGGATGTGGCGTTGATCACGGACGGACGCTTTTCGGGAGCGACACGCGGCGCGGCGATCGGGCATGTTTCGCCTGAGGCCTCGGCGGGTGGTGCGATAGCCTATGTCAAGGACGGCGACAAGATCAGCATTGATATAAACAATTATTCGATTGAACTGCTCGTGGATCAAACGGAAATGAACAACAGGAAAGCCAATATGCAATTAAAAACACGGGATAACCTCACAGGTTACCTGAAACGATATGCTAAAAATGTCTCGTCAGCGGACAGGGGCGCGGTGGTATGCTGACACTGGACAGGATCTATCAGGCCGCGCATGTGCTACGCAGCATCGTACGCAAGACGGATTTGATCTACGCGCCGAATATCGCGAACGACTGCAAGCTGTATCTGAAGGCCGAGAACCTGCAGGTGACCGGTTCGTTTAAGATACGCGGCTCGTATTTCAAGATGTCCGGGCTCACGGCCGAGGAGAAACAACGCGGCGTGGTGGCATGCTCGGCCGGGAATCACGCGCAGGGTGTCGCGCTCGCAGCTCAAAAGAGCGGCATTCCCGCGACGATATTTCTGCCGAGCGCGGCTCCGATATCAAAGATCGAGTCCACGAGGCGTTACGGCGCGGACATAAAACTCATTGACGGGGTATATGACGACGCATACAACGCGGCGTGTAGCTTTAGGGATGAAACCGGTGCGGTGTTTGTGCATCCGTTTGATGATCTGGACGTGATGGCCGGGCAGGGCACGATAGGGATCGAGCTGTTGGATCAGCTGCCCGAGATGGACGCGGTAGTTGTGCCGGTCGGCGGCGGCGGTCTGATCGCGGGGATATCCTGCGCGATCAAAAAGCTCAATCCTGACTGCAAGGTCTACGGTGTCCAGGCACACGGGGCGAGCAGCATGGCCGCGTCGCTCGAATGCGGACAGAGACAGGGATTTCATAGGATTTCGACCTTTGCGGACGGCATCGCGGTAAAGAACCCGGGCGAACTGACCTACGAGCTCTGCTCACAATACGTCGATGGGATCGTGACCGTGACGGATGACGAGATCGCTACCGCTATCCTCGCGTTGATGGAGCAGCAAAAGCTCGTGGCCGAGGGAGCGGGTGCTGTGGCTGTGGCCGCGGTGATGTTTGATAAGCTGCCGATAAAGGATAAAAACGTCTGCGCGATCGTATCGGGCGGTAACATCGATGTGAATATCCTGTCGCGTGTTATACACAGGGGGCTTTTGACCTCGGGCAGGGTGTCGGATCTGAGTGTCGAGATGATCGACAAGCCGGGCTCATTGAAAGAGGTCTCGGGGATCATCGCGGACATGGGTGCGAACGTCACGAAGCTGAACCACAACCTTGGCGGCGAAAATACGGACATAAACGGCTGTTACCTGCATATATCGATGGAGACGCGCAATCATCAGCACCTGTGCGACATAAAGGAAGCGCTTGCGGCGGCTGGCTACAAACTGATCGAAAATTAAAAGCGTTAGGGGATGGACATGAGAAGAATAAAGATTTTTGATACGACCCTCAGGGACGGCGAACAGGCTCCCGGATGCAGTATGAACATAAGCGAAAAGGTTGAGGTAGCCAAGCAGCTCGAGGTCCTCGGCGTGGATATTATAGAGGCAGGCTTTGCAGTCGCATCAAACGGGGACTTTGAATCCGTACGCGCGATAGCAAAGGCCATAAAGAACTGCACGGTCGCATCACTGGCGAGGGCTACAAAGAACGACATCCAAACCGCGTACGAGGCTGTAAAGGAAGCGGTAAACCCGCGCATCCATACATTTATCGCGACCTCACCGATACACATGGAGCACAAGCTCAAGATGAAGCCCGACGATGTGCTCGAGCGCGTAAAGGAAATGGTCGCCTTTTCTAAAAGCCTGTGCAGCGACGTCGAGTTCTCGGCAGAGGACGCGACACGCAGCGACAGGGAATTCTTGGCAAAGATCGTATACGAGGCGATAAAGGCCGGTGCAACGACCGTAAACATCCCGGATACCGTAGGGTTTTGCATGCCGAATGAGATGGCCGATTTGATCCGCTACCTGATTGAAAACGTTGAGAATATCGGTAAGGCCGATATCTCGCTGCACTGTCATAACGACCTGGGCCTCGCGGTTGCCAATAGCCTCGCGGGTATAGAAGCCGGTGCGACACAGGTCGAATGTACCGTGAACGGCCTCGGCGAGCGTGCGGGTAACGCGTCGCTCGAGGAGGTTGTGATGGCACTGAGGACGAGGCAAAACCTGTTTGATGCGACAACGGGCATCAACACGCAGCAGATATACAAGTCAAGCAAGCTCGTCTACAACGTGATCGGCCAGACCGCCGCGCTCAATAAGGCGATCGTCGGGGCTAACGCGTTCCTTCACGAGTCGGGCATACATCAGCATGGTGTATTGAACGAGAAGTCGACCTACGAGATCATGACACCTGAATCGATCGGCATATTCAAGAGCAACCTTGTTTTGGGCAAGCACTCGGGCAAGCATGCGTTTGAGGATAAGCTCAAGGAAATGGGTTACAACCTCACACCCGAGGAGATCGCGGAATATTTCGTGCGCTTTAAAGAGGTCTGCGACAAGAAAAAGACCATCACGGACGGGGATATCAACGCGATCATTTCCAGTAGCATGCGTGCTAACGCCGCATATAAGCTCGAGAGCTATGACGTGCACACGAGCTCGCAGAATAACGCGGTCTGTGTGATCAGACTGCAAAAGGCCGACGAGAGCATCGAGGAGGTTTCTCTGGGTGACGGGCCTGTAGACGCGGCATTTAACGCGATAGAAAAGATCGTGGGGCTACAGGATGTGTCTCTCGAGAGCTACAACCTGACCTCAACCTCCGACGGAAAGGACGCGCTCGGCGAGGTCGTAATAAAGCTGCGTATGGGCGAGAGCGTCGCGCATGGCAGGGGCGTGTCGACCGATATCATAGAGGCCAGTATCTTAGCGTATCTGAACGCCGTAAACAAAGGGGTGTAAGCATGGGCATGACAATGACACAAAAGATCTTAGCGAATCAAGCGGATCTGGACGCGGTAAGCGCGGGTCAGCTATTGGAGGCAAAGATCAGCCTCGCACTCGCGAACGATATCACTGGGCCGGTCGCGATCACACAGATGGAGAAGCACGGCTTTGACAAGGTCTTTGACAAGGAAAAGATATGCCTTGTAATGGACCACTTCGTACCGAACAAGGACATCAAATCCGCCGAGCAATGCAAGACCTGCAGGGACTTTTCGAAGAGACAGAACCTCACGCATTTCTATGATGTGGGTAAGATGGGCATCGAGCATGCGTTGCTGCCCGAACTGGGTCTCGTGGCAGCGGGCGAGCTTGTAATAGGTGCAGATTCGCATACCTGTACATACGGAGCACTTGGTGCGTTCTCGACCGGTGTGGGCAGTACGGACCTCGCATATGGTATGATCACGGGCAAGCTCTGGTTCAAGGTACCGGCGGCGATAAAGTTCGTGCTCACGGGCAAGCTGAATAAGTGGGTCTCCGGTAAGGACGTGATCCTGCATATCATCGGCAAGATCGGCGTAGACGGCGCTCTGTATAAGTCGATGGAATTCTGCGGCGAGGGTGTAAAGAACCTGTCGATGGATGACCGCTTTGCGATATGCAATATGGCTATCGAGGCGGGTGCGAAAAACGGCATCTTCCCGGTCGACGAGCAGACGATCGCATACATGAACGGACGTGTGAACAGATCGTATGAGGTGTTCGAGGCCGACGCTGACGCGGTCTATGACGAGGTTATCGAGATAAATCTCTCTGAACTCGAACCTGTCATTGCATTCCCGCATCTGCCCGAAAACACCAAGACCGTCACCGAGGCCGAGGGTGTGGATGTGTCGCAGTCCGTGATCGGCTCTTGCACAAACGGACGCATAGAGGATCTGCGCGTGGCCGCTGAGATATTAAAAGGGCGTAAGGTCAGTGAGGATTGCAGGACTATCGTAATACCGGCTACACAGGCGATCTATTTGCAGGCGCTCAGAGAGGGGCTGATCGAGATATTCATAGAAGCCGGAGCGGTAGTGAGCACGCCGACATGCGGACCGTGTTTGGGTGGGTATATGGGGATACTCGCCGAAAACGAGAGCTGCATAGCGACGACCAACCGTAACTTCATAGGCCGCATGGGTCATATTACGTCAAAGATTTATCTGTCCAATCCCGCTGTGGCGGCCGCGTCGGCTGTCGCGGGCAAGATCATACATCCGAAGGATTTGAGGTGAAACGATGAGCGCAAACGGAACGGTATTCAAATACGGTGACAACATAGACACCGACGTGATCATCCCGGCGAGGTATCTAAACACCTCGGACGAACGCGAGCTCGCGAAGTATTGCATGTCGGAAATAGACAAGGACTTTGTCAAAAATATTAAACCCGGCGATATCATCGTCGGCGAAAAGAACTTCGGCTGTGGCTCGTCACGCGAACATGCGCCGATAGCGATAAAGGCCTGTGGGGTTTCGTGTGTAATCGCGCAGAGCTTCGCGCGTATCTTCTATAGAAACGCGATCAATATCGGTCTGCCGATATTGGAATGCGAACAGGCCGCCGAGATTAAAAATGGGGATGAACTCTCGGTAGATTTCGCGAGCGGCACGATCACAAACATCACGCAGGGGAAAACATATAAATCCGCGGCGTTCCCGGAATCCATTCAGCGTATCATCGCGGCGGGCGGATTATTGAACTCGATATCGGAGGTCAAAAATGCATAAGATCGCGGTATTAAGCGGAGACGGTATCGGCCCCGAGATCGTAGCCGAGGCCATAAAGGTACTCGATGCGGTCGCGCGTAAGTACGGATACGAATTTACGTATCGCCACTGCCTGATAGGCGGGGCCGCGATAGACGAAACGGGAGAGCCGCTGCCCGAGCAGACGGTTACGGAATGCAAAAACGCGGACGCGGTGCTGCTGGGAGCCGTGGGCGGTACGAAATGGGATAACCTGCCGTCCGGCAAACGCCCGGAGAGCGGGCTTCTAGGTATCAGACAAAAACTCGAGCTGTACATGAACCTGCGCCCGGCTACGATCTACGCTGCGCTTTCGGACGCATGCCCGATAAAGAACGATATAGTAGGCGAGGGCATCGACATCATGGTCGTGCGTGAGCTGACCGGGGATGTGTACTTCGGTACAAAGGGACGCAGAGACGACGGGCAGACCGGATATGATGAGATGAGCTATAGCGTCCGTGAGGTCGAACGCATAGGCAGAAAGGCGTTTGAGATAGCCATGGGCAGGCAGAAAAGGCTCTGCAGCGTCGATAAGGCCAATGTGCTCGAGACCTCGCGCGTCTGGCGCGAGACCATGCACCGGATAAAGGCCGACTACCCGGAGGTCGAGTATTCGGATATGTATGTGGATAACTGCGCGATGCAGCTTGTTAGAAACCCGTCGCAGTTTGACGTAATCGTAACGGGCAACCTGTTCGGGGATATACTATCGGACGAGGCGAGCATGATCACGGGCTCTATCGGCATGCTGCCGTCCGCTAGCCTCGGTGACAGCGGCCTCGGGCTATATGAGCCCATCCACGGATCCGCGCCGGATATCGCCGGTAAGGGTATCGCAAACCCGCTCGCAACGATACTGTCCACCGCAATGATGCTCAGATACTCGCTCGGTCTCAACGAGGCTGCAAATACCGTCGAGGACGCCGTCAAGGCTGTACTCGATAAAGGCTATCGCACAGCTGATATCGCACGAGCCGGCGAGCAGTGTATCAGCACATCGGAGATGGGCGATAGGGTAGTTGAGTTCATATAACGAGCAAAATAAAAGAATACCACGGATTATCACGGATAAAAAAGGATTTGCACGGATTTATAAATATTATCTTTATAATCCGTGTAAATCCGTACTTATCCGTGAGAATCCGTGGTAATTTATTTACTTTATATCTTTGTAAAATCCGCCACCCCATGCTTGCACCATGGGCAGATGAAATCATCGGGCAAGTGTTCGCCCTCGTATACGTAGCCGCAGATATTGCAGCGGTAGCCGTGCTTCTTGGCCTCTTGCGGCTGTGGCTTGGGTTTGATGTGCTGTTGATAATACGTGTAGGTAACGCTCTCGGCCTTGCTGAGTATCTGTCCGTCTACGATGTCGGCCTTGAACATCGTGTGCGAGTCGAAGTCTATTGTATCTAAAACCTTAAACGACAGATATGCATTCGTGTGCTCGGGCAGGTAGATAACGCCGTTTTCACTCCTGGCCATGTTGTCGTAGTCAGCAAACTTGTCGACCGTTTTGCCGGACTGGAAGCCGAAATGCTTAAACACCTCAAACGGTGTCTCGGTGGTCAGGATAGAGACGTTGAACAATCCTGATTTGATCATCATGTCGTGCGTAAAATTTTGCTTGTTTACCGTGACGACCCCGACAAACGGCGGCGCACTCGTGACCTGCAGCACTGTGTTGATGATACAGCCGTTGTCCCTGTCGCCATCCTTAGCTGTGAGCACATACAAGCCATAACCGACCTTAAATAATGCGTTGTTATCCATTACCTCACGCTCCTTTGTAAAAAAATGAGAATTATTATTAAAATATACTAACAATATGTTCCTGTCAATAGTAAATAAGCATGCCTATTTGATAAACCAATAGCGCCGCGAGATACGCAAAGCCCGTCTGATACAAAAGCGCGAATATCGTATACTTAAGGCTGCTCATTTCCCGCGAAATCGCGCCGATGGCTGCGACGCATGGTGCGCACAGCAGGTTAAAGATCAAAAACGACAGTCCCGATACCGCAGTGAAATGTAAACCCGGCTGTGCAAGCTCGGCCCCATCGTACAAAACGCCGAGTGTGCCGACGATGTTTTCCTTTGCGACGAGCCCGGTCAATGTCGCGACGGTGGCTTGCCAACTGCCAAAACCCAGCGGACTAAACACCCACGCGATAGTCTTGCCGAGGGTGGCGAGGATGGATTGATCCGCCTGTGCCATATTAAATGAAAAGTCGAAGTTTGATAAAAACCATATAATCGCGGAGGCCACGAAGATAACCGTTCCGGCTCGAACGAGGAACGATTTGCCGCGGTCGAGGGTCTGAGTGAGTACGTTTTTGAGCTTTGGTATGTGATATGCGGGTAGCTCCATCACGAACGGGGTCTCCGCCGACTTGAAGCCCTTTAGCTTTTTGAGCACAAGCCCTGAGACTAATATCGCAAATATCCCGATAAAATATGCAAGCGGGGCGAGCCAAACCGCACCCGGAAACAGAGTGCCGCCTATGAATGCTATCACGGGAAGCTTGGCCGAGCAGGGCATAAAGCTCGTCGTGATGATCGTGATCCTACGGTCGGCCTCGTTTTCGATCGTGCGGGAGGCCATGATACCGGGCACGGAGCAACCCGTGCCTATCAGGATAGGTATCACGGATTTGCCCGAGAGTCCGAAGCGCCGGAAGAGTCTGTCCAAGATGAAAGCGATACGCGACATGTAGCCGCAGTCCTCGAGCAGCGAGAGCAAAAAGAACAGCACTAACAGCTGCGGCAAAAAGCCGAGCACTGCGCCGACCCCACCGATAATGCCGTCAGTGATTAGTGAATGCAGCCAAGTCTCTACGCCGAGAGCATTCAAAAGATCGGATGTAGCTTCGCTGAGCCAGTCCATAGATATGCCGCCGACCGCCGTGACTGACAGGTAATAGAGCGCAAACATCACGACTACAAATAGCGGCAATGCGGTCCATTTGCCTATCGCTATGCGGTCGATCCGGTCCGACATGCTCAGGCCTGGTTTTTGCTTCTTTATCATGCAGCGCTTTACTATATTTGTTATGTATGTGTATCGCTCGTTTGCGACGATGCTCTCGCTGTCGTCATCGAGGGAGATTTCCAAATCGCGGATCAGCTGTTCGATTGCCTGGGATATTTCCTCGGGCAATCGGAGGCTGTCAGCGATTTTTTTGTCCCGCTCAAATAGCTTTATCGCGTAATAAGGTAATAAAAACGTCTCGTCGCAAGCCCCCGCGAGCAAATCCGAGATGCCAGACAGCGTCTCGTTGAGATGCTCTGAGAATATGGGGTGAGTAGGCTTTCGCGTTGATCCGGCGAGTGCGATGGCCTTTTCGACCGCAGCGATACATCCGTCACCTCGGATCGCCGATATCGCGACGACCTCACAGCCGAGCGCGTCCGCGAGCAAAATATGATCGATGCTGTCACCGTTTTTCTGTACGATGTCGCTCATATTCAATGCGATCACGACCGGAATATTTAATTCCAAAAGTTGCGTGGTTAAATACAAATTGCGTTCGAGGTTCGTGCTGTCTACGATGTTGATGATCACATCGGGACGGTCGTGCGTCAGATAATCCCGCGTGACGATCTCCTCGGGTGTGTACGGAGACAGCGAATAGATACCGGGCAGGTCTGTGATAGTAATATCCGCATTGACTTTGAGCGGGCCTTCTTTCTTTTCGACCGTTACGCCGGGCCAATTGCCCACATATGCGTTGCTACCCGTCAGTGCGTTATAAAGTGTCGTCTTGCCGCTGTTTGGGTTCCCGGCAAGCGCTATTTTCTGCTTCATACTTACTCGACCTCGATCATCTGCGCGTCGCGCTTACGTATCGTGAGTTCAAAACCGCGCAGGTGGAGCTGCAACGGATCCCCAAGCGGCGCGGCCCTGCGTATAAAGATCTCCGTGCCCTTCGTGATGCCCATATCCAAGATGCGACGCTTTAGGCCGCCGCTGCCGTGTATGCGTTTGATGATTGCAGTTTCACCGATGTGCTGTTGATTAAGCGTTTTCATTTTGCCCCTCCGATGATGTTGGCTAATGGTGTTAGTTAAGACTAACTGATATTGGTTAGTCTACCATTACTAAATTGCTGTGTCAATGTCTTATGAAGGTTATTTACAACAAATCGCAGTAAGTGTATACTAATAATCAGGAATGGTGAGCAAAATGAAAATATTAGAATCCGCTGAGAATTATCTCGAGACCATATTAATATTGAAGAAACAGCAAGGGGAGGTTCGGGCCGTAGACATAGCCAATTACCTCTCGTATTCGAAGCCGAGCGTGAGCACGGCGCTAAAGCAGTTTCGCGAAAACGGGCTGATAACAATAGGGGACGGCGGTTTTATCGCGTTGACCAAAAAGGGCATGGAGATAGCATCGAGCGTATATGAGCGGCATAGTCTGCTCACGCAGTTTCTGATGGCGCTCGGGGTCAGCGAACAGGTCGCAAAGGAAGACGCGTGCCGTATAGAGCACTACATCAGCGACGAGAGTTTTGAGAAGATAAAGGCGCATTGCATGCGTGATAGAAATATTAAGGAATAACGGAGGGCATATGGGAACATGGATTATAGCCGTGGCAATCGCGATATTGCTTTCGCTCGCGGTCACAAAGATTGTAAAAGACGGAAAGACGGGCAGATGCTCGGGATGTGCAGGGTGTAACGCAAAGTGTGCGATGAAGAGTGGGGTTCATTTAAAGAGTGATGTTCATTAAAGGAGGAAATCGGATGAGGTATGAGGTGAACTTCGATAGGGATCGGATAGCGGAGGCCAAGCAGCGCCGCAGCGCACATTATCGCGGGGAGCGGGTGGATAGGATACCGTTTATCTATTCCGTACCCGCACCAGTCTCAAACGGTTGGATAAACGGCAACCCGTATTCATTCTCTGAGATGCTGCAGGATCCCGTAAAGGTCGTGGAAGGTCAAGTAATGGCGTTTAAGCATCAATGCGAGAGTTTCCCGCAGTGCGACTATATACCGATGTTTCAGACCTTTATGTACGGTGAGGGCTTTATACCATCGCTGATTGGCGCCAAGCAGCTCGACGGTGGAGAAATGCCGCCGTTTCAAGACGGCAGGATCATGTCGTCGATATACGACGTGGACAAGCTACCCGAACGCATAGATCCTTCGTTGGGCTATGGCCCACTCGCAAAAGAGGCCTTTTGCCGCATGGTCGAGGCGTTTGACGGATATGTGCCGATCTGCGTGACCGATCACCAGTCCCCGTACGGCATGGCTACAAAGCTCATGGACAACGAGGGGTTGATGCTGGCGATGTACGACGAGCCCGAGCTCGTAAAAAGGCTATTAGCGTATTGCACACAGGCCATCAAGGACACGGTCGACCTATTGTATAGCTGGGTGGGCAAGGAAAATGTCGCGCTAAACCCCGTCTTGCCGATAGCCGGTGAGGGCGGCATCATACTCTGGGACGATTACATATCGGTCATAAACCCCGCCCTACATACCGAGTTTTGCAAGCCGTTTAATATGGATTTGTACGAAACATTCGGCAGGGGGCATCTGCATACATGCGGCCCGTATTTCAACGGATACATAGACGCCGTGCTCGAATGCGATCCGGTGTCTATAGACGTGGGCATCCTGCGTGGCATGGGCAGAACCCGCGAGGACATGTTGCTGCTAAAGCAGATAGCCGATGAACACAACATCATCCTATGCTCTGGCATCACCGCGATAAATGAGTCCGTGTTTGAAAAATCCGGGGTCGTGGAGGGGGATCGGGAATTCTTTCTGAAGATGGCTGCCGGGAGAAATATCGTATTTAGTGATGGCGGGAGCAGGGAGAAGGGCTTGGAGATATCGGAGTGGATAGGGTTGGTGTAAAGCAGAAAGCATGGCAAAATGCTCGAGATATGAATTGACATGCTGTAATGAGAGGATTTATACTAATAAGCGTTCCATTAAGTATTTCGATATACCTTGAAGACGTACCCTACAATGCGATGAGGATATGCGGACGCTGACATAATATATAAGGTATAATACATAAATGCCGCGATACAAATGCGCCTGAACGGGTGGATTTGTGTCGCGGTTTTTTTAGTTGGGAGGGATGCGATTAGATGAAGGTTGACTACATATACGATGCCTTTATCAGCTATAGGCATAGCAAAGAAGAATACAAAAGGCTCGCGCGTGAAATCCAAACGCTGATCGAAAAATACAAGCCGCCCAAATCATTAAAGGATAGGTTGCTTCGCAAGGTATTCTTGGATCAGAGTGATTTCATATGCGAGGATATAGAGAAACAGGAGGCGGATGCATTAAGGCTTTCAAAATTTTTGATTGTGCTTTCATCACCTGATTATACGGATTCGAAAAACACCCTTTATGAATTGAATCAATGCCTTGCGTCTCGCAGTAACGATATCATAGTAACCCTGATTGATGGCAGTACATCAAAAAATCTTGAGGATCTACAAAAGGCCGGATTGGTTTCAAAGACACTGGCTGCGGATATCAGACCTAATAGCAAGGGTCTGAAGTCGTCGATTAAGAAATTGAAGACTACAGAAATATTTAAGATATTGGCAAAGATAATGAACTGCGATGCGGATGACTTAATACAACGAGAAAAGAAACGAAAAAGGTCGTTTGCATTAGCGGTGTTTGGCATTTCCGTTTTTATTACGGCTATGATTGCCGTTGGGTTCTTGACGTACAAACATAACCAGAGGCAAGAAGCAATAGCAACGATAAAGCAAAACGTTGTCAAAAACCTCGACAAGACAAATCGATCTCTTGAAATGATAACCCCATATTTTAAATATCAAGGCATACAGGATATTCGTGCTGACGGCATTGATTTAACCAGAGAAAGCAACATTCTTTCTGAGGCCACGGCCCAGCTGTATCAAATAACGGCATATTCAGATTACAAGCTTGATACCACTACCTATTATGAAAGCATCAGCGATATAGTAAAAAACTCTAAGCTTACAGGTGCTGATGTTGAGAATTTGTATTATAGTCTGCAACGCTTAGGCGAGCATTACATAACACTGCAAGACAAGCTATTGGAGTTTAGGAAAACCCCAAGCCCGGAGAACTATGAGCTGTTGATGCTAATGGCATCGGAGATTTATGCTCGTTCATCGTTGGTATATTACCGATCGCTGATGCTGTTTCCGGATATAGACACAAGCCTCGGATTAACAGAGAATGAAATCGCCGCTAATGTGATGGCATCGTCGCAGACCAGCAATGACCTGTTGGAAGAATATCTCGACAAGACTAAAGACACGCTCGATAAAACGAGAAATAGGGTTAATGAATACAAAGACGATCTCGCGCCCAAAGACGGTGACGACAAATCTGCTTTGATTAATAAGGCGACAAAGCTAAGGTCATTAGGAAAGCGTGAACAGGCCTTAGAGGTCTACGACTATTTCAAGAAAGCGTTTGGCGACGAAGAGGGTATGGACGGATATATTAGGGTGGCGGTTATGTTTACCAAAGACTTGGACTTGTCATCGGCTGCCTATGTGTGGTCTATAGCAGAGAATTCTATGGGGAGAGAGCACGGCATTAGAGAGTACGATATTATTGTAAGCTATAACGGCCAGCTCATAGAGTCGACCGAAAGGCTCATAGAAACAATAAGCGGAAACGACAATGAAGCCAATGAGATAAGGTTATATAGAAATGAAAACAACAAGCTCGTACCTTATGTGATAACAGTCCCTAAGGGCGCATTGGGTATATATCTTATAGACATTTAGAGGGAGGAAGTTATGAGAAACATGAGAAAGGCTCTGGTAGTGGGTATCAATGAGTATCCCGATACACCGCTTTACTGCTGTGTAAATGATGCATATGAGGTTGCGTCAATGCTAAAAACAAACGGAGACGGTTCCCCGAATTTTCATGTAAATGTCCTGACCTGCAGGGTGGATAAAGCCGAACTGCTACGTGAAATATCATCATTGTTTAAAGGAGACGACGATGTCGAGGTTGCGCTTTTATATTTTTCGGGTCACGGATATGTAGGCGAAACAGGGGGAGTTATCGTCACCTCCGACATGAGTGAGTACAGTTATGGTATTTCAATGGATGAAATACTTGTAATGGCAAATAAGTCAAGGATTCGTAACCGCGTAATTTTGCTTGACTGCTGCTATTCCGGAAATGTTGGCAGTCCGGAAATGGCCGCCGGGAACAGCGTGTTGACTAAGGGCCTTACTATAATGAGCTCCAGCAAGCCCAATGAGGTGTCTATAGAGGTCAATGGACATGGCGTATTTAGCAATCTGCTAATAAACTCATTAAAGGGGAGCGCAGCCGACATAATGGGCAATATCACAATCGGAGGTGTATATGCCCATATAGATCAGGCCCTCGGCCCCTTTGACCAAAGACCTACATTCAAGACCAATGTCACAAATTTTTTATCGCTCAGGCAGGTGAAGCCGAGCGTCCCGACAGAGGTAATTCGAAAGCTGATACATTATTTTCCGTCGCCGGATTACTGTTATGATTTAGACCCGTCGTATGAATTTACCAATTCGCATG
>CAYURR010000039.1:0-18550 GCA_964446745.1 uncultured Defluviitaleaceae bacterium | reverse complement strand
TACGGCGGTGAATTATGCAATACATTCTATTATTCTTAGAGGGGATCATCACGTTCATATCCCCGTGCCTGTTGCCGCTGCTTCCGGTATACATATCGTATTTCGCGGGCGGAGGCGGCAAGGCTAACGCATTAAAGAACTCATTAGGCTTTGTGATCGGATTTTCAGCGGTCTTCGTCATGCTCGGGGCATTTGCGGGTGGGGTAGGGTGGCTACTGATGCGTTACGGCACCCTGATAAATATCATTTCAGGGCTTATAGTTGTGGTGTTCGGCCTGAACTTCCTCGGGGTATTAAATATATCGATATTAAACCGGAGCGTTAGACACGACGCGGATGTAAAGGAGCCGGACTTCTCGGGCTCCGTGTTGTTCGGGATGGTATTTTCTATCGGCTGGACGCCATGCGTGGGTACGTTCTTGGGTTCAGCGCTGCTTTTGGCCTCGCAGCAAGGCTCGGCTATGCGTGGGACTTTGATGCTGCTGGCATATTCGTTGGGGCTCGGCATCCCGTTTGTGGCCAGTGCGGTTCTGATAGACAAGTTGAAGGGGACGTTTGACTTTATCAAGAGGCATTATCGGATCATCAACCTGTGCTCGGGTGGATTGCTCGTGATCATGGGTATATTGATGATGACAGGTGTAATGGGCTATTTTCTTTCGTTATTAACATTTTAGGGGATGTAAATATGAATAGTAAAACGAAAACGATCATCTTTGCGCTGGCGTTAGCGGTGTTTATCGGGATCGCATATGTTGCATACAACACTCTCAGCAAATCCACCAGCCAGAAGGAAAACATTACCCAACAAGACAGTGAGCAAAAGGAAAAGACGAAGGCCCCCGACTTCACCGTTACGGATGCGGATGGCAATGAGGTTAAACTATCGGAGATGATAGGAAAGCCGATGATAATAAACTTCTGGGCTTCGTGGTGCCCGCCGTGTAAGTCTGAGATGCCGGAGTTCAATAAGGTCTACGAGGAAATGGGTGACGAGATCACATTCATGATGATTGACAGCGTGGACGGCCAGCGTGAAACAAAGGAAGTAGGGGAGCAGTATATAGCGGATCAGGGATTCACGTTCCCGGTTTACTATGACACTACGGGTGAGGCCAGTTACACCTACGGTATCCGCTCGATACCTACGACATATTTTATCGATGCGGAGGGTTATATCGTAGCCCGTGCGGTGGGTGCGATAGACGAGGACACGCTACTACGTGGTATAGAAATGGCAAGATAGAAATGTCAAGATGGAACTGATAAAACAAGGGACTGTTGATTATCTCAACAGTCCCTTAAATATTTTGGCAATCACTTAACATAAATAATGCTTCCGGACTTTGGGTTGGTCGCCAAAATCTCATCATTTATCAATTCGAAGTCTGACAGGCAATCACTCGGTGATGGCTCGCCGACGACTGAATATGTGGTTATCGCATTTCCGTCTTGATTCAATTTGATACAACGGATGATATTAAAGTCCAAAACATATAGCCGATCCTCAATAGCCCTAATACGCGACGGCTTATAAAACAATGCGGCAGCCCCATCAACAAAATGATTGTTATCCTCCGTGCCGGCTATATATTCAAGCTGCTGCTTAATAATATTTTCTTTTAATATGATACCTTTTTCGCTATTTGCCATATACACAACATCCTCGTTATGCATATTTTTACTATAGCAAATACTGTCTGTACCGGCAGGCAACTCATTGAGTATGGACACATCTCCTGTTTTCGTGTCCATAGACATCAAAAGCGTCTGATCTGTTTGAACATTCTGCTGTATAAAATAAATCGTACCGCTGCCACTGATACAAAAATCCGGAATGTTTGTGTAAACAGCTTCGGTATAATACAACATTTCAATACTATCGTTGGAATCGACGTGCATAATGCCATAGTATGTCTGATCGTCTTCATCTATCCACTCATCTGTTAAAACATAAATGTCATTTTCACTTGCACGAACCAAGCTCGCGCTTAAGTAGGCCGGGTCAAAGACAATCGAACGTAAGTTATCGGATTTGTCTGAGATAATCCTTAATGTACCATTGTCGGCTACTGCTACTCGACCGTCTCCAAACGACGTTATGCTCTCGGGCCAATCGAACTGCGTATCTGCGGCCCATGTTGATATGCTTGTATTATTTTCATATGACAACGCGATATCTACTGTATTATCCATTCTATCTACAACATTTACTTCCATTTGCACTAATTGATTGCGGTATTTCCCGTATATTGTAGTTTCGCCTTTGTTATAACCCGCTAGTCTATTTCCCTCAATACGAGCAATATTGTCATCAGGGGTAGACCATTCCAACATATCAGTATCTATATATGATGAATTTCCGTCAGGCGACGTCTTGCTGATAAATATACTAACTGACTGCTGCATACTGACTGTCGCTGTATAGGGTTCGACCGCCACCACAGACAATGTTTCTTGACGATTTATATATGCACCAAACGCCGTGGTACATATCGAGCCTACTAAAAGTAGTGTAAGAGCGGCTGCCGCAAAACGTCTCGTTGTCAACGTTTTTACCATGCTCACACGTGACAAACGAATGTTATCAAATGCCTTTATTACATCACCCATACTCTGAAATCGTTCGTCTGCATTAATACTTAGACATTTAAGGATGATTTCGGATAACTCATTTGATACCTGTGTCTTGATATTATTTATATTTCTTGTATGGATAGGTACATAACCCATCGCTAATTCAAACAATATCATGCCAAAACTAAAAATATCTGAGCGTTCATCAACGGTTTTCGATACTTGTTTTGCACAATCAGAGCCAAAACGCAGTTTGAATATATCTATAGCCTTCATACTCTTTGCAGCGCGAAACTGTTCGGGAGCCGCATATGCATATGTAAGCCCCCCAGCCTTTAGATTGGTTTCGCCACGCTGCCTGGATATGCCAAAATCAATCAGTACTAATTTATTATCATGTGTCACCATAAGATTAGATGGTTTTAAGTCACTATGTATAATCGGATTTGGTTGTGTATGTAGGTAGTTCAATACCTGCGCCATCTGCAGTCCCCAATCACATATGACATTTTCTGTAATCTTATTTTTTGATATCTGAATGATTTTGTCTAGTGAACAGCCTTCAATATAACGTTCTACTAAAAAAACGCCTGATTGATTGTGGTATATGTCTACTATCTGCGGTAGATTAATATGATTTAGTTGTTTGAGGATGTTATCTTCGTTTGATAAAGATGCTATACGATTATCGATATATTTAACTATCCATACATTACCCAGTTGATTATGACGTGCGCGGAACACACGACTCATTGCTCCGCCGGACAGCTCGTCAGTTATTGTATATCGTGCAGATAGTTCCCGAATATCAAGGCCGGAATTCAATACATTTTCCATTGTTGTTTGTGTAGCCGTGTATGCCTTGACCGGCATACAGTTATCGGAGCTTATAGCCTCGGTGCACTCTGTTTGGTCTGAAACCGTTGCAGTCAACAATGGATTAAGTGCTTGTGAAAAGTCAAAATTGGCATCGGACTTAGAAGCGTTGCCTGTTGTTTTTTTTATTAACGAAGATAAATGCTGTAGGGCATCATATTGTGTTGTATCCATTTTTAATGTCTGATTAAATAGTTTACTTTTCTTTCGAGAATTAAATAGATAAAGGCCTATTGCTACTGCTGCCACAGTCATAAAAGCTGAGACGCTAAATAGTATGTAATCTGCGTACATGCCCATCCATTACCCCTTTATGTAAGTGACCAGTCAAAATGCCGTCCACACAACTCAACAAATAAAAACGTTGTTTTGCCAAGTGTTATGACATCGTGGTTTTGGATGGGAACCATACTTGTTGTAGGTTTATCATTTACACGAATGACATTTTTTCCATTTTGTAAAGATAAATAGAATTTGCGGTCGCGCAAGTCATATAAAATAAATGCGTGCTTTTCTCGGGATATAGAGTTGTCACCCACAACACATATTTCATTTGATTCATGACGGCCTATGTAGTTATAGCCGGGCAACACTCGGAAATCCATTCCTTTGCTTGCACCGTTTATACACACAAGCCAACCCACCACGGGTTTAAATCCCGCGAAATCGTTACTGATAAGTTCTGTTCCGTTATTGTCCATAATACCCTCCTTATTTATATCCTCTTAAACAATCGATATAAAATGATTGCACAGTCACCGCGCGTCATTTGTACGTTGCCATTAAAGCTACCGTCCGTACGTCTGATTACTAAATTTTCTTTTGTAGCCAACGCAATATCAGCTCGTGCCCAGTTTGGGATCTGAGACATATCTGTATATTTTGACAGTTCGCTTATGCTTGCCTCTTTTACCTTGCGCTCGTTGCGTAGGGTTCTCGCTGTTATGGACACAATCTGTGTTCTTTGAATAAGTGTATTGCCGCGGAAGGTATTATCTGTAAAGCCGTTGATGATGCCGTACTTTTTCGCCGATCCTGCAACCCCAAAAAACCAATTGTTGATCGATACATCTTTAAACTTGCCGTTCTCGTTTGGACTGAGTTTGTTGATGCCTCGTAAAATGATGGCCGCCACCTCTGCACGGCTGATCGGGTCGTCGGGTGAAAAGGCTTGAGAGGTCTTGCCTGTAGTGACCCCCTGTGTAGACAATGTGCGGATGGCATCCTGCATTTCTTTGGATTTGTTGGCTATGTCTGTAAAATCTACAGACTTTCTGTTTACTGTGTATTTGCCGTCCGCAGTGATTTTTGTTTTCATCATTCCGGTATTTGGATCATATTTTGATGGATGAGTTTTGTTTTTTGAATCTACAATCGCTTGAGTCTTTTTATCTCCGGCAAGAGCTGGAAGTGACAATGTTACTTCCTGATTCGATTTACCTTTGTTAAAGGTGACTGTAACCGTCTTTGCATTGGACAGTTGTTTTGTAGCCACATTTGATCTTGTAGAAAATTTCGTTGCGTCAGTGACTGTGAAGCTTAATTCATCTTCGGGTTGCCCGTCATTGAATATTTTATTTTTATTAATCGCAGCACGAAATTTGGGAGATTCGAGAATAATGTCATCTACATCAAGATTCTTTACACTGCTGTCTATTGAAATATTAAATTGATCATAAGATTTGGTATACAGCCTAACGTTATGTTTCAATGCCATCGATGTATTTACACCGGCATTATCCATTGTGTCCTGTATCATCTGTGCCGTTGTCTGTGCTGTCTTGGCAATATCATTGATTACCGTATTGCTTACGGATATATCAGTGGATATTGTTTCTTTTGTTGATGCATTTGCGATGGCTTCCTCTGCGAAACGCACTATCATATCGGCTACTGACGGCACGGATAGTAACCGAGGCGAAAGGCTATTGATAGCAGACCGGACTGCTTCATTTGCAGATATCGGGTCTGTTACATTTTTAAGCAGTTCGACCGGTAACTCAAGATCATCTGCCGGATCTATGTCGTCATAATAATATTCGCCGTCGTTTCCAATCACGATTATGTCTTCGAAAAAGGCTTCAGGCTTTGGTGTATATTTCGGTGGTGGTGCCGGGTTTGGCATCTGAGTAGGAAACGGGGTTGATGTCGGAGAAGGAGTCGGCCTCGGAAATAATATTGGAGCGGGAGCAGGATTTAAGTAAATCAGAGCTCTTACGGATGGGTATTGCGTCAAAGATTGAGAATTATCACCAAACGGTCTTGCATAAATAACAACCGTGGCATAGCTCTCATTGCTGCCTTGAAAATTTCTCAGCATAAGCAAATCGCCCGGAATAGTTGTAAACGATTCATTTGTATTCGCTGTATACAAAGGTTCTTTAATGGTATTATTATATACCTCTATGTAATAATTAACTGTATTCTTATCGCCTGACCAAGTAATGGTAACAGGTAAGCCCTCGTCGGTTCGTAGAACGTTCTGATAATTACCAAGTTGGGGGGTAAACTCACCCGGCGACATGGAAGTGATCGAAATGGGGGTTATCTGGGGATTTTTATCATTTGGTGAAGCAGCAAACAAAACGGCTACAGGTTGTGTTAAAAGCATGCATACACAGACAGTAAAAATCAAAAAAGACGATAACAATAAGCGAAAATTCTTTGACATAGCTACAGCCTCCGCGTTCTCTGTTAATCAAGATGTCATCGTTTCCATGTGCACAACTACCTGAACTAATTATTAGAATAAATATAACATATTTGCATAATAAAATCTATTATTTCTACAACAGTAACAAAATAAGCCCACGGGTTGATGAAAATAATCATCATCCTGTGGGCTTTTGTTGTTTAATACGGTCTTTCGCCTTACGCGCGTTTCAACTTTCTATAATTATTCGATGCCGAGACCTCGGCATTCTGCTCGATGGACTTCAATATATCCATGATGACCTGTATATCACCGAGCTCTTTTTCTGGTGTAGAAACGATCTGGCGATCGCTTACAACGGCTTCGTGGAAATTCACGAGCTCGTTATAGTAGCCCTCGTTCGGCTTGTACGTGATGACCTGATGCTCGCCTGTTTTCAGTGAAAGGTTCAGGAAACCGCAGTTTTTATCCTCGAGGTATATCTCGCCGTGGGTGCCGAAAATGCGCAGGCCCACCAGCGGCGCTTGTGTTTCCTTTGCAATGCAGCAGAACACATAATGCCCGGAGACGCTGTTATTGTACGTGAGCATCGCGTTAATGCATGAATATGGGCTGAAGTCCACATCACTGTGCCGTCCTGATGCAAATATGCCGATCACATCGCCGAACAGGAAGCGTTGACGTGCTATATGGTGCACCGCGCTGTCGGTGAAGATGCCTCCCTTAAAATCGGGATGTTGCCTCCATTCCTTGGCTGCGAATGTGTCCTGCAACATATCCTTTGTAAATTCGCTGATGTTGTTGTCAAAAAAGTACATAGGATTGCCTATCGCGTGATCGTTCAAAAGCTGTTTGATGATGTTGTTTTCCTCGTCATAACGGTAGTTTTCTGCTACCATGACCTTGAGCTTTTTACCCAGCTTTATGAGCTCCTTTGCGCTCGCTATCGTTGAAGCCAGCGGCTTTTCGGCGATCACATGCTTACCCGCGCTCATGACCTCCTTCGAAACATTATAGTTTTCTGCTATCGGAACCATAATGTCTACAGCGTCAATCTCCGCGGAATGCAGCATTTTATTTACAGCGTCATATGCGTTCGTGTGCGGTATATGAACCATGTCACAGGCCTTCTGGGCCTTTTTAATATCCGTATCGCATATCGCCGTTATTGTATACCTATCCTTTAGGCGATCATATGCCGGGAAGTGTAACCGTTCCCATGCCAATCCCGCCCCGATAATACCCATTTTTAGCTGTTGCATAATATCCTCCCCTTGAATCACACTATTTTTTTATAGCGCATATCTATTTTCCGTTGTGTAAGGAAATATATTCGTTAAAATATTTGTATGGTTTTCACCAACCTTTTTCAAAAGCCGTTGTCTATTAAATCGAGGTGATCGTGTGAAGATGCAATCGGCAGAGGAAATTTTAAGCAATTTTATAAGGCCAATATATGGCTTTGCCCTCGCAAAGACCGCCAACATCCAGGATGCCGAGGATCTGGCACAGGAAATTATGCTCCGGCTCTACAAGGCATTTACGCGAAGCGAAATCGAAAATCCGAACGCGTTTATATGGCGTTGCGCGCATAACACGTTGGTGAACTATTACCGTGGTCGTTTGCGTAGTGGGATGGGTATCTCGGAGGACATAGTGGACCCCGCGATCAATGAGCTCTGCGAAGGATTGATAGAGCGGGAGGACATGAACAGGCTGCACAGGGCGATTGCAAATCTGTCGAAGCTACAGCGTATGTGGAAATGAAAACCAATACGGAATTATCATTTAATCCCGTACGATTTGGGATTATGGGGCTGTGTGGAAGCGTCGGGACGATGGGTGGGATAGGCAATTTCCTGCGCAGTGCACTCACACAGAATATTGTGTACGCGGTATACAGGGAGGCCATGGCGGTAAACGAAATAGCAGATGCACTCGGGGTTTCACCTGTGTACGTGGAAAGCGAAGCGGAGTTTTTAGAGGATTATGGATTTCTGCATAAACAGAAAGGTGATAGATACATTGCCAATATGCTCATAGATGAACCGGACGATGAGCTGACGAGGCTGCCACGATGCGTAAAGACGGTGCGCATAATATAGCCATAGCGAGCATCGTAAACGATAAGGCGTTACTACCCAGGTATTATAACGAAATGCAAACGTTCTGCGGCCCGATGTGGAACCGATGTGATGATCTGACACTCTGGCAGATAAAGTCCGGCTGGTCGACATGGGGGTTTGACTTTGATACGTATTCGAGGCATATCGAAAGGGATCTGAGTCTGCTTAAGCGTTTTACGAGCGGAAGGGGATTGTCTGAGGATGAATATGCTCATTTAGCAGAAAAGGGGTATATAAAGGGTGCAGGCGGTTCGTTTGAGCTTGCGATCTGTCATATAAAGGATGATAAGGTCAAGAAGGGTTTACTCGATATAGGAGCCGAGGTAAAAGCTCGACATCATGATACATTGTCTGGACTCAAGGAAACATACACAACGGCTGTCTTAAAGAGAACCCCAACGCATCTGCGCAAGATACAGGCCTATGTGTTGCAGTTCATGTTTAAGTCCGATGGCTGGTATATACTGCACTCGATAATGGCACTATTACAGAACGGCAAGCTAAAGCCCCCGACCGAGGAACAGGCAATGTCGCTGACTACACTATTAATATCCGGAGCACTGACATAAAAGACAGGGCTTTCTGAAGCAAATACTTCAGAAAGTCCTGCTTTTATTTTTTACCAGTTCCATTAGCTCGGTTTCGTTTTTTATATCGCCGGGGAATGGATAATACATCTTATTTTGTTCAAAGTTAGCAAAAGCCTCATTGGCCTTCGCTGCATCCTTTTTGTACAATGAATAGTAAGCATACATCACACGGTCGGTTACGATGTATTTTTTTGTTGATTCTATAAATGAATTTACTTTTCTATAAAGATCATCGACGATATCCGGTCTACAGTCGCCTAACAGTTCAATGAACAAAAGCTCACAGACAATCTCGTTATTATAATTGCCATTGAGATTTTCACATTCAAGTAATCGACTGTATAATTCTTTTGCCAACGTAAAATTCTTCATATATTCATGAAATAGAGCACTTGAATAAACGGTTTTACATATAATCGGATTATCAAGAACGGTATTGTCCGGGACTTCGAAGTACTTGCTTGGCATGTCGGAAAAGCTTACACCGTTAATAGACAAACCCTCTATCATTAGATAAATATTTCTTGCCCGTCTCACCTGTTCGTTTTTTAGCATGAGTAATGTGGTGTAACCGGTATTTAACTTCCCTTTTTTCATCGTTGGAATGATATTGTATACAACAGAATATAAACCATAAACGCATATTAAAATTAATGTTATATACAAATATGGATTTCCGTGGATAAAAAATGATAACCCATAACATGCAATAGACAAAATGATCGTAGCGATCTCACCGCTGAGGTTATATAAAATAAACGGTGCATTTTCGCTTTTGGGCATCATTACACAGCGAAAGCCGAATACGAATGATGGCTGTACTCTAGAAATAAAACGCTTATTATTGTACATGAGTATTGTATTAAACATACTTATGTACGCAAAACTGTAACCCGAGAGCTTGCCGAGAATATAATGCCCCAATTCATATATAATCTGTTGTATTACGATGGCTATAGTTGATATAACCATGAAGATCAATAGAGCATTTTGATTACTCAGCATAATATTAAATGCCGATGAGGAATCAAAAATAAAATTCCAAAGGAAAAACAAAAAGATAAAATTGATCACAAAAATAATACTATTATAGGATAATATGGCATTCCCTTTATTCTTCGAAAGCATAGCATTACCCCCTGAAAGTCTACGCCTTAATAAATCCAAAATCCAAAGAAGGGGATGTATCCGCATTACCGATCAAGCGAATACATCCCCTTTCCGTTATATAAGACTCTTTTAATTAAAATACCCTTGATCCAAACTTGTAATTCGTAGCGTAATACGACTCAGACAGGCTCGAGATGATAACGCGCTTTGCCTTTGTGCTCGCTGCGTGTATAAACTGTCCGCCGCCCATGTAGATGCCTACATGCTCTACAGCCTTGCCGCCGTAGTTACCGAAGAATACCAGATCGCCCGGTTGCAGCTCGGACTTGCTGTTTATCCTCGTGCCGTTGTTTGCGGCCATCGAAGCCGACGAGCGGCTCAGTGTTACTCCGAAGTGCTTAAACACCGAGTATATGTATCCCGAGCAGTCGACGCCCTTATTGAGGTTTGTGCCGGCCCAGACATATGGGGTACCCAGGAAAGCCTTGGCATATGAAACAACCTGTTCGCCGACCGTGTTACCGGAGTATACGGTTTCGGGCTTGTCACCTGTCTTTAATTCAAAGAACTCTGCCCATACGTAGCCGACTTGGTCGTCGTACTTGACCTTATGCCAGTTGTTGCCGACGAACACGATATCGACTGTAGCGTTATTGGGTAATGCGAGTATGATCTCGGAGGATGTAGATGGCTCTATACGTAGGTTCAGACCGTCTGAGGATTGAACCACGCCGTAGATGCCCTTTATCGGATCCGTATCATTTGATATCGATGCCATGTCCAATACGGACGGTGCCAGATCAGCGGGTGAGAACACCAGGTTCTCCGCCTCTATCTCCATGTATAATGCTTGGTCGTCATAGACTTGCTGGATCGGCTGTGTTGCCGTGATCGGCTCTGCCGGAGCGGACAGCTGGCTGACCACGGGTGGGCCTGAAACAGGCTGCGCGACAACGGGTGCAAGTGTAGGTGTTGCAATAGGTGTCGGCGTAGCTACAGGTGCCTTTGGTGCCGGGGTCGCGGCGGCTGCGCCCTGTGATTGGGCTATAGCCTTGGCGTTTGCGGCCTCCATATCGCTTGCTGACATCGCCTTTACGTTTGAGAGTAGGGAACCTGTCAGAAACTCCGCTTTTATGTATCCTGTCTTGCCTTTGAAATCTACTGCATACCAACCGGCTGCGTTTCCGGTCGTCTTTCCCTTGACGGTCAGTAACTCGCCGTCGCCTACCTGACCGAGTACCTGCCCGTTTGTGGACGGGCTTGTCCTAACATTGATGCCGGTACCCTTGACCTTGGCATCCGCTGTGGTTATGTCTACGAACTTTGTGCTTATGTACAGGTTTGCCTTGCCGTCTACCGATATGTTGTAAAACTCACCCTCGACCTTGTTGACGACTACGCTTTTGCCGGTGCTGGCCTTCATGGCTATCTGTGAGCCTGTGGATGGCTGCGTGCGCACATTTACGCTTTCGTCGTTTACCTTGCCTGTATTCTGGGCAAAGGCTGTGTATGTAAGCATTAAAGATAATGAAAACGCAAATGTCATGGATGTGATAATCTTTGGAACCGAAATCCCTCGTGACAATCTTGTTCCTCCTTTGTATTGTTGCCGGTGTGTTGTTACTAAATATTATTACACAAATGTTAAGAAACGTTGACGGGATTATTATACAAAGATTGAAATTCACTGTCAACAAGATGTTACAAATTTTTGTCAGAATTATTTATGGTATGTTTCCCCGTGTATGATTTTAAAGGCTCTATATATCTGTTCTAAGATTATAACAACCTGTACATCAAAAGGCAATCCGGCAGTCGACAGCAAGTATGTCTTTTCGTTTACAGTGAAAACGACAGGTTGATCCTGGGCATAGAGCATGACCCGCAAATCAGAAACGGAGCCTACCCTCATCCGCTCGATGATCTGGGCAAGCTCCGTGGAAGAAATGTTTTCTGTGGTGCACGAGAGCACCGTGTATATATCCGAGCCGTAGTTAAGGCTCAGATTGCAAAAGCGGCTGAGGCGTTTGCTGTATTCGGCAATCGCAGCCGCCATTGTTTTTCTTATTTGTGTTTTGGGTAGGGATATCGTCAGGCGCATTATAACAATGCCTCCATCATATCCTCCATCGTATATAAGCCCGGCGGTTTACCGACTAAATATTTCGCAGCGTTTAGAGCACCCACCGCGAACACGTCCTTTGAGCCCGCACTGTGCGAAAGCTCTATGACCTCGTCCTTGCCCGCGAATATCACATTGTGATCGCCGACGATATTACCGCCTCGGATCGCGTGTATGCCTATTTCGTTACGCGTGCGCTTTTCACGCAGCTGGGAACGATCGTAAACAGGTCGCATCGTATTATCGAGCGCTGTATTGGCGGCTTCGTAAAGCAAGATGGCGGTACCGCTCGGCGCGTCAATCTTCTGGTTATGGTGGCGCTCGACGATCTCTATATCGAAGTTTGAATCATTTAACACCGGTGAAATCTTTTTTATGATAGAGGCAATGAGGTTTATACCCATGCTCATATTCGCTGAGCGAAACATAGCGACATGCTTTGACGCGTCGGTGATCGCATCTATAATCTTCTGTGAGAGACCCGTGCTGCAAATTACCGCAGGCGTCTTTGTCTTGACCGCGTATTCGACTACGTCGGACACCGCGTCGGCAATGCTGAAATCTATTATGACATCCGCGCCGACCGCGCAGTCAAAGATGCTCGCATACGACGGAAACGGCGAAGCGCTTCCGGCCGGTGCGATATCTATGCCCGCTACGATCTCACAGTCCTTGTCGTTTTCTGACAAGGAACGTATGACGCGGCCCATCTTTCCCATATATCCGTTCAAAATAATCTTTGGCATATTAACCTCTGAAAGTAAAAACTTAGTCGTTAAATCATTTTGTAGTTTTCAAGTACGCGCTTGAGTTCGGCTTTATTCTTATCCTCCATCGTAGTCAATGGCAGGCGGTATCCGCCTACGCCATAGCCCATCATATTCAGGGCTTCCTTGACGGGGATAGGGTTTACCTCCGAAAACAGTGTGCGAATCAGTGGAAGGTACTCAAGCTGGAGGCGCAGGCTCTCCTTTGTATCGCCGTTTAGGTAGCTCATGACCATGTCATGTGTCTGCTGCGGCGCTACGTTAGCCAGTACGGAAATGACGCCCTTGCCGCCCAATGACAGCACCGGAACGATATGCTCGTCGTTTCCTGAATAGATTGTCAGATTGTCACCGCACAATTCGGCGACCTCGGCGATCTGCACGATGTTGAAGCTCGCTTCCTTTACGGCTACGACGTTCTCGATCTTTGACAGTGCGAGCGCCAGCTGCGGTGTTACGTTCAGGCCCGAACGCCCCGGTACATTGTAGTAGATTATCGGAAGATCCACGGCTGCGGCTATCTTGGAGTAATGCTCCACGAGGCCCTTAGGCGTGGTTTTGTTGTAATACGGTGTAACAAGCAGTAAGCCGTCTGCTCCGGCCTGTTGTACGCGCTTGCACAGATTGACCCCGTGTGCGGTGTCGTTGCTGCCGGCACCCGCTATGACAGGGATCTTTTTGTTTACAACCTTTACGGCAAATGCTATTGCATCTATCTGTTCGTCATCTGTGAGTGTGGACGGCTCGCCTGTGGTGCCGCAGGCAATGATCGCGTCTGTTCCGTTGTCGAGATGAAATTGTATCAATCGCTCGTAGCTTTCGAAATTTATCGAACCGTCGTCATGAAACGGCGTCACTAACGCCACACCCGAACCTCTGAAGAGTTCCATGGTAATCCCCCTTAAGAAATGAAAAAAGCTTGGTATCATTCCAACTATAGCATTATATGTTCTTCATGTCAATAAAGTGAACATCCTCTAAGCCTTGTAAATAGGGGGTTTTGTGAGGTTTTTCAACATATGAACTTTACCGCGCACGGCAGATTCTTTATCTGTGTGCGCTTTTTTGTGCCTCCGAATTCGCCGTCTATGGTCCATTCGGTTTCGTCGTCGAAGTCGAATACCACATGCGAGGTCGTGAAACGGGTCACGTTTTCGCCACTGTAGTCGTTGTTCATGATACCGTTAAATATATCCGTGAGCTCCTCGAGGGTCTCGGGTCTACGCACGAGCAGCACCTCAAATAGTCCGTCGTCGAAACGAACGTCCTCACCGGGGATCTTTAACAGGCCGCCGATGACTGTCGAGTTCGTCACGCAACCGAATATAAAATCACCTGTGACCTCGAGACCGTTGCTGTATACATGAGCGGATCGGCTCGTTATCTCGCTGAGGCTCTTGACCCCGTTCGCGAGATATGCCAAACGCCCGAAGGTGTTCTTGAGCCATTGCGGGGTCTCATAGGATACCTTTGTGAACGCGCCGAAAGAGGCTGTATAGGAAAAATACAGCCCCTCGTCGAATTCACCGACATCATGGCAGCGGTAGTTTTTACCGCAAGCCGTGTCGATCGCGTCGATATAGTTCGTAGGCATGTTCAATGCGTGCGCGAGATCATTCGTGGTTCCGGTCGGGATATAGCCGATCGGCAGATCCAAGCCCGATACCAATATACCCTTTATGACCTCATTCAAAGTCCCGTCGCCGCCACAGCAAACAACACGGTCGTAATGCTCACCGTTTTCGATGACGAGCTCCGTAGCTTCGCCGGATTTGCCCGTGATGAAATAAGACGTGCCAAATCCCCTGCGAAGGAACGCCTCATTGATGCGGTATAATAGGTTATTGGCCTTTCGACGCCCGGCCACGGGGTTTACGATCACAAGCGCACGCGGTTTTTTCATCATTTTATATAGTTTACCTTGCCGTCCACGCGGGCGGGCTTGGGCATTTCCATAGCCGGATAACCCAGTGCAATCGCATAAAACGGCTTGTAACCACTCGGAACGCCGAGCTCCTCGATATACTCAGCGGCGTTTTCGTCATCAAATACCAAAGTAGCCAGACCGACGATGCATGAGCCTATGCCGAGCGAATGCGCAGCGAGGCACATGTTCTCCGTAGCAAAGCCACAATCCGATGCGGCAGAGCCGTTTGCGCTGTCGCCCGATACCAAGATAAGTGTAGGCGCACCGTAAAAGATCGAGAAATCATCCCTGCCGTTAAAACGGCCTTTCATGCGTTCGGTGGCCTCCGGAGGCAGCTTGGGTCTGACCTGCTCGTTCATCCAGTCTATTAGATCAGCGTTTTGTATAACAGTAAAATGCCAGCTCTGCAGATTCATCGCACTGGGTGCCCACAAGCCGCATTCGATGATGGTTTGTAGTTCTTCGTCCTTGATCTGCTCGGGCTCATATGCCCGCGTACTGCGGCGTTCCATAATACTCTTGATGGTTTCGTTTTGCATAAATACCTCCCGAGTTATTGTATTTGTATCGGCTTAATAAAACGCGCCTTGCGCCTCCAAGGACCTCAGTGCCTCGATGCACTTCTGAGCTCCCTCGAGCTGCGGCAGCTTATCTGATTCGTATTCTACGACCAACCATTCAGCACCGCCCAGATCACGGCACATCCTGTATGCCTCGCCCCAGTTCGTGTCATCTGTGCCGATCATCGTGTCAAAGCCGTCCTTCTTTGAATATGGCTTCAGGTGTACGGTCTTGCTGCGTCCCGGGAACTTCTTGACCCATTCGCGGAAATCTGCGTTGCCGCTGGCTGCGTTGCCGGTGTCGATCTGCATTATGACCTCTTGTGATGTGCTCTTGAAGAATATTTCCCAAGGCAACTCTCCGTCAACAGGCTGGAACTCAAACGCGTGGTTGTGATAGCCTGTAGCCATACCATGCTCCTTGAGCTTTATGGCGATGCGGTTTACCTCTTTAGCAAAATTATACCAATCCGCAGCCGTGTTTAAACCACCGATGCCCGGGATGATGATATATTTATTGCCAACGGCCTTGTTGTATGCGATTGTGTCGTCTATCTTTTCCTTTGAGAGCATGTCCCAACCCGTATGCCAGCCGCATAACGATAAGCCGGTTTCTGCGAGTGCATTTACAACGTCCTCGGCCGGGAAGCCATGACCGCCAAAGAATTCAACGCCGTCATAACCCATTGCCTTTACCTTTTTTAGTGAACCCATAAGATCCAAAAATAATTCGTCTCTGATTGAATAGAGCTCCAATGCTATCGGTAATCTCTGCATGTGTATCCCCCTATAAAAATAATGGTTTTCCTCGATATGATATCGCACTATGTAAGCTATGGCAAATGATTCTTTGGTTCTTTCCAGACAGATGTATATTTCGTTCGGATAGGCAAAAAATAAGGATACCGGAGAAATCCGATACCCTTAAATTGTTTATTAATTCAATACTTAGTTCTTCTTAACCTTCTTGCCGAAGAAAGCTGCGCCAAGAAGAGTAAGGGAAGACAGGAAACCTAAGGATGCTGCAGCGGCTGCGTCGCCGGTAGCAGGCATATCGCCCAGGGGAACCTCATCATCTTCGATGTCGAGGTCATCTGTCATCTCGCCCAACGGTACGTCGTCCTCGGGGATCTCCAGCTCAACAGGTGTTTCGTTCAGCGGGATGTCTTCCTCACGGATAACGATCTCGGGTGCGTCGGCCAAAGGTGTATCCGGCTCTGTAATATCTACAGTAGCGGGTTCCTCAGCCGGGGTTGTGTCAGTCGTTGCGGGTGCAGCAGCGGGACCTGCCGGTGTTGTTTCAACCGGTGCAAATACTGTACCGGGCTCAGTGTCTGCCGGAGGTGCCGGAGGCGGGGTAGGAGCGTCGGTGTCCGGAATAGTTGTATCGTCGGGACCATCTGTGGTTACGTCACCGTCTGTGTTACCTTCCTCGTTAGCCGGAGGATTCGGTAATGTCCAGTTCCAGTTAAAGCCGTCCCATACCCAAACAGGTTTTGCCAACACAGCGGCTGGTATCTCTACATCCGGAGCGAATACAAGGTAGTTGAATTCGCGGTAGGTAGCCATCGTGTAAGACTGCAACGGGATTTCTTTAGCTGTTATTTGCTTAGGTTCAACCGCTTTGTAAGACCATTCTATACCTTCCGAATTGAACTTTATCTCGGCAGGAGCAGTAGCTGTAAAGTCCTCTACCTTGTCGGGCAAGGTGGGTGCTGTAGGAGCTGTGCCGGGAGCGGGAGGAGGATTTCCGGGATCCTTTGGTGTCGAAGCAAGGAGCTCTCCCAGATCAAAATTACCGCTGTCGCCGTTGCTTCCGCTGTTTCCTGTGTAGGTTAGAGCGTAATATCTAATGGAGCCATCCTCCATCAAAACCTTAAGCACTGTTACCTTGTATCCCGATTCCTTACCGGTTTTTTCTTCAAACTTGTTATTCTTGATATCCAGTTCCAATGTGTCATAACCCTTTGAGCCATTCGCATCTGCCGGATACTCAAGAACCAACCAAGCGTTCTTTACGCCGGTCGGATTTATTCCGTGAACGGTAGGATTGTGGATAATATGAGCATATTCCTGATCCATTCCGCCGTTTGTGCTTTTTGCTGCAGGAGGATTTTTGGAGATATCGTCAAATTTGGCTTGATCAGCCTCAAATTTCTCCTTCTCCTCTTGATATGCGTTATACTTCTCTACGGCTTCATCATATGCGGTTTTGTCGTTGTCATAAGCCGCTTTTTCTGCTTCGTACTCAGCCATTTTTGTGTTGTAGTCATCTATGGCTTTGTTATAATCGGCTAAAAGACTCTCATATGCAGCCTTCTCCTCAAGATAATCTTTATACTCTTGGGATTCATAAAATTCTTTCTCGGCCTTTGAGATAGCGTCTTTCTCTGCCTTTGCGCTTAACTTCGCATTAATGGCATCTGCAGCAGCTTGCAGCTTAGCGTTTATAACTTCAGCGGCTGCTTTTGCAAGGTCGTTGGCTTCCTTGATACCTTCGTTGAGCTTTGCTACTAAATCCACCTTCTGTTGCTCAGCGGCTTCGAAAGCGGCTTTATCAGCCTCGTACTGTGCCAATGCGGCTTCGTACTCTTCTACCGATGCATAATTCTCAGCTTCAAGCTTCGCTTTATTCTCGGCTTCGGCCTTTTCCTTTTCGGCGGCCTTTTCGGCTATAGCCTTCTGCTCCATCTGATAAGCCTCGTCTGCAGCCTTGTACTCGTCACTGTTTACGAATTCGTTGTAATCCGTTTCAGCGGCTTCCTTGGCAGCATTGTAGTTCTGCTCATGCAAATAGGCCTTCTCTTCGTCGGTCAATGCGGTGCCGTCGTCTTTCGTAACGCTTTCGATACCATTGGTAATGGCTTCGCTTACGGCGTTTTCGATTGCGCTGCTCGCATCATCTGCATAAACGCTGATAGCTGATGCGTTGATTGTCACAGCAGCAGCAACGATGTATGCGAAGACCCTTACTTTTGCCTTCATGCTAATACCTCCTTTTTTATTTTTAATCTATGTGTAAGCGGGAAATGTGTATTGCCAAAAATGCCCGAACGATAAAAACCGCTCGGGTATTTATTAAGCAAATGGCGCAATATCTCCGCAAGCACATCTTTCAGTTATATTATAGTCACTGACGAACTAAATGTAAACATTTGCCAGAAAGATTCTATATATATTGGTGTACAAAATGTTAGCCCTATAGCTTGAACAGCGCACGTGGTATAAAATGCACGACGGTT
>CAYURR010000038.1:0-18677 GCA_964446745.1 uncultured Defluviitaleaceae bacterium | reverse complement strand
CCATGGTGCAGGCAAAGAACACAACAACCGATAAACCGATCATCCGTGTCGGCGCTATGGACTATACGATATATTTTGTTGTTATTATATTGGCGTTTATCGGGGTGCTAATGGTATTTTCAGCGAGCTATATGACAGCCGCCAACTCTGTAAAATATCATAACGACCCGTTTCATTTCCTAAAACGCCAGGGGCTTTTTGCGCTTATAGGTCTATGCGGCATGCACATCATGTCTAATATCAGCTACAGATTTTTGAAGAAATTTGCGTTCGCGCTCTATATGCTCTCGAATGTGCTGCTCGTCATCGTACAGTTTGTGGGCATCACCTCGGGCGGTGCTACGCGTTGGCTGCCCGCGCCGATCATCGGACAGTTCCAACCATCCGAGCTCGCAAAGGTCTCGATCATACTCTACACCTCATACTTGATCGCAAATAACAAGAATATCTTGCTCAAGTGGCCCTCGTTCCTGTTTTGTTGCTTCATTGTAATGGTTACCGTCGCACTGGTCGCCTGGGGTAACTTCAGTACGGCTATAGTTATCACATTGGTCGGCATCGGCATCATCTTCGTTGCATGCCCTTACATATTGCGCTTTCTACTCGCAGGCGCCGCCGGCGTCGCCGCGTTGACCGCCTACCTCGCGTTCTTCGCAGGCGAGGATAACTTCCGTACAGGCCGCTTCTATGCGTGGCTGAATCCGTTCGCGGATCAAACCGACAAGGGCTATCAGGTCGTACAGTCGCTGTTCGCGGTCGCATCGGGCGGTATGTTCGGCCTCGGTCCCGGCCAGAGCCGCCAAAAGACCTTCCTACCCGAGGCTCACAACGACATCATATTCTCGATCATTTGTGAAGAGCTCGGCTTTGTGGGTGCGGCGATCATCATTATTTTGTTTGCCATCCTCGTATGGCGCGGCATCAAGGTCGCACTCGAAACCCCGGATACCTTCGGCTCACTTGTGGCTACGGGCATCGTGTTGCTCATAGCATTCCAGGTCATCATCAATATAGCGGTCGTAACGAATACAATCCCCAATACAGGTATCCCGCTGCCGTTTATCAGCTATGGGGGTACAGCCATCATCACCTTTATGGGACTGATTGGGATACTGTTAAATATTTCGCGGCATACGAAGTGAGGGGTTAACCTCGATATGAAATAGTCGTAAAAGAGGCGGGATATATGACGTCCCACCCTAAACTGCGGTTACATGCCGCAAGGCTTTAAGGCTATCCTATAAAAATGAGAAATAATAACCGCACATCTGTTGGCGACAGGGCGGTTATTTCTTTTTTGTCAACATCAAATAACAACTTTTTCCTACCCACATCAGAATTTTGTGCTATAATCAAATGTATTAGATTTTTTCATATATTCTATCATAGGTAGTAGCGTGAAAGATATAGAGTTGGCGAGAGCGCGTGCCGCAACCTCCATGCTCACTTTCATGTGCTATGTTTGCATATGATGCATGGAGGTAAATATGCAATTTGCAGTAATATGTATCGCGGGCGCCGAGGGTATCGTGCGCGACGCGCTGACAGCCGATCTGCGCAATGTTAGGATCATATCATGCGCGGTCGGCTTTATTGTACTGGAAACAGGCTCGCGACCCGAACGCATCTCGTCGCTGCCATATATCAATAATGCATTCGTTATTCTCGCGTCGCAGCCTCTCGTCGGACAAGCCTCGGACATCTCAAAGGTTGTAACCCTTTTCAGCCGTACAGAGCTGCCGCGCCATATCAAAACCGTATCGGGCATCTCTATTAAATACTCTCGCCACAATCGCTTCGAACGCCTTGATCCGCGCCTCAGGCAACGCCTTGAGGCACATCTTACAGACACCTTTCGTGTAAAATCCACTGCAACCGGTACATCCGCCACGGAGTTCTGGCTCTATCAGCGCAGTGACAACATGGTCTATCTGCTACAGCGTTTGGCCGTGCAAAGCACACCTGACACTGCCCGCAAGCCCAAGCCACACAGGGGTGAACTGACCCCAGAGCTCGCGGCTGTACTCTGCCGTGTCGCGCAGATCAAGCAGGGCATGAGCCTCTGCGACCCTTTTGCAGGCTATGGCGGAATCGTCAAGTCTATGTTACAATGTCTTCCATCTATGATTCATTCCTTTGATAAGGACGCGGAATGCCTGGAGGCTCTGCGACAGTTAAAACGCTCAGCGTCAAAGGTCGGAGCCGAGCTTACGGTTACATCCGGCGATGTGTTTGACGAAAAGCGTTTGCCTACGGTCGACCGTATCGTTACGGATCCGCCATGGGGTATTTATGACAACGCCGTGGATACCCGCGATTTTTATACACAAATGCTTAAGCTGTTTAAGGATATGCTCGCGCCGGACGGACGGGCTGTCCTATTGCTCGCGCGAGACATTAAGCTCGATACCATTGCGCGTGGCAAATATAATGTATCACGCCGTGCGGACATCCTTGTCAACGGCAAAAAAGCTACTATATGGGAGGTGAAGGTCGAGCACGCACTCGACTTTACATGATTTTGTCAGGTTTGGAAATAATGCGTCATATGGGTAAGCAGATCGTCATCGAACCCTTTGACCAAAAGCTTATAAACCCCAACAGCTACAACCTCCGGCTGCATGATGAGCTACTGGTGTATGATGACGAGGTGCTGGATATGAAAAAGCCCAACACCACACACACGATAACGATACCGCCCGAGGGCCTTACACTGCAGCCGGGCAAGCTCTATCTGGGCCGCACTGTCGAGCACACCTATACGGACGGCTTTGTGCCGATGCTCGAGGGGAGATCGTCCATAGGCCGCCTCGGTTTGTATATACATGTCACGGCGGGCTTCGGCGATGTTGGTTTCAAGGGTTTTTGGACGCTTGAAATACATTGCGTGCAGCCGATCGTTATATATCCGTTCGTCGAGATATGCCAGATCTATTACCACACGGTCAAGGGCAATTACGAGACCTACACCTCGGGCAAATACCAGGACAATACCGGTATCCAACCGAGCTTACTATATAAAGAGTTTTAACGGAGGTACGGATGAAAACCAATATAAAACCCAATAACCCCGTATCGAACTTTATATCCGCCAAGCGCGGCCTGTTCTGGCATTTCAACTGCCGCGACGAGTATTTTGTCAGGTGCCTCGAGGGTTATCGCTGGGAAATCAAAAACGAAGGCGACCTTTACTTTCTGAGCTACTGGCTCGAGGGTGACGGCAAGATCACGTCCTGTGTGATCGTACGCAAAGATAATGCGCCATTGATATTCACCGCCGGTGAATACACGATGGCGGTCGCTATTGATTGTGTAAAGATCGCATTTGTACTCGAAAACACATTAAAATCCCCAGGTGATCTGAATGAATGATGTAATCTCCTATACAGACGCGCCATACGAAACGGAAGCTTATAAACCCTCGATCGTCGAGCGCGTCATTGGCTTTTTCCAACGCATATTAGGCAAGCGTGAGCGTGAACAAGCCCCGGATTTCGAATCGTATTCAATGTTTCGACACTTTCTCGAGGACATGGATGCGAATGACCCGATGCTTACATCGGTCAAGAAAGCTGCCGGACTCTGCGACGATGCGCTTAAAATTGTCCGTCAGCGTATGGAATCCTCCACGCGCATTCATCAGCTCGACAGCTCCCTCGCGGAGCTCGAGTGCTTCGGTAATCTCTCCGACGACGAAACCCATCGCCTAAAACAGCATTTGGAACGTTTCCTTTCACTCACGCGTGAGCGCAATGACCTACTCGATCGGCTCACCGCATTTGACAAAAACCTCTACGACCTATACAAGCTCGAGGGCGAGGCGCAATACGCACTGCCGCAGATCGAGGAAGCCGAGCGCACCCAGCGCATGTTAAACCGTGACCTAAGCGTTATACACGGCGAACGTGCGGACCTTGAATACCGCTTCGACAGCCTATCGGACGGGCTTTTGTTCATCCAGCGCTTTATCATCGGCATGGTCGCCGCGTTTGTGTTCGTTACGCTCGTACTTGGTTACCTGCTGATGTTCGAGGGACGCGACATCTTCTTCCCCACTACGATCCTCGTACTCAGCGCGATGGTGATCGCGAGCCTACTATACATCTTCAGGCGGCAGGTTTTGCACGAGATGGATGTAAATGTAAAACGTCAATCCCAAGCGGTATCGCTACTTAATAAAAAGAACGTCATATACGCGTATTACACAAATTACCTGCGCTTTTCATACGAAAAATACAAGATCAGAAACTCGGGGGCTCTGCGAAAACGCCTGCATGACTTCGGAAACTACAAGCATGTCGTAAACCGTATCGACGCGATCAGAAAGATCATGTACGAAACCGAGAACGAGATTGAGACGATTTTCCGAGAGAAGCAGCTAAACAATATAAAGACTACGATAGAGCGCTTTGCACGCACCATCAGCCTCGATGACAAGAAACAGGTATACAAGGAACTACTCAATGAGAAAGCACAGATAGAAAAGAACCTCGCATCGCTCGACGAACGTCAGGCCGAGATATGGGACCTATTAGTGGAGCTCAACGAGTGTGATTATTCAAAGGACAAGATCATCGATCGGGTCATACAGGCCTATCTTGACGAGGTCAGCCGGATACTCACGATGACAGCATAAAGCGGGAGGATAAAAAATGAACACCGAAATGACTATGGAGAAAAATTATAACCCCAATATAGAAAAACGCATCTATGACAACTGGACCGAGAAGGGATATTTCAAGGCCTCGCCTGATCCGAAGCGTAAGCCATACACAATCATGATGCCACCGCCGAATATCACGGGCCAGCTGCACATGGGTCACGCGCTGACCTATACGATACAGGACATCCTGATCCGGTTTAAACGTATGCAGGGCTTCAACGCACTCTGGATGCCCGGCACCGATCACGCGAGCATATCGACCGAACTCAAGATCGTCGATGCGATGGCCAAGGACGGCGTCAGAAAGAGTGACATAGGCCGCGAAGGATTTTTGAAGCGTGCCTGGGAATGGCGCGCCGAGTACGGCGGACGCATCGTCGAGCAGCTCAAGCGCATCGGCTCGTCCTGTGATTGGGACCGTGAGCGTTTTACGATGGACGAGGGCCTATCGCGCGCCGTATTGGAAAACTTCATGAAGCTCTACGAAAAGGGCTGGATATATCGCGGCGAAAAGCTCATCAACTGGTGTACCCATTGTAAGACCACGATATCGGACGCGGAGGTCGAGCACCTCGACAAGGACGGTCACCTGTATTACTTCAAATACCCGGTCGTATCCGATGACGGCACGGAGACCGGGGAGTTTATCCATTTCGCAACGACACGCCCCGAAACGATGCTCGGAGATACCGCGATCGCAGTCAATCCAAAGGACGAACGCTTCACGGCGCTGCTGGGAAAGACCGTATTGATACCTGTCATCGGCAGACGCATACCGATCATTGCCGACGAATACGTCGAAATGGAATTCGGTACGGGAGCGGTCAAGATCACACCCGCGCACGACCCGAACGACTATGAGGTCGGTGAGCGTCACGGCCTTGAGCGCATAAATATCCTGAACGACGACGGTACCTTAAACGAAAACGCCGGAAAGTATCAAGGCATGGACCGCTACGATGCGCGTGAGCAGCTGATCAAGGAAATGACCGAGCTCGGATTGTTTACAAAGACCGAGGGCATCAAGCACGCGGTAGGCACACACGACCGCTGCCACAAGGTCATCGAGCCCATGTTAAAGCTTCAATGGTTCGTAAAAATGGATGAACTGGGCAAGATGGCCGCAGACGCATATACAAACGGCGATCTGCGTATCGTACCCTCACGTTTTGGCAAGGTATATATGAACTGGCTCAACAACATCCGCGACTGGTGTATCTCGCGTCAGCTCTGGTGGGGTCATCGTATACCCGCATACTACTGCACGAAATGCGGCGAGGTCGTGGTCGCACGCGAGATGCCTACGTCGTGTAAATGCGGACATACCGACAGCGAGGGAAATCCAGCTTTTGTTCAGGATGAAGACTGTTTGGATACTTGGTTCAGCTCCGCGCTGTGGCCGTTCTCGACGCTCGGCTGGCCCGATCAGACACCCGAGCTTGAATATTTCTACCCGACCGATGTTTTGGTCACGGGTCATGAGATCATATTCTTCTGGGTCATACGCATGATGTTCTCGGGGTTGTTCCATATCGGCAAGGTTCCGTTCCATGACGTGATGATTCATGGTATCGTAAGGGACTCACAGGGCCGCAAGATGAGCAAATCCCTCGGCAACGGCATCGACCCACTCGATGTTATCGATCAGTACGGTACGGATGCGCTGCGCCTCGTGCTGGTTTGCGGCAACACACTCGAAAATGACACACGTTTCTACTGGGAAAAGCTCGATACCTGTCGTAATTTCCTGAACAAGGTCTGGAACGCGACACGATTCCTACTGATGAATTTCGACGCAGATCCGGAGTTGAAACTGTCGGAGCTCACAACAGCAGATAAATGGATACTCTCACGCTTGAATACGGTGGTCAAGGAAGCGACCGCACGTATGGAATCTTATGACCTGGGAAATGCGATTCAATTGGTATATGATTTTGTCTGGGATGAATTCTGTGACTGGTACATCGAGACTGCCAAACCGCGCCTATATGACAAAGAGGACAAGACTCGTGACGCTGCACTCGCGACGCTTAAGTATGTACTTGTAACCGCTTTGAAGCTGCTGCATCCGGTTGTACCATTTATCACGGAAGAGATCTTCAGCTATGTAAATACCGGTAGCAATTCCGACAGCGCAGAGAGCATCATGGTTTCCGAATGGCCCGTATATAACGAGTCACATGCATTCCCGGAGGCTGAGCACGAGATGGAGATGTTTAAGGATGCTGTCAAGGCTATCCGTAACCTGCGCCTCGAGATGAACGTGCCGCCCGCGAAACGCGTAAAGATATCGATCATATCCACTGACCATGAGGTACTCGGATTCTTTGACGGCGTGAAGCCTTTCTTTAGGATGCTCGCGAATGTCCCTGAGGTCAACACGGGTTCGGATGCTACATCCTGCGTAGAAGCCGGCGACGTTTCGATCGTTCTGCCGTTTGCTACGGTTTATATCCCACTCGAGGACTTGGTGGACAAGGAAAAGGAACTCGAACGTCTGAACAAGGAAAAGGCTCGTCTGGATGCGGAGCTTGCGCGTGTAAACGGTAAGCTTGGCAATGAGGAATTTGTCAGGAAGGCACCGCAGAAGATCGTAGACGAGGAAAAGGCTAAGAGAGAGAAGTATGCAGAAATGCTTGTGAAGGTAGAGGAAGCGCTTGCGAGCTTGAAATGATGCGGAGGTTGATATGAAGCTCACGGATAATGTAATAAGGCTTGATTGTACAAAGGGAGCGTATGCATACGCTGCGATTACAAAGGATGGGGTTACGCTAATAGACACGGGCATACCGGGTTATGCAGACGCGATCCTGGCCGAGCTCGGGACGCATAATATAAAACCTGAGAACATCAAACGCATATTGCTGACACATCATGATGTGGACCATATCGGTAACGCGGCGGCCTTGCAACAGATAACAGGCTGCGAGATCTACATCCACAGCGACGATTACCCATATATGATGGAGGGCAAGAAGCGCGAGGGCATCAAGGGCCTCACCAGTAAGCTGTTTAAGGTGCAGAAACCGCACGAGGTTAAACGCATCAAGAGCAATGCGATCGGCAGCTTTATAGTGATACCCGCTCACGGGCACACCAAGGGGCATACGGTATATCGCTTTGAGAATGTGCTGTTCGTTGGTGATCTGGTGCGCAGCAAGAACGGTCTGCCTGTAAAATCCCCCTCGATCATGACCTTCGACAAGCGTACAGCCGTGGAGTCCATACGAACATTGACTGTAAACAAGGATAACATCATATGCCCCGCGCACGGCGAGCATATAAAAGGCAAGGTATGGGCAGATTTCGCGCGCGAAGTGAGGTAACCTGTAAGCCATACATAAAATAGAATCACACCGCGGATTACACAGATTATTTGTGTAACCCCGCGGTTATTTTTTTATCAAGAATATGCTTTACAACAGGTTATTTTTATTTTACAATATATCTATACGATATATTGTAAGGAGGATTTGTATGCTCGACTATATCATACTCGGTATGGTACTAAACGAGGATCTAACGGGCTACGACATAAAGAAATGCATCGAAAACGGCATCGGGGTATTTTACAAGGCAAGCTTTGGCAGCCTGTATCCATCCCTTAAGCGCCTCACGGAAAAGGGTCAGCTTACTATGTATGAGCAGCCCAACGGCAACAGACAAAAGCATTATTACAAGATCACAGACGAGGGAAAGAGCGTGTTCTTAGAGTGGCTCGTATCCCCTATGAACGTGCTTGACGGTATCAACACACACTTAGCCAAGGTTTATTTCTTTGATAAGCTCCCGGCCGATATTCGGGATAGGCAATTGCTCGAGCACGAAATCAACAATACAAATTACCTACACAAACTGCAAAAGCTCGAGAAGGATTTTGATAGCTTGGAAAACAGGGATGCTTATTATTTCAAGCTTTCCACGCTCTACTATGGCATATGCATCACTCAGGAAACAATAAATTGGTGCAGGCATATCCGAAACGGAAGGCCTTTGAAGGAGCTGATCAAGGGGGAGGAATGTAAATGGACAGCAGAATAATCAGGATAGATTTAAATGGTGTGAATTCCTATTTAGCTAAGGGGGCGGATGGTTACATCCTATTTGACACCGGAGGCCATCTCGTTATGGATAAACATTTCACGGACAGACGGGAGTTATTACTGAGGAAGATTAAAGAAGCGGGATGTAGTGAGCATGATCTGCGATTGATCGTATTGACACATGGTGACAGTGACCATACACATAACGCAGCTTTTCTGAGGGATTATTTTCATACTACAATAGCAATGCATGACGGAGACAGAGAAATGGTCGAGCAGCCAACGCTAACCCTATGGATGAAAAGCTTTAAATACCGATCGCTTGCATTTAGATTTATATTCCGGTTGATGAGAAAGACCATACAACGCGTTACACAAGATATCCTCGAAGACTTCAAGCCTTTTTCCCCGGACATATCGCTCACGGATGGCTTTAGTTTAAGCCCGTATGGTCTGGATGCTACGATTATGCACCTGCCGGGCCATACAAAAGGATCGATCGCTATACTTACAAAGAACGGAGACCTGATCGCAGGTGATACACTTGCAAATATGAAGAAACCCTCTCCCTCACCCAATGCAGACGATTTTAATTTGCTTTACAAAAGCATCGATAGATTAAGACAACAGCAAATAAAAGTCGTATATCCCGGACATGGTGAACCGCTTCCGTTCGGCGAATACATATCCAACTAAGTAGAACCTGCTTATTTCCCGGAAGAGATTTAAGCAGGTTTTTTTCATGTCGTTCGTATCTTATTCACCGATCGGATTTTCGATTAACGTAGCAAAAATAAATTCATGACGATGTCCATCATTGCGCGTTGTCTTTCCGTATACAAAATGAACATGCCTGTCCTCGCCTACACAAATGGCCGGGCCGGTTCTGTCTGCGATAATGTGGAAATGATCCTCATAGAAATCTGTATTGTCCTCGAGTTTGTGGTAATGATCCCCATGTCTTAAGTGAATTGCTTGTCCGGTCACACCGGCAAAACGGTGATTATGCGGGTCTTCTTCCCTCTCCGCGATCCTTACGCTACCCAGGTATTCGTGGGTGTGGGTTTGTACATGACAATCGTGTTGAAGACGATTTGCTTCCTCTTCTTCCTCGACTTTTTTTCCATATAGCTCTTCATATATGTCTCGTTCGTATTTACTCAATTAGTTCACCTCCTCCTAGTTAATAGTATGTTAATGACATTCTGTATGTGACAAGCTGTGGGAGATAAAAATTTTTCCTCTTGCATGTGACGTAACGTAACATGATAATATAATGTCAGAGGGGGTTAGGAGCATGGAACAAGAAAAGCCACTGACAGTCGGCGAACTGGCCAAGAAGATGAATACAACGGTCAGGACACTTCAATACTACGATCGCGAGGGTATACTAAAGCCCTCGATGCATAGCGAGGGTGGACGCAGACTGTATACATCACGTGATGTCGTAAAGCTTCATCAAATCTTATCGCTAAAATATTTAGGTTTCTCGTTAGACGAGATCAAGAGCCGCTTGATATTACTCGAGACACCGTACGAGGTAGCGTGCATCTTACAGGAGCAAGCCGAGAAGATCAGAACCAAGATAGAAGAATTTACGACAATATTATCGTCGATAGAGCTGATGCGCGAAGAGGTCATACGAATGAACACGGTTGACTTCAATAAATATGCCGAGATCATCAGCCTATTGCAGCAGAAAAACGAAAACTTCTGGGCATTAAAATGCTTTGACGAGACCTTGTCCGAGCATATCAACAAACGGTTTACGGATCAGACGGGCAATCTGTTTTATAACAACTGGATGAGCACTGTAGATGAGTTGATAGCCATAAAGGCAGCAAATGAACCACCTGAGGGTGCGGTGGCGCAAGCACTTACGGCGCGCTGGTGGGGTTTGATAATGGATTTCACGGGCGGTGACATGAGCCTTTTACGAGAGCTTGAGCGATTTAATGAGAACAGGGAAAACTGGGATAAAGATTTTAAAGAAAAGCATGAACAGATCGAAGTATATATAGGCAAGGCGTTAGAAATCTACTTAAAGAACTCAGGAGGATTAGAAAATGAAAAAGATATTTAAGATGATGTTGGCTATATTTGTATATTCCTTAGTATTTATTTTATCAAACGCATTAATGCCGTATTCAGAGACATTTAAAGCAATGAACGCACAGTCAGACCCGATGTCTGCGATATATATGTTTGTCAACAGTGTCTATGTCTGCTCAGCGATTTATTACGTCATGAAGCACTCAAAGCTACGCGGCACTAAGCTTATTTTAAACGTTATCGCTGTATTCTTTTTTATCCAGACATTTATGACGCAGATAGAGACATTATTCTTTGGCCATGCGTTTACGGCCTTAACAACGTCTGATATCGTGCTGATTATGATCGCAGGCCTTATACCTACTACCGTTACGGTCTTGTTGATATACAAGCTGTTTGGGTTCAAATCAAATGAGATCTATATAAAATCCAATGTAAACATTAAACAGTTAATAGTTAAGATAGCCTTACTCAGTATTATTTATATGTGCGTATATTTCTTCTTTGGTTATTTTGTAGCATGGCAGTTTGAAGCACTGCGTATATTCTACTCCGGCTCTGCCGAAAAGCTCGGCTTTGCCGCTCAGCTTATGAACAATCTAAACAGCAATCCTGTTATATATCCGTTCCAGGTTTTGCGCGGTGTGTTGTTCGTATTGGGTATCCTGCCGCTATACTTTATCATGGACAACAAGAAATCATTCATTACATCTGTATGCCTTGTGTTTTTATGCACAGCCGTTGTGTTGATCATTCCGAACGTGTTGTTTCCGGATGCTGTCAGGATCGCCCATCTGTTGGAGATGTCGTCCTCGATGCTGCTGTTTGGCTTAATTTCGGGCTATGTGCTGAGCCGATAACTAGCCCGTTTTCGTGAATTATTCCGTGGAACAAACAAAGCATATTTTATCATCGTATAATTCTGCAAATAATAAATATAAAATTTGACGGGAGAATCGAAGATGACAAGACAAGAATTTTTAATGGAATTACGTTCTCGTTTGCAAGGCCTGCCGGAGGCAGAGATCGCAAACGCGATCAGGTTTTACGAGAACTACTTTGACAGCATGGGTATTCAAAATGAAGCAAAGGCTCTGCAGGACTTGGTATCACCTGCCGCAGTGGCTACTAAGATATTAGCCGAACGCAAAAGCGCCCAAAGCCTCCCACCCATAGCCAGGACAAGGCGTAAATCAGGTATGAAGTGGGTCGGTGTATTACTTGTTTTCATAGCTATAGGAGGATTTTTGTCATACGCGCGAAACGACTTTCAAATCTTTCGTTCACACAGATTTAACGAATGGTACAATTCATCGGAGGTGGTTTCGGAGAGTGCGCCATCTATGCCGGAGAATATGTCATATGTCTCAGATACAGATATAGAGCCATTCGATACCATCGATATCAAGGCAGTAGCCGAAGAGATTGTATTGATCCCATCAACATATTACGGTATCGAGCTTTCATACGACAACGAAAGACCGATCACATACAACAACTCAAACGGAAAATTGCGCATCAACTCCGAAGAGAGCTACAAGAATTTTTCATTCGGCATAAATTTCAAGCCCAGTGGTTACATCAGGGTATTCTATCCGCAAAATGAAAATATAGAATCATTAGACATTAAATCTGTCAGCAGCGTCATTCAGGTAAGCGATATTAATCCTAATAAATGCAGGGTACTTTCGACCTCGGGTGATGTTGCATTAAACACCATGCAGACAGATGATTTGAAGGTTGCAACCACAAGCGGTAACATTACCCTCAATAACGTCACAGTTCATAACGATTCAAACAACTGCGACCTTGCAAGCGTGTCAGGTAGGATATATGCAAATAATATGCGCTCTGACGGCATCAAGGCTGTCACCACGAGCGGGGATATAGTCTTAGATGGTGACATCACAGGGGATAACAAGCTCGCATCCGTATCAGGCCAGGTAAAAGTCACCGTAAGAAATAACCCTTCTAATTACGGCTACGACATTGCCACTGTTAGCGGCACAATCAGAATCGGTGACTCGATATCAACAAAGAGATATACAGCCAATCGCGACTATGATAATGAGTTTGACATCAAGACGACATCGGGTGACGTCGAAATTTCCGAATAATTACAGCTAAGACTTGAACAATTCTCGGAAAAGTCTTAGAATGTTTCAAAAACGTATCGGAGGCTTTTCATGAAAAGAACATCGGAATTCATCGAATTAGGTTTATATGCGATAAACCAGGGGCAGAGCTTTTCACAGATCAGTGACATCCTGATAAACACAGACACCAAGCGCATTGAATATTTGACCACCAATGACGGCTACAACATCTACGCGTGCTCTATCCTACCGTACGATTGCATCTACGGCATCGGTGACAATTTCATCACGACAGAGGACAGCTCTCTTTTCGTAAGCCTCGAGCAATGCTACAGCCGCATCGTAAACCTGTTATCGTTTAAGGTGCTGCAGTCCCTCGTCGTGATGTCTGTTGCCGGACAGATCGTTGGCCAGGTGCTTGACATCTCATTCGATGAAAAGACGGGCATGCTGACCGAGCTGATCACAGAAGCCGGGGATTCCTTGCCTGTCGACATCATCGTCAAGATCACAAAGGACTATGTGTTTGTAAACAACGGTAAGGATGCCATCCGCCCGATGGTCAAGCGCCCGATATTACAGACAAAGGCCGAAGCCATCGCGAACGCCTCTGTATATCCCGGTGCTGCTGCCTATTCGGGAGCCGTACATACAACCCCGATCGCACCGGTGGCTTATACCGCACCTACACCAGCCCCGGCTGAAGTGCAACCCGTGCCCGCGATCGAAGAGGTACCGGATGTCTCCGACTTATCCGATTTCTTCGCAGACAATGTAATGCCTGACGACAGCGTTGCTCCCGTGATCACACCGGCTATACAAATGCCTACACCAGCACCCATGCCTTCACCCGCTTCCATACCTGAAAAACCGGCTATGCCCGAGAAATCCGGGCTGGCTGCGAGAGCAGAAAAATTCGGGCTCATAGGCAAGCGCGTACCGAAGGATATACTCGATAATGACGGCACCATGCTCGCATCGCGCGGTGACGAGATTACGTCCGATTTGCTCGAACTGTTAAAATCAAAAAATAAGGCATCGTTACTACTGTAACGATGCCATGATCTCACTTATGCAGTTTATTACATCCGTTGCCATAACCCCATAAACACCAACGCGTTCAGCCGCCAGTTCACCGGCCTTGCCATGTATATAGGCCCCGAGCTTGGCGGCTGTATATATGTCCGCCCCTTGTGCTATCAGAGCTGCTATAACGCCCGTAAGCACATCCCCTGTGCCGGCCTTTGACAATGCGTTACTGCCGGAAGTGTTTATATACACTTCGCCCGATGGGCTCGCTACGACCGTTCGCGCGTCTTTTAATAACGTCACAACACCGAATTCCTTTGCAAACTCTGTAGCCGTGCTTACGGTGTTATCTAATACCTCTTGTATCTCAAGGCTTGTAAGCCTACTCATTTCGCCCGGATGCGGTGTTATCACACATTGCTTTTTCAATCCCCGCAGCAGGTTCAGGTCCATCGCTATTACATTCAATGCATCCGCATCTATTACCATAGGCACATCAATCTCGACGATCACTTGCCTGACGAAATCTACTACATTCTCATTACGCCCAAGCCCCGGACCTATGATGATCACATCGGCCCGCTCTAGTTCCGGGCGTATATAATCAAACGATTTTGCGCACAGGAAGCCCGACTTTTCGGGCAAAACACGAGTAATAGCTTCTGCAGAACCCGTATGTATCACATCCGAGACATAGGGCACGACACATGCGCAAGCCAATCCGCCACCCGATTTATAGAACGCTCTTGTCGCCAACAGCGCCGCGCCGGGCATATCGTTACAGCCCGCGAATATATACGCGCGTCCGAAATCACCTTTATTCGCTCGAGGCTTTCTCATGGGCAGCAGCATATGTGCATCATGTTCATCCATGATCTCTGTCTCGACCTCTACAGCGTCATACGCCTGCTTCGGTATCGAGATATTTGCTACACTGATCTCACCAGCGTACGTGCAACCCGGATGCAAATATAACCCGATCTTCGGTGCGCCGAAGGTGATCGTCTGATGCGCCTTTACCGCGCAACCGAGTACCTGGCCTGTATCGCCGTCTATACCGGACGGAAGATCCAGTGAAATTATGTACTTGCCATATGTATTAATCGTTTCGACCATATCCTCGAAGCTACCCTCGAGGCTTCGCGACAAGCCCGTGCCGAAGATCGCATCCACGACCAGATCGGCCTGCGTCAACGCCAAAACGATATTGAAATAACTGTCATTGTTTGGGATGGGCTCCACATTCACACCCATCTCATGAAGGATATCGAGGTTAGTAAGCGAATCGCCCGAAACCTCCGTGATATCGCCGATATACAGCACCGCTACATTATAGCCCCGGCATGTGAGCTGCCTCGCCACACCAAAGCCGTCACCGCCGTTCTTACCGGGTCCGGCCACAACTACGGCCATGCCCTCCTTGGATATATGCCTCTCGCAGAGTGCAGTCGCTGCGAGCACAGCATTCTCCATCAGTATTGCAGACGGGATCTTGTATTGGTTCATCGCTATCGATTCTATCATCTGCATCTGCTTGTTCGATACGATCCTCATAGTAACCTCCGTGCATACTTGCACAATCCTTTAATCCCTGTCTCCGTACACCTCATCAAATCGTTCTATCATTTCCTTACCGATAAGGTGATGCAATAACGTATACGCGTCATGTATGTCGTCCTCGAGCTTCATCTTTGAGTCCATGGCCTCTCTAAACTGCTTGCGGTAGGCATCTACAAGTGGCGTTATCTCCTCAAGCTTTTCCCTGTTCCCATGCATAGTTTCGTAACAGGCCTCAACGGTCTCCTTCAAGAGCTCTGTGTTCGCACGATCGAGCTCCTCGGGCACGGCATCAGAGGCCTTTGTGAGTTCCTCGAGGCGCGTGTTAATCTCCGTGACCGCAGCACTGAGCTTTTCCATCGTTGCCTTCGCGACCTCGTTGTATTGCTCGTGTGCCTCAGGCGTCAGCTGCATGATCTTGTCCAGGCATTCTTTTTTCTTTTTAGTCAGGCTCTGATACTCGTCATATACACGCGAGCTGCGCTTCAGCAGATCCTTCACGCGCTCCTCGAGTTTTAGAATCCTGTCCGTACGTGCAGTCTTTTGATATTGCACCCAGACAGGATTCAATATCAAAAGCGGCACGGACATATTTTTAAACAGGTCCGGCACTTCCCGCTTTTTACCGCCCGGTAAGATCGATTTTATAGTTTTAAATATATTGCTATCAGAGATATTTTTCATGATTTAATCCCAATACTTGCCTACGTCAAAGCCCCATTCCGACAACGCCATACAAACCTTTACAAGCGGTAGTCCGACCACCGTGTAAAAATCCCCCTCGACCCTCTCAACCAATACGGAGCCACGGCCTTGTATGCCATAGCTGCCGGCCTTATCAAACGGTTCCTCCGTGCGTATATACGTCCATATTTCATCATCCGTGAGCTTACGCATCGTCACATTGGTCGTATCGACGATGTTCTTAAGTGCGTAGCCCCCGTCCTCCTTATCGATCATCGTGACGCCCGTATACACCGAATGGTTCCTGCCTTGCAATGCCTTTAGCATTGCAAACGCATCCTGTTCATCCTTTGGCTTACCCATGACCTTACCATGCAGCGACACGATCGTGTCGGCCGCTATGATAATCACAGGCTCCGCTATCGCCTCAAACGCGCTTATAGCCTTTTTCTGCGAGAGCTGCTTGACCACATCATATGGCGAAACCTCCTCGCCGATGCTTTCGTCTACATTACTCACATATACCTCAAATGGGATCGACGCCTGGTTGAGAATATCCTGTCTGCGCGCCGAAGCCGAAGCAAGTACGATCTTCTTCAATCAAAGACCTCTTTCTATAATGCTTTAGTATCTTCTGTACAGAAACAGCGAAGCCACCATTCCGATGACCGAGGCTATGTTGATCTTCACATTAAATCCAAACGTAAAATCCAATATCCCGAGCTGCAGCTCAAGAGGCTTTTTGAGTCCGAACTCCCTGCCGTAATCCAACCAAGCCAGATATTTAAAACTCGCCAGATAGTATCCGATAAAACCCCCGACCACTATGCCGCATAGTATAAACAACACCAATACCCAAGCATTCTTTGCTGTGCCGCCCGATTTGGAATACATAGCCTCGCCCCCTCATTTGTAAAAGACAATCCCTACTCTTCGTCTGGATAGTCAAACGGGAAATAACGTACTTTCCATATGCCGTCCTTATTTTTATTTAGTTGCATCGTCATGTTGATCTGCTTTTGCATATCGACCCCGTCCGGATCCACAGACTTGAAGTGTATCTTGCCTGTTCCGTTACCCTCGTCCACGAAGGTACCCTGTGCCAGCATACCAACGATCCATTCGATACGAACCCTGCGATTTTCCGGATTATCAAAATCCTGCTCATTCTTAATCATATCGTAGTATTCTTGATACGTGATATTATCGAAGTAACCCGTGAAATCCAACAGGTTATATTCGCCTTCCCATTCGCCGTCGATGACCAACTGTATATAGACCAGTGCGGTATCCATCGGGTCGGCGTCCTTGAAGACATTGATATCCCATTGCTTTTTATATTCGTCGTAGAGCGCTCGCTGCTTTTCCGTCAGTACCACCTTGTTCGGGCTCTCGCCGAATTGCTCTGCAGCCGAGGGTACTTCAGTACTCTCAGTGATTTCAAGCTCCCCGTCAGGGCTCTGCGTCTCCCATACCACGTTGGGTATCGGCGTAGGTGTAGGGGTTACTTGCTGGTTCTTTTTGTCATTAGTACACCCTACAGCCGCAAAGACTAATACCGCCGTTATCAGCAGATATTTAGCTAAACGCTTCATTTGTATCCTCCAATTAATCCTTACTCCAACTCAATCGTCGCCGACGCGGCAAAACCGCCGGCTCCCGGTTATCGGTTATTCCCATTCGATTGTCGCCGACGCGGCAAAACCGCCGGCTCCCGGTTATCGATTATTCCCATTCAATCGTCGCCGGCGGTTTGTGTGTGACATCGTAGACTATGCGGTTGACCTCGGGGACCTCTGATGTGATGCGTGCGGACGCGGCCTCGAGCACCTCATACGGTACACGTACAAAGTTCGCGGTCATAGCGTCGGTCGTATTGACCGCGCGTAATGCTATGGCGTAGCCGTAGGTACGCGCGCCATCTGTGACACCTACCGAACGCATATCCGTCATGATTGCAAAATACTGCCATATCTCCCTATCCAGGCCGTACTTGGCGACCTCGTCACGGAAGATGTAGTCGCACTTGCGTAATATATCAAGCTTCTGCTTATTGACCTCACCGAGGCAGCGTACGGACAAACCGGGGCCCGGGAACGGCTGACGATATACCATATGCTCCGGCATACCAAGTGCAACACCGACCTGACGCACCTCGTCCTTGAATAACAGCTTGAGCGGCTCGATGATTTCCTTGAAATCTATGACATCGGGTAATCCCCCGACATTGTGATGTGCTTTGACAGCGGACGCGTGATCAGTACCGCTTTCGATGATATCCGGATAGATCGTGCCCTGTACGAGATAATCCACCGTGCCGATCAGAGGCTTCTGCTCTTCAAACACGCGGATGAACTCCTCGCCGACGATCTTGCGCTTGGTCTCGGGCTCCGTTACACCCTTCAAGCGATCAAGGAAGCGCTGCTCCGCATCCACACGAATAAAGCTGATATCCGTATGCTTGGTAAAATATTCCTGAACCTGATTACCCTCATCGAGGCGCATCAAGCCCGTGTCCACGAATACGCAGACTAGGTTCTTGCCTATTGCCTT
>CAYURR010000037.1:0-18935 GCA_964446745.1 uncultured Defluviitaleaceae bacterium | reverse complement strand
TTAAATTGAAAAAACTCTATCCAGTTCTATGATTTATAGACGGACAGGACACTAGGTTTTCTTGTTCAACTCACTAATGGTGGATGGTGATGCTTTGCTTCCCCACAACGCTTCAGTGATATCTTCAATGCGGCGTACAGAAACACCTGCAAGATATATTTCGATAAGCGCTTCCTCGACGCTACTCTCGCGCCAGCGGTAACGCTCAATGATGGCGATCTCGAAGGTCATACCTTTGAGACGTGGTACTTTGAGAGTGACTTCGCCGGAGGTTGTCGTAAGATGGCGGCTGTAATGCCCACTGGGATACCTCTTTCGCTCCTCGTTACGCTCGTACCGGGCTGCTTGGGTTATCTATCTGCTTCGGCTTCCAGTAACTCGTTTAATGTTTCTTCCACGCTTCCTCGCACTAATTCTTTGATTTGCCCCTTGATTACTTCCTCGTTTGACTGTACAATTTTTTCAGACATGGTTTACAGTCCCCCTTAGAATTGTTGTGTGGTAACTTCATTCTACCAGAGTTCTGCAAACCATGTCTCTTTTTATGCATTTTTGAATTTGCGCAACTTATTCTACCTTATCTGCAATGAATTTCTTTGTATTGCATTTTTCAGTGTTGTATTGAGAACTTTTGGCAGTCAAAAAATAGAAGAAAAGAGAGAAAATAATGAGTAATATGACGTTACCTATGCAAATTCCCTTTATTTCATGTTATCCATATCATGCTAACTTATTTTCAGTAATATTAAATAATAGAACCTCGCTACCATGGATTTTTAACAATTATGTTCTTTTGGAAAGTCCCAAAAAAAACGATATTGGAATGAGAATTGATTTCTATTCATCCTTGCTTTGGAAGACATGTCCATGGATTTATTATCAAAGGATAAGTAGGGAACTTGTTAATTTGAAATGGAAGTTAGTTACTGACTTTGTTATTAAATCAATTTCATTAGGCTATTATGTATATTTTAATGTCGATACATTTTTTATTTCCTCATATGATAGTTATCAGAAACATCATGCTATTCATGATATATTTGTTTTTGGGTATGATGATCAAAAACAAATGTTTAATGTTGCAGATAATTTTCGTTCAGGAGTTTATTCTCATGACGAAATATCATTTAAAGAGCTTATCGAAGGATATTCAAATATTAACAAGACCAAGGGTGGGCGTTTAGATGGCGAAATTGATTGGTTGAATGGTATCGAATTAATTAGTTATCGAGATAAATATGGATATAACTTTGATATAGATTTATTAAAGTGTGATTTGCATGATTATTTGCATTCTCAAAATTCAAGAAAAATTGGTTGGGCTAGAAGTGATCAATTTTGGAAAAACGAATGTATATATGGCATTGGCATTTATGATATATTGGTTAATTATTTGGAAAATAATATAAGAAAGAACGAACAGTATGATATGAGACCTTTTCATGTTTTATGGGAACATAAAAAGATGATGGTCCTAAGACTAGAATTTTTATTAGACCAGAATTACATTATAGAGTCATCAGGCTTGGTTGAAGAATATAAACATATTGAGGAATTGAGTTTGATTATACGTAATTTATGGATAAAGTCATCTATAACAAAAAATGGTAAAATACTAAACGATATTTTGTATAAACTAGATGAATTGAGAAAATTAGAATTTACATGCATTCAAAGAATTATTGAAAATCTATAGATGCAATGAGCGCTGGTCCCATAATTGCAGTTTAAAATTTACTCACTTAGTAAAGTGCATCCTATCGTCAAGACAAAAATTTGAGGCATTTTAAGTTAGGTTGTAATGAGAATAAATGGTTCGTTTCCTCTTGAACCTATCTGGGTCAAGCGCTCGCGCGCTTGCTGGGGTTTTGGGGGTGAGAAACTCCCAAGATCTTTGTTATTAGGATTGCTTGGGGCTTGGCATCATGCTTATTACTAAAATAGATCTCTTCTGGAGTCTTATATTTCAAGCTTTTATGGAGGCGTTCGCTATTGTAATAAGCCATATACTGGCTAATTACCACGCGAACCTATGATAAGGTAGAATAAGTTGCGCAAATTGAAAAATGGATAAAAAGAGACAAAGTTTGTAGCACTCTGGTAAAATGAAGTTACTATACAACAATTCTAAGGGGGGCTGTTAACCATGTATGAAATAATTGTACAATTATACGAGGTAACCCAAGCGGCTCGGTACGATCCTAACGGGGAGTGAAAGGGGTATCGCGGTGGGCATTACAGCCGCCATCTTACGACGACTTCTGGTGATTTTACCCTCAAAGTACCACGTCTCAAGGGCATGACCATCGAGACTATTATTGAGCGATACCGCCGACGCGAGAGTAGCGTCGAGGAAGCGCTGATCGAAATGTACCTGGCAGGGGTTTCTGTGCGCCGCGTGGAAGATATCACTGAAGCATTGTGGGGAAGCAAAGTATCACCCTCCACCATTAGCGAATTGAATAAGAAAGCCTATGTTCGTATTGAGGAGTGGCGCAATAGCCCGCTAAATGGCGGTAAGTACCCCTATGTCTATGTAAATGGAATATACATGCGTCGCAACTGGGGTGGAGAGTTTGAGAACGTAGCAATATTAGTAGCAATCGCTGTCAACGAAGACGGATATCGTGAGGTTTTGGGTGCCTCGGAATGCTTGAAGCTGTCAACGAGGTGTTCTCTGATTGTTGCGAAAAAACGGGGCATATTGCGGAAGAATCCTTGATGGTCTTCTTCTGCAACATGCCCCATTTTTTTACAAAATCTCTACTACCGCCCCAGCTCGATCACATTCGCCACGAGCTTTTTACAGCGTCCGCAGGCAGTACCTGCGCCGGTAATCTCGCCGACGGCCTCGAGGGTGTTGGCTCCGGATTTTACTGAGTCTACGACAGCGGCGAGCGACACCTTGTTGCAGCCGCACACCGAGGTGAGTATGCCGCCAAGCTCAGCCTCGCAGCCTTCGCACTCGCCGCATACCCCGGCCTTTTCTTTTATCTCGTCCAATGACCTCGCGCCGTCGCACATAGCCATGCGTATCGCGAGATATTCGATGTTATTTCTCGTGCATATCGTGTCATTTGTATTATTTTATAAACAGCGCGGCCAGATCCATCGGTAACATCGTTGTGTCGCCGTTATAGACGCGCATGTTGCCGCCGCTGATCTCGTCGATCAGCAACACGCCGTTGTCGGATTTGCCGAACTCGAACTTAATATCGTAGAGCTCGAGGTTGCGTGCGGTCATCTCGTCAGCGATAAACTTTGTGAGCTTCTTTGTCTGAGCCTTGATGTCCTCGTATTCGGCATCGGTCATGATGCCGAGTGTTACCAATGCATCCTTGGTGATCGGCGGGTCCTCTCTTCCGTCGTCCTTAAGAGTGACCTCTACGAAATAGTCGAGATCCTGCCCCTTTGTTGCGTATTCGCCATATCTGCGGATAAAACTGCCGTCTGCCTTTCTGCGGCAGACGACCTCGAGGCCTTTACCGTAACGCACTGCAGGCAGTACGGTCATCGTGACATTCTCGGGGTCAGCGGAGATAAAATGGGTCTTGATGCCCGCTGCGTTCATCTTTTCAAAGAAGTATTTCGACATCAAGAGCCCGGCCTTGCCGATGCCTTCGATCGAAAGCCCTACGGTATTTGCGCCCGGATCGAACACGCCGTCTGTACCCGTCACGTCGTCCTTGAACTTCAACATTACATTGCCGTCCTCTAAACGGTATACATCCTTTGTCTTGCCTGTGTAAATAAGCTCCATAACATATCTCTCCTTCTAATATTTGTTTATTTAAAATAGTTGACGCCGTTAGTAAGTAATGTTTCCTGAAAACGCCCACGGATGTTTTTATACAGGTTGGCCGCGATACGCTCCGTATGTCCCATCTTGCCCAAAATTCTGCCGTCTGCGGAGGTTATGCCCTCTATTTCCCAGGCTGAGCCGTTCGGGTTGTCGATGTAACGCGTGGCTATCTGGCCGTTAGCCGCGAGCATTTTGAGGGTCTCGTCATTTGCGACGAAGCGGCCCTCGCCGTGTGAGATCGCGACGTTATAGACCTCGCCGGGTTTGCTGTCGCAAAACCATGGTGAAAGGTTCGAGCATATCTGCGTCTGTACGATCTTGGACTGGTGGCGGCCTATCGTGTTAAACGTAAGCGTGGGCGCGTCGGCGGTCGGGGTTGTGATCTTGCCATACGGCACCAAGCCGAGTTTTATGAGTGCCTGGAAGCCGTTGCATATACCTATCATGAGGCCGTCCCTGCGCTCCAAAAGCTCCGTGACCTGCTCGGCCACGCGTGGGCTGCGGAAAAACGCCGTGATAAATTTGCCGGAGCCGTCGGGCTCGTCACCGCCCGAGAAACCGCCCGGCAGTGCAATGATCTGGGATTCCGAGATCAACCTTGCGATCTCGTTGACCGACTGCTCTACATCCGCAGCCGTGAGGTTACGGATTACGAGGGTATGGACCTCCGCGCCCGCGAGTTTAAACGCGCGCTCGGTGTCGTATTCGCAGTTCGTGCCCGGGAAAACGGGGATGAACACGCGCGGCTTTGCGATCTTTACCGGGTGAAACCTTATCGTGGAGGATTCCTTTGAGATACCGGACGATGGGGCAGGCTGATCGATATTCGCAGTCACTGCAGTCGGGAACACGGGCTCGAGCTTGTGCTCATAGACGCTCAGTAGCTTATCGATCGGGATGAGTTCGTCTCCAAGCGCAATCTCAAAGTCCTCGATCGTTTCACCGAGCAATACACCCTCATTGATATCCTCTACAAGCTCCAATATGATCGAGCCATACTTATATCCGAATATCTCATCGCATGAAAATCCCGGTGCGAAGTTAAAGCCAATCCCATTGCCTATGCACATCTTAAATATACCCTCGGCAATACCTCCGAACGAGACCGCCCAGCCTGAGACGGCCTTTTTTTGTTTTATCAGGTTTTCGACCAGCGCAAAGACCTTGAGTGCTGTATCGGGGTCAAATACCCCGTGCTCGTCTGTAGGTATTTCGAAAAGCTTTACCACATGGCCGGGTTGTTTAAACTCCGGGGAGATCACATCCCGCGCGTCGGTTGTCGCGACCGCGAACGAGATCAAGGTCGGTGGCACATCGATCGATTCAAAGCTGCCGCTCATCGAGTCTTTGCCGCCGATCGCGGCCACCTTCAATTCCTGCTGCGCGCGTAACGCACCCAGCAGCGCCGCAAAGGGCTTACCCCAGCGCGTGGGATCGCTGCCCAAACGCTCGAAGTATTCCTGGAACGTCAGGTATGCATCCTTTACACTCGCGCCGGATGCAACGAGCTTCGAAATCGATTCGTATACAGCGTAGTAAGCGCCCAAGAACGGGTTATCGGACAGATACGGATTGAAACCAAACGACATCGCAGACGCGGTATTCGTATCGCCGTCCGAAACGGGCAGCTTCGCAACCATTGTCTGTATCGGTGTGATCTGTGCCTCCCCACCCAGCGGCATCAAAACCGTACCGGCGCCTATCGTGGAGTCGAAGCGTTCCGTAAGTCCACGCTGCGAGCAGATATTCAAATCGCCGACCATACGCTCGAAGAGCTCAGTAGCCTTTTCGCCCGCTGTTTCATGAGCCAATGAGTCAATGAAATATCCCTGCGGTATTGGCGCATGCGGTATTCGTGCCGTCATCGTTTTCCGTGCGCCGTTGGTATTTAAGAATGTGCGCGACAGGTCTACGATCCTATTACCGCGCCATGACATCCGCAGCCTGTTGTCGTCCGTGACCTCGGCCACAACAGTCGCCTCGAGGTTTTCTGTTCCGGCCTCTGCGATAAACGCATCCGCGTCTGCTTTATCCACTACGACAGCCATACGCTCCTGAGACTCTGATATCGCGAGCTCCGTTCCGTCGAGGCCGTCATATTTCTTGGGCACACGATCGAGGTTTACGTTCAGCCCGTCCGCGAGCTCGCCGATCGCGACCGCTACACCACCCGCACCAAAGTCGTTACAGCGTTTGATCATACGGCTGACCTCAGGGTTACGGAAGAAACGCTGTATCTTGCGTTCCTCGGGTGCGTTACCCTTTTGAACCTCCGCGCCACAGCTTTCCAATGACGAGAGGGTATGCGTCTTTGACGAACCCGTCGCGCCGCCCACACCGTCACGGCCTGTCCTGCCGCCGAGCAGAATAACCAGATCGCCCGGGGTGGGGCGTTCCCTGCGTAAACATGCAAGCGGTGCTGCGCCTACGACCGCTCCGGTCTCCAAACGTTTGGCCTTGTAGCCCGGATGATAAATCTCACGCACGATGCCCGTCGCGAGCCCTACCTGATTGCCATATGACGAAAAGCCTGCGGCTGCGGTTGTGACCAATTTGTGCTGCGGTAGCTTGCCCGGCAATGTGTCCTCGGGCAATTCCAGCGGATCCGCTGCACCCGTTACGCGCATCGAGTGATAGACATAACTGCGGCCAGACAGTGGATCGCGGATCGCACCGCCTATACATGTGGCCGCGCCGCCGAAGGGTTCTATCTCTGTCGGATGATTATGGGTTTCGTTCTTAAACATCAGCACCCACGGTTCGGACTTGCCGTCTATATCGGCCTCAATAATTATCGAGCACGCGTTTATTTCTTCGGATATATCCAAACGCTCGAGATATCCGTGTGCCCTCAGGTGTTTCGCGCCTATCGTGGCGATATCCATGAGTGTCATGGGTCTGTCCGCATTCGGGTACAACTCGTTGCGGTATTTGATATAGTCCTCATACGCGAGGCGGATTGTTTCGTCCTCGATATCGATGTCCTCTATCTCGGTGAGAAATGTCGTATGCCTGCAATGATCGGACCAGTATGTATCAATCATCCGGATCTCGGTCAGGGTTGGGTTGCGGTGCTCGGACATGAAATAGTCTCTGCAAAACCTTAAATCGGCTTCGTCCATCGCGAGCCCATAGTCCTTTACAAACGCCGCGATGCCGTTGTCGTCAAGCCCACAGATATCGATCTCGGGGATGTCGTCGGGCACGGCCACGCGCAGTGCGAGCGAGGTCTTAGGTTCCAGTGAGGCCTCACGCGCCTCTACCGGGTTTATCAGATGCTTCTTGATCCGTGCCAGCTCGTCAGCAGACAGATCGCCGTTCAGCGCATATACAACCGCCGAGCGCACCTCGGGCCGCTCGCCCTTTGAAACGATCTGCACACACTGTGCTGCGGAGTCCGCACGCTGATCGTATTGTCCGGGTAATAATTCGACAGCGAACACAGCGTCCGCGTTGGGCAGCTCTGTTAATAGCCTGTCCGCCTGGGGCTCCGAAAACACCGTGGTCTTGCAGTCCTCGAACAGCTCCGCAGAAATACCCTCTACATCGTAGCGGTTAATGATACGCAGGTCTGAAAGCGAGGAAATACCCAGAAAATCGCGCAGCTCCGCAAGAGTCTGCGCGGCATGCACGTCATAGCCCTGCTTCTTTTCCACATACACGCGGTGAACCCCATGGATAACACCGGCAGAGGATGCGTTCTCGCCGCTTGCCTCAGATGTAGCATGCAGACGTGTGAGCGCGCGTTGGCCGATGTCGTTTCTGTAAAACGCATTCGCAAAGTCGATACGCCTAACCCCTGAATAGGCAAGGTCTATCGCATTCTGTAAAAATGGAGCCTTGCCGACCACGCCGAGCACGCGCCCGCCGCTATTGATGAGGGTGTCGCCGTCGCGTTTCGTACCGCTGTGGAAGATAAAGCTATCGTCCGTATCCTCGAACAATCCGCTTATCATGTGCCCCGTGTCTGTTTTCTGCGGATAGCCGCCCGATGCGATGATCACACAACACGCCGTGCCGTTCTCAAACTCGATGTTTACATCGCTCAATGTACCGTTCTCGACCGCCAACATGATCTCGAGTAGGTCGGTCTTTAAAAGCGGCAGCACAACCTGTGTCTCGGGATCACCGAAGCGGCAGTTGTACTCGATCACATATGGCTCATTTTCCTCGGTGATCATCAAGCCGAAATACATGCAGCCCTTAAACACGATGCCCTCGGCCCTCAACGCCTCGATCGTGGGTTTAAATATCTCTTCCTCACAACGCTTTGCGACCGCGGGTGTATAGAATGGGTTCGGTGCGACCGTGCCCATGCCGCCTGTGTTTAGGCCCTCGTCGTTGTTGTGCGCGCGCTTGTGATCCTGCGCCGAGACCATCGGCACAATCGTCTCGCCGTCCGTGAACGCGAGCACTGTGACCTCGTTACCGGTAAGGTACTGCTCGATGACGATGCGGTTGCCGCTCTCGCCGAAGCATTTGTCCTCGAGCATCGAGCGTACAGCGTTCTCGGCCTCGGTTAAATCCTGCGCGATCACGACACCCTTGCCGAGCGCGGGGCCGTCGGCCTTTATTACGATCGGAACAGATTGATCCTGTAGATATGCTATAGCCGCGTCCGCATCGGTGAATTCCTCATACGCGGCGGTGCTGATGCCATATTTTTTCATGAGCTGCTTTGAAAATGACTTGCTACCCTCGATACGTGCGGCGGCCTTATTTGGGCCAAAACAGGGTATACCGGCTGCACGCAGGCTGTCCGCCATGCCCAGTATCAGCGGATCGTCGGGCGCAACCACGACAAAGTCCATGCCGTTCGCCTTTGAATACGCGACGATGCCGTCTATATCCGTTGCCTTTATGTCCACGCATTCGGCGAGGGCAGCGATGCCGCCGTTACCCGGAGCGCAATACAGCTCGGGTTTTCTCGGGCTCTCGCTGAGCTTTTTTATGATCGCGTGCTCTCGACCTCCGCCGCCTACCACCAAGATTTTCATATTTACCCCCATATATCCGTCAGTGCTTGAAATGGCGTATGCCCGTGAACACCATCGGTATGTTGTATGCGTTACACAGGTCGATGGATGCCTGATCCTTGATCGAGCCGCCGGGCTGTATGATCGCCGTTACTCCGGCCTTGTATGCGGCCTCGACACAGTCGCTAAACGGGAAGAATGCGTCGCTTGCGAGCACCGAGCCTTTCACGTTCTCGCCGCCGTATTTGATCGCGAGCTCGAGAGCCGTGATCCGGTTCGTCTGACCCGGGCCCACACCGACCGTTGCGAAGTCTTTTGTCAATACGATGCCGTTGGACTTGGTATGCTTTACGACCGCGAATGCGAATTCGAGCTCTTTCATCTGCGCGTCCGTGGGCTGAGCGTTTGTTACGACACGCAAGTTCTCGCGGTCAATAAGCTGCTCGTCCAGTTCCTGAACCAAAAGCCCGCCCGCAACCTTTTTCATGTCGAGGATGTTCTTATTTGGACAACCGCAATCAGGCAGCTTCAACAGACGGATGTTCTTCTTGGCCTTTAATATCTCGAGTGCCTCCGGCTCAAAATCCGGTGCAATGATAATCTCGAGGAATATCTTGGACATCTCGGTTGCGGTCTTTGCATCGACTGTCTTATTTACCGCAACGATGCCGCCGAATATCGAAACGGGATCTGCGTCATATGCTTTTTGATACGCGGTAAATACATTGTCAGAGACTGCCGCGCCACAGGGGTTCGCGTGCTTTACGGCCACAGCCGCGACATTATGCGCCGGGTCTGTTGCATAAGCCGTCGTGAGATCCTTTAGTAGATCCAGCGCGCCGTTTGCGTCGTTGATATTGTTGTAGCTCAGCTCCTTGCCCCAGAGCTGCTCGGCATGCGGGAGCTTTGATTGGCTCTGATCAGCACAGGTAGCACTGGATATTTCCTTGTAGAATGCGGCCTTTTGATGCGGGTTCTCGCCATAACGCATCTCTTGGATTTTTTCGTATGTGAGCGAGAGGCGTTGCGGGAACGAGCCGACACCGACCTGCTTGCGCAGATAGTCCGAAATCAACGTGTCATATGCGGCTGTGTGCTCGAACACCTTGTAGGACAGATACAATCGGAAATCCGTCGCCGTATCTGAGGATTTGAGTCGATCGATGATCCCTGCGTAGTCCTCCGGGTCCACCGCCACATACATGTCCTGCCAATTTTTTGCTGCTGCGCGCAGCATAGTCGGACCGCCTATGTCGATATTCTCGATCGCATCCTCGCGCGTTACATCGGGCTTTGAGATCGTTTGCTTAAACGGATATAGATTGATCGCAACGACATCCACCGGCGAAACACCCAAGTCCGATATCTGCTTCATATGATCCGGGTTCTCGCGCATCGCGAGTATACCCGCGTGAATCTTCGGATGCAGTGTCTTTACACGTCCGTCCAAGCATTCCGGAAAGCCCGTGATATCCGATACATTCGTGACTTCGATACCGGCCTTTTCGAGCGCGGTCTGTGTACCGCCCGTAGAAATGATCTCAAACCCAAGTCCAATAAGCTCCCGTGCAAAATCCACTATTCCGGTCTTGTCAAAAACACTGAGTACCGCACGTCTCTTCATTGAATCCTCCTTGTCAATATCTCAAGTGCCTCGGGCAATAGCTGCCACTCGGCTTCTTCCATTACACGTTTTTGCAGGCTCTCTGGGCTGTCACCCGGTAGCACATTCACGGCCTTTTGCAGCAGTATCTCTCCGCCGTCGCAGACCTCGTTGACATAGTGCACGGTAGCACCGGTCACCTTTACGCCATACGAAAGCGCGGCCTCATGAACCTTGAGCCCGAAAAAGCCCTTGCCGCAAAACGACGGTATCAATGACGGATGAACGTTAATGATCCGATTTGGGTATCGCCGGATGGTTTCGTCGCCGAGCACATACAGAAAGCCCGCGGTCACGATGACATCGATCCGGTGCTGCACAAGTGTGTTTAATATCGCATCGTCAAATGCCTCACGGCTCGGGAAGTCCCGCTTGCGTACGATCGCGGTCGGAATACCTGCGGCCTCGGCGCGCTTTAACGCGTATGCGTCCCGATGGCTCGATAGTACGAGCGCGAGATGACCGTTCGGGAAACGCCCCGCGGCCTTCGCGTCGATGATCGCCTGTAGGTTCGTGCCGCCACCGGAGACCAGTACCGCGATGTTTAGCATAATACTACCCCGGCGTCGGCGCTGTCTGTTGCGTCACCGATCTCACCCATTACATATGCGGTCTCGCCGCAGCTATTCAGGATGTCGAGTGCGCGTTTGGTTTCGTCCTTGCCGACGACTAAACACATGCCCACACCCATGTTAAAGGTGTTGAACATATCGCGCTCGGGGATGTTACCTCTCTGCATGATCTCATTAAATATCGGTGGTGTAAAAATCGAGGCCTTGTTAATGCACGCGGTTTTTCCGGCGGGTAAAATGCGAGGGATGTTCTCGAAGAAACCGCCGCCCGTGATGTTGGATGCGGCCTTTATCGTTACGCTCTCGGCCAGCTTCAATACAGACTTCACATAAATCCTTGTGGGTGTCAGTAATGTGTCGGCCAGTTCCGTAGATAGATTGCCGCTGTTATCATCGTCAATGCCGAATACCTTGCGTACAAGTGAAAAGCCGTTTGAGTGTACGCCGCTCGATGCGAGTGCGATCAAAGTGTCGCCCGTTTCGATCGTGGAGCTGTCAAAGATTTTGTCGCGGTCCACGATGCCGACCGCAAAACCGGCTAGGTCATACTCGTCCTCGCTGTAAAAGCCGGGCATTTCGGCAGTCTCGCCGCCTATCAGTGCGCAGCCGCTCTGCACGCAGCCCTCCGCAACCCCGGAAACGATCTCGGCGACACGCTCCGGGACGTTTTTACCGAGCGCGAGATAGTCCAAGAAAAACAACGGACGCGCGCCGCAGCAGATGATGTCGTTTACGCACATAGCGACGCAGTCTATGCCGATCGTGTCGTGTTTGTCAGTCAGAAATGCGAGCCTGAGCTTTGTGCCCACGCCGTCTGTACCCGAGACGAGCACAGGATTCTTTATACCCGTTAGATCAAGCCCGAACAGCCCGCCGAAACCGCCGATACCCGATAAGACAGACGGGTTCATGGTCCTTGCGACATGGCTCTTCATGAGCTCGACGGCCTTGTATCCGGCGGTGACGTCCACGCCGGCCGCCTTGTAGCTTTCGCTGTGGCTCTTCATATGTTTTATTCCTTTCCGTTCCAGCAATATGTACAGAGCTTGCACTTGTCTATCCCGACAGCATTCAGCGTGTCGTCGAGTTCGTGAAACTTCAATGATGTAAAGCCCATGCGCGAGCACATCCCCGAAACCATGTCTTGGTGCTTTTTGGTGGAAGAATCGGCGTATTCGGCGATGGTGGCCTCTGTGACGTTGTCACCCTCGAGCTCTTGTATCACGCGGCGCGATATCAGATCCATCACGCCAGTCGAGCGTGAGAAGTTCAGATATTTGCAGCTGTAGAGAATGGGCGGGCAGGAGGTACGCACGTGCACCTCGTTCGCGCCGTTTTCGTACAAATAATTGACCGTCTCGGCGAGCTGTGTGCCGCGTACGATCGAGTCATCTATGATGATCAGACGCTTGCCGTCTATGAGGTCCGATATCGGTATCAGCTTCATCTTGGCGATTAGGTTGCGTGCACGCTGGTTCTGCGGCATGAAGCTACGCGGCCAAGTGGGTGTGTACTTTATCAGCGGCCTCGCGAATGGTATACCGGATGCGTTCGAATAACCGATAGCGTGTGCGGTTCCGCTGTCCGGAACACCCGCGACGTAGTCGGCCTCGATGCCTTTGTCGAGCTCCGCGAGGTTTCGGCCTGTGCGGTAACGCATGGCTTCGACGTTTACACCCTCGTAGACCGAGGTCGTATAGCCGTAATACGACCACATGAACGTGCAGACCCTCATTTCTTCCTGCGGCGGAGCGAGTTGCTTGATACCGTTGTTGTCGATGAACACGATCTCACCGGGGCCGAGTTCCCGTTTTAATTTGTAGCCTAAATTTAAAAAGGCGAAAGATTCCGACGACGCACAGATAGCGCCTTCCTTTTCGCCTATGATCAGAGGCGTACGTCCATATTTGTCTCTTGCCGCAAACATGCCGTCCGCCGTTAATATTATTAAGGTTAAAGAACCGTTTATTTTTTCCTGCGCGAGGCGTATACCGTCGGATATGGTTTCACCGCGGGATACGAGCGCAGCCACGAGCTCCGTGCTGTTGATCTTGCCGCGGCTCATCGACATCAGTTGATTGCCGCCGGACAGATACTCTTCTATCAGCTCGGTCTTGTTGTTGATGCGACATACCGTTGCGATCGCATAGTACATCAGCTTGTTCCTGACCGTAAGCGGCTGTGGCTCACCGTCGCTGATGGCCGCTATGCCCATATGACCGGACATCTCGGCTAAATCGCCCTCGAATTTCGTACGGAACGGAGCGTTTTCAATATTGTGGATCGCATTGTTGAAGCCGTCCGCACCGCAAACGACCATGCCACCGCGTTTCGTCCCGAGGTGTGAATGATAGTCCGCGCCGAAGAACAAATCCATTACGCAATCTTCCGTTGAAACAACCCCAAAAAGTCCGCCCAAAATAACTTCCCCCTCTATTTGTTAGCAGATTATAACTGAGCCTGAATAGCCTTGTCCTTTTCGAGCACGCTCTGACGCATCCGTTGCTTCATGGCGGATAGGGTACCGGCCAGGTCGGCATCGGAGATCGCGAGCATTTGCGCGGCCAATATCGCCGCATTTTCCGCGCCGTCTATCGCGACGGTCGCAACGGGTATGCCCGACGGCATCTGTACGGTCGAAAGCAACGCGTCCAGCCCGTCTAATGTAGAGGATTTGATCGGTAATCCAATGACCGGCAGGGTCGTATGCGCGGCCAAAACGCCGGCCAAATGTGCGGCCTTTCCTGCAGCCGCGATGATAACCCCAAAGCCGTTCTCTCTCGCACGTTCGGCGAACTCAGATGCTTCCCTCGGTGAACGGTGCGCGCTCATTACATGCGCCTCGTATGGAATACCGAATTCTGCAAGCTTGTTCACGGCGGCCTTTACGACAGAAAGATCGCTGTCGCTGCCCATAATAATCGCAATCTTTTTCATTTAATACCTCCATGGGATTTATGAAAAATTCAGAGTATATTTTATCATAAATTGTAAATACATGCGTGAAGAAAACCTTGTCACGGTTAGTATTGTTTTTGTGCAATATTTATATTGAGTAGAGGAATTTTTCGTAGGGGATGTTGTTGATGCCGGAGCAGGGTGATATGATTGGTCGGTGAAGGGGTGAGCGAATGGAAAACATCAGCGGGTTTATTAGACAGGATGGCGAGAACATAGTAGACGGCAGCGGATCGCCGATATTGCTACGGGGCGTGGGTCTCGGGAATTGGCTGCTGCCCGAGGGGTACATGTGGAAATTTTACGAAGCATGTGACAGGCCGCGCAGGATAGAGGCACTGATGCGCGAATTGATAGGCAACGAGGCCGAAGGGTTTTGGGAGGATTTTCGCAAGGTATTTATAAGCGAACGGGATATTGAGTATATAACCGAATACGGGCTCAATTCCGTGCGGCTCGCTATGAACGCGCGGCAACTGATGCAGCATGTTAAAGGGGAATTCAGCCTTAACGAGAGCGGCTTTGAACCGATCGACAGGCTAATAGGCCTATGTAAGCCGCGAGGGGTTTATATTATCCTCGATATGCACGGCGCGCCGGGCGGGCAAACCGGGGCCAATATCGATGACTGTGAGGATGATTATCCGCGTCTGTTCACGGACGAGGAGCGGCGAGAGGAGCTCATATGGTTATGGGGGCAGATCGCAAAACGTTACAAAGACGAGACCTGCATAGCCGGATACGACCTCTTGAACGAGCCGCTACCCGAATGGTTTAGTCGCTACAATAACCGCGTCATGCCGCTATATCGTGACATCGCGGACGAGATACGCACACACGACAATAATCACATGCTGATACTGGAGGGTGTACACTGGGCGACGGATTGGAGCATATTTGACGAGCTTGAAACTAAGCCCATGGAAAATATCATGTTGCAGTTTCACAAGTATTGGAACGAGACTACATACGAGAGCATAGAGACATACGATCGCTACCGTGAAAGACTGGGCCTGCCCATATACATGGGAGAGGGCGGCGAGAACGAACTCGAATGGTACGCTGCCTGCTTCGGGATGCTGGAGCAGCACAATATCTCGTGGAACCTGTGGACATATAAAAAGATGGACTGCAGTAATTCGCCTGTGACGATCGACAGCCCAAAGGACTGGGATGCGGTACTTGCATATATAAAGGGTGAAGCTAAGCCCGAAAATGCCTCAGAGATTGTCCGGGAATGCTTGTATAACATAAAAAACGCTCGCGAAAACCATGATGTAATGCGCTACGCCACGCGCACGGGGCTGTAGGTCGGGGGAAGAGCAAAAAAATTACCACGGATTTTCACGGATGAAAACGAATTTCCACGGATTAAGTGCATATAAAGCTTTATCCGTGTAGATCCGTTAAAATCTGTGTAAATCCGTGGTATTGTTTTTATGCCATCAGCAACTTGATCAAATCCGCCAACTGCTGTGCGTCGGCTTCGATCTCGGCCTTGTTACGGCCCTCGATCATTACACGCACCTTGGGCTCCGTGCCTGAGGCGCGTATTAATACGCGACCGTTTTGCGCATATTTGCGTTCCAATGCGTCTATCGCCGACTTGATCTGTTCGTTGTCGGCATAGGCGTTTTTATTTTCCAGTTTTACTACGACATTTATAAGGACCTGCGGCATTACCTCCATGAGCGTGTTCAGCTGCGAGAGGGTCTTTCCCGTGCTGTACATAATATATAACAGCTGCACGGCTGTGAGTATACCGTCGCCCGTCGTGTTGTGCTCTAAAAATATTACATGTCCGCTCTGCTCGCCGCCGAGTACGTAACCGTTTTTGAGCATTTCCTCGAGCACATAGCGATCTCCTACGGTGGTCTTCACGATGTTGATGTTTTGCTCATTACCCATGATGAACAATCCGAGGTTACTCATGACAGTTGCTACGAGGGTATTGTCCTTCAGTCGGCCTTGTTCCTTTAAAAACGCCGCAGCTATGGACATGATCTCGTCTCCCTCGATCATTTTGCCGTTTTCATCGACACAGAGCATCCTGTCGCCGTCACCGTCCAACGCAAAGCCGACATCCATCTTGTTTTCCTTTACGAATTCCACAAGGGATTCCATATGGGTCGAGCCACACTTGTCGTTTATGTTCTTGCCGTCGGGCATGCAGTGTAACGGATATACCTCCATGCCGAGCTGGCGCATGATCTCGGGTGCGGCCTTAAATGTCGCGCCGTTAGCGCAGTCCACAGCAACCTTAAGTGGCTTTTTACGTTTACTCAGATACATATCGAGTACCGTGCCGCGTATAAACGACAGATAATCCTCGAGCGCAGTAGTGCATTCGGTGATGTGCCCGACGCCAGCACCGGACGGTCTCGGTACCTCGGTCATGCCGTCCTCAATGCATTTCTCTATGATCTCTTCGAGCTCATCCTTTAGCTTGTAGCCATATGCGTCAAAGTATTTTATGCCGTTATCTTCCATTGAGTTATGCGAAGCGGAGATCATAACGCCCGCATCCATGTGATAGTGGCGCACGAGATATGCGACAGCAGGTGTCGGTATTACGCCAGCTTGAAATACCTGTGCGCCCACAGAACACAATCCAGCAGTTAATGCGGCGCAGAGCATGTCGCCCGACAGGCGTGTATCCATAGCGACCAAAATACGCGGTGCGTGATGGCATTCCTTAGTCAGAACATACGCGCCCGCGCGCCCGAGCTGAAACGCAAGCTCCGGTGTCAGCACTATATTCGCGAGCCCCCTCGCACCGTCCGTACCGAAATATTTACCCATAATAAAATCCCTCCCAACGATTCTATTCAAATACTACGAATGTCTTACCGTTTTTCTGTGTCGTGCCCTCCGCAAACATAGCAGGCAACTCGTCTATACCGACGGACTTTGCTATGAGCGGCTTTATTTGTATACGCCCAGCATCAAGTAGTGAAAGTGCGCGTCCCATCGTATACGGGTTGATAAACGAAGCCGTTATCTTCAGTTCCTTCTTAAATATCTCGAACGGCTTTACAGGTATCTCATCGTCGGGGGTGCCAAGCCCGAACAGCATAATCGTAGCCATCGGCCCCGCGACCTTGATGGCATCACTCATCGTAGCCTTAAGCCCCGCGCATTCGACGACCCTGTCGATATGTACGCCCGCAAGTGCATCGGTCAAAGGCGTAGCCATAGGGTCGATCACGATATCAGCGCCGAGGTCTTTAGCGATATTGCGCTTCTCCGGCGAGATCTCGGAAACATATATCTTTGCGGCACCTGCAAGTTTAACAAGCTGTAGCATCAGTAGTCCGATCGGCCCCGCGCCGATTATGAGTACCGTCATACCGGGCTTTACATCCGCAAGATCCAGGCCGTGCAAACAGCATGAGACGGGCTCTGCCATAGCGGCCTCTTCGAATGATATATTATGAAATGGATGAGCCTGTTGTGCGCTGACGACCGCATATTCAGCAAAACCGCCGTCGGCTGTCGTGCCGTAACCGACCATCGATTGGCAGAAATGTCCCTGACCGTCCAAGCAGAAACGGCATTTCCCGCAGAGCCTGTTCGGGTCGATGGAGACATTGTCGCCGGGCTGTACATGTGTGACATTCTTGCCGACGCCTGCCACTACGCCCGAAAACTCATGCCCTAATATCGTAGGCGGTGTAACGATAGCGCACCCCTCGTGACCCTCATATATATGCACGTCTGTACCGCATATTCCACAAGCCTTGACCTTTATCAATACATCGTCGTCTCCGACTATCGGTGTGGGCCTGTCCTCTATTCGCATATCCTTTTTTCCGTAAAAAACTGCTGCCTTCATAATAGACCTCCATGCTTAATGTAAAAAAGATTTGTAGTATTCATTATAACGTGCTTTGAGGCATTCTGCAAAAACATTATGAATATACAAATATTCGTAATATATTTCAAGAAAATGGTTCAACATATCTTTAGGATAATCCTCAAAGGAGGAGTAAAAATGCAAAATCTCGAAAATAATAGAAAACAGATACTTATTGACACACTAAAGCACAAGACTACACCCCAGGTAGCATGGGTACCGTTCGCGGGTGTTCACGCGGGTACACTCGCGGGATTTAATGCCGAAGAAATTCTCAAGGACGGGGAAAAGCTCTACAAGAGCCTACTCGAGGTAAATAAGCTGTATCGCCCTTGTGGTCAGCCTGTTGTATTTGACCTGCAGATCGAGGCCGAGATATTGGGCTGTGATCTGTTGTGGACACATGACGGCCCGCCGTCGGTTAAGAACCACCCGCTCGAAGAGAACAAGGAGGTTCCATGCAAGTGTACGATCCCGACTGAAAAGGACGGCAGACTGCCGATGATCCTCGATGTAATGCGTAGACTCAAGGACGCAGTCGGAGATAACACGGCGCTGTATGGATTGATATGCGGTCCGTTTACGCTCGCGTCTCATCTGCGCGGCAACGAGATATTCATGGATATGTATGACGATGAGGAATATGTCGGCGCGTTGATCGGTTATTGTACCGATGTTGCGAAGGCCATGACCGATATGTACTTAAACGCGGGCATGGATGTTATCGCGGTCGTGGATCCGCTCGTATCTCAGATATCCCCGGATCATTTTGATCAGTTCCTGAATGGGGCATATACGGATATATTTACGCATATCAGATCAAAAGGCGCACTGTCGTCGTTCTTTGTCTGCGGTGACGCTACAAAGAATATCGAGGTCATGTGTAAGACAAGCCCGGATTCGATCAGTGTAGACGAGAACGTAGATATCGTCGCGGCTAAGCGTATCACAGACCGTTACGATATCGCCATCGGCGGTAACATCCCGCTGACAACGGTTATGCTGCACGGCACACAGCAGGACAACATGAAGTATGCTATGGATCTGATGGACAAGATCGAGGACAAGCGAAACTTTATATTAGCGCCGGGTTGCGACCTGCCGTTTG
>CAYURR010000036.1:0-19004 GCA_964446745.1 uncultured Defluviitaleaceae bacterium | reverse complement strand
AATTGAGTATACCCAATGCGATGTCGCCCTTTGTGGCGACATCGCTTATTTTTCCGAAATTTGATGCGGTGGTCTCGGGCGGTAGGCCCGGCAAAACATCGCGTGAGATGTCACCGACCATTAGGTCGATATTGGCCAAATCGCCGTCCTCGGCGGTTTTAAGTATGAGCTGTATATCGCGGATGTTTAACATGCTGCTCGACAGGCCGATCAATGTGCCGCCGCCCACACCCGTGCCCCCTATATGCTCGATAGATTGCTTTGTAGCCTTGATAATGGCCGTGCCTGTACCCATGCTCACGATGATTGCCTCATCCAAAGCGGTCAAGTGTAAGCCGCCCAGACCGTTTGCTAGAAACTCCTCGACCTTGGCGGTCGGCAGGCCATAGAGTGGCTTTGTCATATGAGACGAGCCCACGCCCGTGACCATCACGCGCTCGACCTCACCGAGGCTTAAGTTGTTGTTGTCAACGAATTTGCCGAATGCACCGAATAGCGATGCGATTGGGTCGTTCGCCCGCACCAATAGCGGATCCTTTATTTTATTGTCCTCAACGCCTATGATCTTTGTCGTGCTGCCGCCGATATCTATTCCTATTGTTATGCCCACTCTATTACCCCATTTATGATATTTTCAGCCATCTTAAGACAAGCTGTGGAATAAGTCAATGTAATATTCTCACTGTATCTTGCATGGACGTGTTTCTTATGTTAGAATGCGCGACATACTGAAAGTTGGTGATTTTATGTCAAAGAGTGAGAAAGCATCAGAGAAGAGTATCGCTCAGAACAAAAAGGCATACCACGACTATTTTATTGAAGAGGTGTATCAGGCCGGTATTGAGTTGTGCGGCACGGAGGTGAAATCCCTTCGTGCGGGCAGATGTAACCTGAGGGACAGCTATGTACGCGTAGAAGGTGGTGAGGCATTTATTGAGGGTATGCATATAAGTCCATACGAGTATGGCAACATATTTAACCGCGATCCGTTGCGCAAACGGAGACTCCTGCTGCATAAGAAGGAGATAAACAAGCTGCGCGGCGCGGTTAGCTTGGATGGATTTACCATTGTACCTGTAAAGATTTATTTCTATAATAGTCTCGTAAAGGTGGACATTGCGATAGCAAAAGGCAAAAAACTCTACGACAAACGTGAGACTATGGCAAAGAAAGCTCAGAGGCGCGAATCTGAACGTGATTTTAAGGTGAGAAATCTATGAATAAATATAAGACATTTTGTATAAAATAAATTTTCTATATGTTACTTCTGAAAAAATGCAAAATACCTTAAAATACTTCAAGTAAGAAACCTTAGTTAAGAAATTCGGACTAACAGACATGGGGGATGTTTAGTATGACCAAGGAAAGACTGAGAAAGATAATGGGCGAGAATATCCGCAAGGAACGTATCACTCGCAATATGTCAATTGACGAGCTGGCGGAATTGCTGGAATTAACGTCCGGATTTGTGGGCCTTATCGAGAGGGGCCGCAGGGGGGCTACAGCCTACACCTTATATAAACTATCCGATATATTTAATATACCAGTAGATACATTGTTCCAGAAGCCCGGAACAGCGAGCTCGCTGAAGGTCGAGGAGGGCAAATCTCAGACTAAGAGCAAGCGCAATAAGATCAATAGCCTGATGAGCGATATGAACGAAATCGAACTGGACTTTGTGATCAATACGATTAAAGGTGTCAGATCCATCAAGGACAAAACAGATAAGGCTTAATTGATAACGCTACTTGAGCAGATTGCCGTACTAAACGGTATCTGCTTTTTTTATGCCCCGGCAACTTTTTTACATGCTTGCACGTCTATACATATTGTGAGGAAAAATTCTGCTAAAGGTTGCACATTAACGGTGCATGCGGTAAGATAGACATGTATAGGCTTGTATATCTGATGATTTGGGAATGAAGGTGATTTTGATTAGCGAATGTATTATTAAACTGGATAAGGTACGCAAGGTGTACAGGATGGGTGATGAGCGCATAGTCGCGCTTGATGATATATGCTATGAGTTCGAAAAGGAAAAGATATACTGCCTTCTGGGACCGTCGGGCTCCGGTAAGTCCACACTGCTAAACATGCTCGCGGGACTGGAAAAACCCTCAAAGGGTACGATCATGTTTAACGGCTCCCGCCTGGAGGCGCTGAGCGAGAAGGAGCTTGCGCTGTTTAGGCAGCGGCATATCGGATTTGTATTTCAACAATATAATCTGCTGCCGACATTGACAGCAACAGAGAATGTCACACTGCCGTTGATCTTTCATAGGGTGCCGAAGCGTAAGCGCGAGGCATTGGCTAAAAAGATGCTCACGTCCGTAGGCCTCGGCGAGAGACTAAAGCACAAGCCAGATCAAATGAGCGGCGGTCAGCAGCAGCGCGTGAGTATAGCGCGCGCGTTTATCAATAACCCGCAGGTCGTGTTTGCGGACGAGCCGACCGGTAACCTCGACACCAAGACCACAGCCGAGATGATGAACCTGATAGTGGGGTTTGCAAAGCAATACAAGCAGACGCTGATCATCGTCACGCATAATGTAGAGCTGTCCCAATACGCCGATCATGTCATACATATGCTTGACGGCAGAATACAGAGAGCCACCGATAAGGCTCCGGAACATGAAGGAGAAGCCCAATGAAAAAGTTTCTTGTTTTTGCGGTCAGTTTGGTGGCCGCCGTAATGATGCCGATGACGAGTGCGTTTGCGTCAACAACCACCCCAAATATAGAAGAACAGTTAAAACCGCTATTTAACGAAATTGAGCGTATCAGGGGTGAGGTATCAAACCTTGAAAATAAGGTCAACAACCAATCCCCAGCACCCGAGCCGACCGAGAAGCCTGCGGTTTCCCCTAAGGTCAAGCTGTTGCTACCTACATATGTGAACATGGGAGCGGGCGCGTCCAAGCAGGTGGAGTTAAAGCTTCAAAACATCGGCAATTCGTATGCTAAAAACATGATGATATCTACTACGACTGCTGATGCACCGATCTCTGCAGAGGTAGTAGGTAATACTCCTGTAATAGGTAACTTGGCCGGAGGCCAGACCACGACCGTCAAACTGAACGTGAAAACCGATCAAGCAGCGAAGACGGGTTCGTATAGCGTCACGCTGAATTATTTTTACACGGACGAGAACGGCAACAGCAAAAACGACACGGACACCTTTGCGGTAAAGGTCGATAACCCACTCGCGGGCGCGAACGTGAGGATCTACGACTTCACGACGGATAAGCCTGTTATAAGCGCGGGCGACAACTTTACGCTGCATGCTGTATTGGAAAATACAAATAATTCGGCGGCCTCGGATGTGCAGATCATGATCGAGGGCCTTGATCCGAACGCGATACACACGACAGGTGACATGAACCTGTTCTACAGGGAACTGCAGGCCAACGCAAAGACCGATGTAAACATAGCATTTTACGCATCGCCAAAGATCAAGCCCGGTGCGTATCCGATTACGTTTAAGTTAAAGTACCGTGATGTCTCGGGTACAGCTGCCGAAAACTCATTTACCTATTACCTGAATATGCTGAACGCGCATGAAGGTGCCGGAGCAGGCGACGTGCAAATTGTATCCGTGAACGCACCGACAGCGGCTTATGAGGTCGGCAATGACTTCCCGATATCGATAGCCGTGCGCAACACGGGCACCGGTGAGGTATCTAATGTAAAGGTCACGGCGGTAACGGATGCCGAGGGTGCGATCGTGCCAAAGTCGGCCAACATCCAGATGCAAAATAAGCTCGCCGCCGGTGAAGGCCGCACGTTTGACTATAAATTTGCAGCTACCGCAAAGGCCAAGAACCAAAGCTATGTAATCAACTTCAAACTTGAATACGAGACCGGCGCATACAATACGGACGGCTCGAAAGAGGTCGTGACGGTCGAGCAATACGCGGGTGTGAATATCATCAACCCGGCCGGGGACGGCGGCGATACCGCAAAGGTCTCTAAGCCCCGCATAATCATATCCCAATATGAGAGCGATCCGGTTATAGTAAAGGCCGGGCGTGAGTTCGATCTGAAGCTGACATTCCAGAACACGCACCGCACAAAGACTATCAATAACATCAAGATCGTCATCACCGCTTTGGAGACAACAAACCAGAAGGGCAGCGTATTTACACCCGTAAATGGCAGTAACACCTTGTTCATCGACGAGATCAAGCCGCTCGATACCATAGACAAGACGATTTTCATGTATACGGTGCCCGATGCGAGCCCACGTTCATACACGCTGTCAGTCAAGTACAAATATCAGGACGAGCAGAATATCGAGTATGACGAAGAGGAACAGATCGGCATAAACGTCAAGCAGATCACAAAGCTTGAGACATCGGAGATTATGGTGCAGCCCGATACCATGATGGGCCAGCCGGTATTTTTGAACTTCTCGATCATTAACTCCGGTAAGGTAAACCTGAGCAATCTGCGTGTGGATGTCGAAGGTAACTTCGACGTTTCACAGGCCAATACATTCATGGGTACAATAAGGGCGGGAAATAACTCATTCTATGAAGGCAGCTTCACGCCGAATGAGCCCGGTGAGCAAAAGGGTAAGATCATCATCAGTTGTGAGGATGACATGGGCGAGCCGCTCGAGCTCACAAAGGAATTCAAGCTGATGGTCAACGACTTTCAACAGATGGAAATGTCGCCGGACATGATGATGAACCCGGAGATGATGGGCAAAGGCGACGTGATTATGATGGGACCGGACGGCATGGCCAGACCGATGGGCGGTGGCTTTTCTGTGATGGGTCTGCTCACAAACCCGATAACCTATGTAGTCGCAGCAGTAGTTGTGATCGTGGTGATAGTCGTTATAGTATTAATCGTTCGTAAGCGTAAGAAGAATCGCATGAAGAGGCTTGAACAGGATGAATAATCGTGATGTTTTTGGGATGTCCCTGCGAAACCTCACGAAACGCAAGCTACGCGCATTCCTGACGATACTCGGCGTGGTCATCGGTACCGCGTCGATCGTCGTGATGATTTCGCTGGGTCTCGCGATCAATGCCCAATTTGACGAGCAGATCAAGAAGATGGGCGATGTCACGGTCGTCACAGTTTACGGCAACAGCCAGGGTCGCTATTATGGAGGCATGGGAATGGTCGTTTCAATGGGTGGTTCGTCTCAGCAGCAAAAGACCCCGCCTGAGCTCGACGACAACATGGTAGCGAAGTTTCGCCAGATACCGGGCGTGGTGACCTCGAGCCCGATTTACCGGACGAATGTGTTTCTCAAGAGCGGAAAATACATCATGGACTGGTGTCAGGTCATCGGCATCGATCCGGTCGCTATGCAAGCACTCGGGTTTGAGACCGATCAAGGCCGCTTACTTGAACCCGGGGACAAATTTAACGTCGTGTTCGGTGCTAAATCCGAGTTGAACTTCTATAAGCCGAGCATGAGGGTGTTCTACAGCGAGCGGTATTACCAGGATATGCAGGGGATGCCGGTCGAGACGCTCGTTGATGTAATGACCGAGCGCATATCGATGTCGTATGACTATCGTTTTATACAGAGGGATTTCGGAAATGTGGATCAGGGTACCGAGGGCGAAACAGATGACGGCAGCGGTAATGGGACACCGGAGGTCAAGCCCATATCGATACGCACAGTAGGTGTGTTAAAGCCCAAGGATTACAACTCCGACACATCGATATATATGGACATACAGGTAGCCAGAAAACTCGATGAGGATAAGCGCAAGTCCGAGCAGGAACAACAACGTGAGTGGGGATATTACTCGTCTTCATCAAATCAGAAGCCCAAGGGCTACGATACGGTACTCGTGAAATGCACAGGCCTAAAGACCGTAAAGAAGGTCAGGGATGAGATTATAGCGATGGGATATAACGCGGAGATACCCACTCAGTACCTCGACAGCGCACAGAGTACCGCTATGGGATTGCAGGCGCTGCTGGGTGCTATAGGTGCGGTGTCACTGTTGGTAGCAGCAATAGGTATCGCGAACACGATGATCACGGCCACCTACGAGCGCACGAAGGAAATCGGTATCATGAAGGTTATCGGCGCGTCTATATCGGATATCCGCAAGCTGTTCTTGCTTGAGGCTGCGTTGATAGGTTTCATAGGTGGTACGATCGGAGTAGGCATGAGTTATTTGATATCATATATACTCAACAACGCTAACCTCACGTTCTTAACAGCGATGGCACCGAGTATGGGGATGCAAGACCCGTCGGCCGCAAAGCCCTCGGTTTCGTTGATAACCCCGTGGCTCAGCGCGTCCGCAATGACGTTCTCGGCGGTGATCGGCCTTGTATCGGGTTACTTCCCGGCACGCAGGGCTATGAGATTGAGCGCACTCTCCGCTATACGCGGTGAATAATCAATCCTCTCCGAGCTTTAACGCAGCTTGAACGTTCAATCTCTTTATAAGCCGGTATAGAATTATCACACATAGCAAAAGCATAAACACCATGATGCCGATAATCTGTATGTAGTCGGACGTGTACGAGAATATCTTAAACGGTAATTGTAGCTGGGTGATATCGAACGAGATCTTCAACAGCGGCACATATAACGCTGAGCAGAGCTCGCCGATCCCGATGCCGACACAGACAGATAACACGGACACAAAGAGTTGCTCGTTCAAAAGCATGCCGAGTATGCCGCGCATGGGCATACCCATCGCACGAAAGATGCCAAACTGCAACACACGGGCCTTGATAGACAATATCCAGTACATCAAAAAGCCCGTGAAGCATATAAATAATATGACCAGGAAGTTTAACGTAAGCACCCCGTTCGTCGACTGTATCTGCGGGTCGTTGCGGGCACTTACGAGCTCGGACTTGGTATCTTTAAATAATGCAAACCTTAGACCCCTTTCCTCGGCAAAGCCGTAGAAGGGGTTATTTGTTGTGCCGTCGGTTTTTATCCATATCTCGTAAGGGGTTAAACCCCATGTGGATTGGACATAATTGAGGTTCGCGACGACCAGAAGATTAGGTGTATCCGAAAGATGTCCTGTCTCGTCTTTAATCTGCACGATATTCTTGTGGCCGGGCCAGTAATCTACAAAGCCGCAAATGACCCCGTTCATATCCCTGTTGTCGAGGCTCTTGAAGTCTATATGATCCCCGAGTTTGAGCCCGTATATGTAGGAAAACTCACTTGAGACCAGAACAGCCGAAGGGTTTTGGGAGAGCACGTTTAGATATTCGAATAGATGACGCCTATATAAATCAGAGCGAATGTAGGCGGTCTCACCAAAGCCTTTCGTATCAATCGCAAGCAGCTCGCCGCGCACCTTGCCGTCCGGAACGTAAGCGTTTATAGCTGTGCGTTGCACCTTTGTGATCGAGGTTGTGTACGAATATTCGGTAAACTTTGAGAAATCGGACTCCTCCCAAACGATAGGCGGTAATCCGTCCGAAGGCCCTTGAATGCCGAGCGGTGGTTGGTTATTCTTCCAGGCTTCACGCACGACGAGGTCTGCTCCGTTTGCGTGCAGGATGCTGTCCTCTCGGTTCATATTGAGCGTACGCGCAGCCTTTGCATCAAATATGCCGATCGCAACTGTGAAGATCAAAAACAGCATGATGAAGCGTTCCTCACCGCGCGAACGGATTATCCGAGTTAGGGAGACATACAAGGCTGGCGGCCACAGAGCCCTTCCGACTACGAACAATAGCTTCATAAGCAATGGGAACAACCTCAGGAATATCAAGCCGCATGCCAGCACAAATAGCGACGAGCATAAAAACAACAGCGGGTCCGAGAGGTTTACGCTGCTGTAGATGGTCTCATATGTATAAAGGGTATATATTGAAAACGCCAACAGTAGTATGTCCAGATAAATTCGCATCCAGAGGGGTTTTCTAAGCTTTGCGGCATCGCGCTTGTAGTCGACGATGGATATGCGTGACTGGCGTACTACAGGCGAAAGCATCATGAACATGGACAGAGTACAGGCCGTAACGGATATGTATATGGCCTCGGGATTTATGCGCGTATCGAGTGCGGCACGCGAAACCAACTCCAGAAAGCCGTTCGAAGAACCGATGAAGCGGCATAAAAAAACACCGATCGGTATGCCCGCAAAAATGGCGCATACGCACACGGCGATAGATTGTAAAAAATATACGGTGATGATCTGAGCGCGGCTCGCACCCCGGCTCTTTATCACGGAGATGTCGTTCTGCTCGAGCGCAAATATCTGCTTAGAGACCATGAACACGAAAAACAACAGCATAAACAACAAAGGTATCTGCAAGATGCAGATCGTAATAAACAGCTTGCTCGAGATAGTGTTGAAGTCCTCGATGATCGGGATGAAGTCCGCCTTGTACCGGACGGTGAACAAGCGCATAAAATCCGCGTTCAGATTGAGGTAACGATCAGTGTCCCGCACTGAGATCTGACTGCAGTCCACGGTCGAGCGCATAACCGTAGAGATCGCATAGCTCTCATCGTATGCGTCGACGAACCGCTTTATCATGACTTCATACGGGATGATAACCTGACCGGTCAATGTATCCGGGGATTGGTTCCAGTAATAGTCGTTGTCATATTTGCTTTCAAAATAGCCCACGACCTTTAGGCGTACGGGCTTGCCGTTGTATTCTGTACCTACGAGCACGAGATCATCGTTGAGGAGTATGTCCGTCATCTCAAAGTTGTTTTTATTGACATTCACGCTCGCAATACATTCGATCACGTCGTTTACAGGCTCGGGACTGAACATGCGCCCCTGCTTTATAAAGACATGTTCCTCTATGCCTGAATATGCGGTGACGATGACGTTTGTGGGTTTCTTCAGAAGTTCCTGTCTGTTCTCGGTCAGGAAGTGCTGGCTGTTCATGCTGATGATCTCGGTATCATAAAACACCGGGATGCCATATGCGGCGACCATGTCACTATACGCATCACGCGCGCGCAGATATTCGGAGAGCGCGAGCTCGGGTTCTAGCTTCTTTTCCACGTCGACGGTGTTGAATATAAATTGAAGCTCCAAAAGACCGGGATAGCGGTCGAGCTCAAGTTGTCTGGCCTCTATACCACGAAGCAAAAGACGCTGTAGCGTGGCCTGCGCATAGATCGGTACGACCGAAACCAAGCCCACCAGTAAAATGTTACCGGCAAGCAAACAGAGCATCAGCCATTTGTTGTTTACGATCTTACCAAACAGAAAGGCCAGCATAGGAACCTCCGGATCAGGAGATAAAATGCTCCAGTAAAATCTTTACCCCTATGATGATCAACACGATGCCACCGAAACGCCCCGAAAGGCTTTGAAACATAGACCCGAGACGCTTGCCGATGCTAAAGCCCGCCCAGATACCGATGGCGGGTAATACGAACGCGACCACACCTATAACGGACGCACAGAGCAAAATATTTACCTTCATGAGCGCAAAGCTCACACCGACCGCGAGCGCATCGATGCTCGTTGCGATAGCCAGCATTACCATATTCTTGGGCGAGAGTATGCGGCGCTCGTCCTCTAAGTGGTCGGATTTAGGCGCATTGGGATCGTCTTGACTCTCGTTGCGAAAGGTTTCCCAGATCATCTTGCCGCCGATCAAAGACAGCAGACCGAACGCAATCCAATGATCATAATCCGATATGAACCGGCTAAAGCTCGAGCCGACATAGAAACCGATAAGTGGCATCATGAACTGAAACAGCCCGAAATAGAAGCCGAATATTAACGAGAACGTAGGTTTATATCGTTTCAGCGAGATACCGTTTGCTATAGAGACCGCGAACGCATCCATAGCCAAGCCTACAGCAATAAAGAATATGTTTACTAAGGACATCAGTTCGCCTCCGAAATCTCATATAGTTTTATATTGTAACGCGTACCGTTTGCAATGAGCTTTATCGAGTCGTTTACAGCCAAATTCAAATCGTTCAGGCAAATGTCCGAGGCCTTGCGTTCCCAATGCGGGTTACGGTCCGAACCATATGCAATTAATAAATTTGCGTCCGAGCGCACATAGAATACGAAGTCGTCGTTTTCCTTGATGCGGCTAAACAGGCATATCTCGTAATATAACATGTCGAGCGAGATGTCAGAGGACACGATGATCTCAGCTATGGGCTCGCGCTCATTCTGCCTTGTGATTCGAAAGTGCAGATTTTCGTGTGGGTCAAAGCCTTTTATCTCATAAGCCAAAGCCCACTCGGCAAGTGCCGCATCGTCAATATTGGCGTCCGTGGTAAGTAGGCGCTTAAGATCGAATGCTCCGACCGAGACCGTATTACGCTGGTTCGGGGGCACATCGAGTAGAGCCAGGCCTAACGGTGTGAGAGTGTAAAAGTCCGCCGCATTATATAGATAAAGATCGTCGACACCCTCTATAGAGATCGCATTGGACATGAGCTTGACGCTGTCTCGCACGCTCTGGTTTTTAAAGTATAGCGGTGAGATGATCTGCATGTAGTCCCCGAACACATGTAAAAAGAACTTGTCAAACAGTACCGAGAAGCGATGTGTCTCGGTCACGTCCGCAGCCATCCGTCCCAATATCGACTGTACGAACTCGAGCACCTCGTTTTCCTCGCCGCTATAGCCAGAGTGTTTCGCGTGCTCACTGAAATCCCGCAGCTCGTTCATAAACTCATCGGCATCGAAATAGGCGCCGAAGATATCAAATATCGCATCGTCGACAGGTATCGGATGGGATAAAAGGTTTCGGATGTATTCGTCATTAATGAGGTTTTCCTCGTCATATACATAGCTGTTGAAGGTATAGACGATCATCTTTAAAGCCGCATCGAACAGGAATTTCAAGCGTTCGGTGCCGCTTAGCGCGAGGTATTTTTCGAGACCCTCGGGATCGGGTGCGACCTTGTGAGCGTGAATGGAGATGACAGGTTTTACAAGTCCCGCGTACATGCTTAGCATCAACAGAAAATCCGGGTAGTCGTCATCATATCGGCTCAGTAGATGCATGATGTTAAATTTATGAGCTGGGACGGCGGTGTTCATGTCGGTGACGGCGATGTCAGGCTTGCAGCTGTCCACGAATATGAGTATGTCGTTCGTGAGCGGGTGGTTGTGTAGAGAGTATTCGATGAACCTGCACGAAAATTCATGCTTGACCCGCCGATTGACCATTCGGGACGACGGGATGTCGAGCACAGGCACCGAAAAAAGCCCGTTGCCACGCGCATACGCTATCATGTAAAATATATTGGATGGGTTCAGCATAGTACGGTCATATAATGCACCGTAGAACCACCGCCTGAATATAAACGGCGCGGCAATCAATAGCCCCTCCCGTGTTTCGAGGCGCGTACGTTTAAACGCTCCATCCATTTCCGACACAAAACGATCGGTTAGAACATTTGATACGCCATTAAGTATTTCCAAAAGCACGTCCCACTTTCATCTAATGTGCCGAATATTCTACTATCAATCGAAGAATAATGCAACATCTACGGAGGCTTTCATACAATCATGCAAACAAAAAACGAAACGCAATCGACCGTACAGCAAACCGTCAAGCTCAAGGAGCCATCGATGTTTTCGGTCGTGATGCACAATGATGATGTTACAACGATGGATTTTGTGGTTATGATACTGATGCGGATATTCAAAAAATCCGCTGAGGAGGCCTCAAACATCATGATGCAGGTGCATAATAACGGCTCGGGCATCGCAGGGGTCTACATCTATGACATCGCAATCACAAAGAAGCTCGTATCGGAGCAGCTCGCGCGTGAAAAGGGCTTCCCGCTAAGGCTCAGCATAGAACCCGAAGATAATATTGACTGCTAATAACATAAACGGAGACGAACGATGAAACTGGATAACCTATCGAACCAAGTATATATCGTAGCGCTAAACGAGGCGCGTATGCAAAACCACGAATATGTAACGCCGGAGCATTTCCTGTATGCGGCACTGATGTTTGAGACGGGCAAGGAGCTCGTTATCAACAGCGGCGGAGACCATCAGGGGATATCGGAGGATCTATGCGAGTTTTTTGAGACCAAGATGACCCCGGCGGACAATGACAATCCTATCGATTCTTGGAGCTTTGTGCAGATGTTTGAGATAGCCGTCGCGAAGGTAAACGCGGTCGGTAACGAGGAGGTCACGATCGGGGATATCCTAGTATCGATCATGAGCCTACACGAGAGTTATGGCGCGTACGTAATGCAAAAAAACGGTGTGAACAAGTCGTTACTGGTGAAGAATGTTGCGATCACGTCTTCAAAGGCCAACGCGACGAGCACACAGCAGAGCAATACCCAGACGACAAAGCAGGAACAGCAGCGTAGCGGACATACACACGGCGATCAGAATCGCGGAGAGCAGGCGGACAGGGAATTTTTGAATACCTTTACGGTCAATCTTACACAAAAGGCAAAGGAAGGTAAGCTCGACCCGTTTTACGGGCGCGAAGAGATCAGCGCGCGCACGGTGCTTGTGCTCTGTAGGCGCCTGAAAAACAATCCGGTGCTCGTGGGTGATCCGGGCGTCGGAAAGACCGCGATCATCGAAGGGCTCGCGCAGCGTATCGCATCAGGGGATGTACCGGCCGCGCTTGAGGGCTGTCAGATACTGCACTTGGATATGCCCGCGTTGCTGTCGGGTACGAAGTACAGGGGCGATTTCGAGGAGCGGCTTGTGAAGCTTATAAACATCATCGCAAAGACCGAGAAGCCGATCGTGTACATCGACGAGATACACTCGGTGGTCGGTGCGGGTCAGTCCGGAGGCGGCGGCATGGATGCCGCAGGGATACTCAAGCCGTATCTGTTGCGAGGGGATATGCGCTTCATCGGTACGACGACGTTTGAGGAATACAAGAAATACTTTGATAAAGAGCGCGCGCTCGCGAGACGTTTTCAAAAGATCGACGTGGACGAGCCGACGCTTGAGGAATGTATAGAGATACTGCAAAGCATCAAGCATAGATATGAGACATACCATAACGTGAATTATAGCGACGGGATTATCAAATACATCTGCACACTCTCTCAGAAGCATTTGAAAGACCGTTTCATGCCGGACTCCGCGATAGATGTAATGGACGAGACCGGAGCCAATCTCAGATACAAGGACAAGACGGATTTTACGCATATCGTTACGGAGAGGGATGTAGAACGCTGCGTCGCGTCTATAGCAAAGATACCCGAGCGCAGTCTGTCAGGTGACGAGATCGAAAAGCTCCGCAACCTCGAAAGCGATCTCGGTAAGCGCATATTTGGGCAGGATAAGGCCGTTGCGGCAGTCGTCGGAGCGATTAAATCCGCGCGCTCGGGCTTAAACAATCCGGACAAGCCCGTGGCAAATCTGTTCTTTGTGGGGCCGTCGGGTGTAGGTAAGACCGAGATCGCTAAGCAGCTCGCGAAATGTCTCGGATTGACACTGCATCGATACGATATGAGCGAGTATCAGGAGAAGCACTCGGTAGCGAGACTGATCGGCGCACCGCCCGGATATATTGGATATGAAACAGGAGGTCTACTGACGGATGCGATACGCAGAACTCCGAGCTGCGTGCTGTTGTTGGACGAGGTAGAGAAAGCACATCCGGATATCATGAACGTGCTGTTGCAGGTTATGGATTATGGTGTGCTGACGGATTCGTCGGGTAAGAAGTCGGATTTTCGTAATGTTGTGCTGATAATGACCTCGAACGCGGGCGCAAGCGAATTGAACAAACGCGTAATCGGTTACTCGGATGAACTGAATACGGGTGCGATCGATACGGAGTTTAAACGCTTGTTCACGCCCGAGTTTCGCAATCGCTTGGACGAGGTCGTGATCTTTAACGCACTGGATGAGCGCATGGCCGAGCGTATCGCACGGCGTACACTAGAGGAGATGAGTGCACGAGTGAGGCAAAAGGGCACAGAGGTCGAATTCACGGAAGGGCTTGTGGAATGGCTCTGGAAAAAGGGCCTGACAGACACCTACGGCGCGCGCGAGATCATTCGCGTAGCTGAGCGCGGCATAAAGAGGCTGCTGGTGGATGAGGTGCTTTTCGGGGAGAAGAAAGAGCGGATAAAAGTCGATGTAAGAGAAGGGGAGCCGGTCATAAGCGAGTAGCGTGCGTTGCACGGGAGGAAAAATGAATAATAATCTGTTTCTGCTTGGGATATTGTGGAGGATCAGTAAGTCTAAGGTCATATTGAGCTTTATAAAGACATCATTGGACTTTGGGTTATGGGTGTTTATAACGGTTGTATTTATGAGATACCTGTTTGGGTCTGTGGATAACAACAAGAGCTTTAATGAGGTGCTGATGTTTCTGATCTTCAGCATGTGTCTGTGGTTTGCATCAAATCTGTTTATGAGCTGGTATCGGAACCGATTCTCATTACGTAATGACCAGCTGCTGCATCAGGCATTAAACCGCATGTTATTCGATAAAGCTTGTAATGTAGACATCTCATGTTACGAGAACGCAGATTTTTACAACACCTACACCATCGCATCCAAGGAGATATTTACGCGTGCCCAGGGTGTTCTCGATGCTGTGTCCGGATTATTCGCAGCGGCGCTGTCGTCTGCTTATGTAATCTATGTGATGTTTACGATCAGCCCCATCGTTGGGGCCGCATCCATCATACCCGTCACCGTGAATATTTTAATGGGTAGATCCGAGCGCAAGATCAAGCACGACAAATATATGGACAGCTCGCCATATGCGCGCCGTCAGGACTATGTAAACAGGACGCTGTATCTACAATCCTTCGCAAAGGAAGTACGGTTGACCGGTATATTCGGGGTGTTGATGTCCGTTTACGAGGAAGCTACAACCAAAATCATCGGAGTAAACCGTAAATACTGGAAGAAGCTGGCGCTTATAAATGGGGTCAAGAACATCGTGATATTTCCGGTGTTCTTTGAAGGCACATGGCTATTGGGTGCGTATCTTGCAATGGTTGCGAAGACCATATCGGTATCGGACTTTGTGGTGCTAGCAAACTCAGCAGTCAGCATCACCTGGATGCTATTAGCCGCATCGGATAGCCTTGTAAATGTCATCGATAACGCGTTGTACATAAGCAACCTGAGGGGCTTTCTTGATTACAAGGAGCGTATCCCTGAGGATCATGACGGATTGAAGGTCCCGTCGGGTGAGCTGACGTTGGAAATAAGGCATGTGTCGTTTAAATATAATGACACCTATGTACTTAAGGACGTGAACCTCAAGCTTCGAAGCGGCGAAATGGTCTCGCTGGTCGGGCACAATGGTTCGGGCAAGAGTACCTTGATAAAGCTGATCATGCGTCTGTACGATCCGACCGAGGGTGAGATACTGTTAAACGGCACGGACATCAAGGCCTATAATCTGCGGATGTATAGAGACATCATCGGCACCGTGTTCCAGGATTTCCAGGTGTTTTCGATGAGTGTAATCGAGAATATCTTGGCGGGTAATGCCGGCGACGTAGAGACGGCCAATTACGCTATGATAAAGAGTGGTATCGCAGATAAGGTCAATGCACTGCCCAAAGCCGGGGATTCGATCATGACGCGCGAGTTTGACGATGAGGGCGTGGTGATGTCCGGCGGTGAGACCCAGAAGATCGCCATAGCGAGGGCCTTTGCAAAGGACAGCGACATATATCTACTGGATGAACCCTCCAGCGCACTGGATCCGGTGGCCGAGTACATGGTCTATGAAAACTTCATAGAGCTCTGTAAGAAGGGTAGGCGAAAGATCGGCATATTGATTTCGCACCGCCTATCGTCGGCCACACTGGCGGATCGGATATACCTGATGGAAAACGGCGAGCTGACCGAGCATGGCACGCATAGGGAACTGATGGATAGGAACGGGGGTTATGCGGCTATGTACCGCAAGCAGGCGGAGAGCTACCTGATGGAGGCGAACGTATGAAGGTCTTGCGGAACAACCTGTTTATTCTGGGGATTGCATGGAAGGCTGCCCCGGTCTATACCTTTAAACGGATGCTGGATATGGTCAAGCACAGGACGGTTGTGTTCATAGAGCATGTATATATGATCGGTTTTATCATCAATGCGATCATCGAGCAACGACCGTTTATAGAGGCGGCGGGATTTATCATAGCGGTGTTTGTGGGTGTGGCGTTGATTGTAAACCTGCTCGATACCATATTTGGCTGTCTAATAAGCCCCAATGCAGAGCAGCTAATCACAAAGGCCGTGCGCATGAAGCTCTACGAAAAGGCCTCCCGGATTGATATGAAATGTTATGACGATCCCGAGTATTACAATAATTTTGTATGGGCCATGAGTGAAGCCGGCACACGCACAGAAAAGGTGCTGACCGATACCTCGGACCTGATCGGAAATACGGTAGGCTTACTGATAACAGGAGGATACATATTATCAAATGATGCTGTGGGTATCATAGTGGTTGCTGTGTCGTTTGTCGGCATGTTTCTGTGTTCGCTGTTGCGTAACAAATACAAGCTGGACCTGAACGAGCGCATGAAGCCCCATGAACGCAAGCGCGACTATACTTCACGCGTGATGTACTTGGTCGACTACGCGAAGGAGATCAGGCTGAACAGGATAAAGAAGAAGCTCTATGTGGACTATGATGGTGCCATAGATGAACTGAGGCGCGAAGCCGAAAAGGGGACGCGTCGGATAGTAGCTTGTGATTTTATGATTAATTTCGTGTTTGATGCGTTTGCCATAGATGGCGTGTACCTTGCACATCTGCTATATTCATCAATCGTAAAAAAGATGTTTCCGTACGGTACGCTCGTAACGCTCTTTAACACGTGAACCAGATGCGCAGTTGCTTTAATGGCATAGCGCGCGGACTGTCGAGTTTTCAGGAAAATAGCCTGTACATACAGAAGATACGCACATTCCTTGACTACGAAACCAGCGTAAACTCTCCGGAGCATCCGGAAGAAATACCATCAAGGGCCGCGTTAACTGTGGAGGACCTGAACTTTGCATATGGTGACAGGGCTGTGCTTAAGGATATGAATCTGAGTGTTAAGCACGGCGAGAAGATCGCTTTGGTAGGGTATAACGGAGCGGGTAAAACTACGCTTGTGAAGCTGATCATGAGATTATACGACCCGGACAGTGGTTCGATCCGGTATGGTGGCACGGATATACGCAAATATGATCTGGATGAATATCATAATCAATTTGAAACAGTATTCCAAGATTATCAACTGTTCGCAGCATCTGTCTCTCAAAACATCACCATGTCCTCCGGCACCATAGATCCATCACGTTCACGCTTGGCTATGATCGAAAGCGGATTTTTGGGGGTGTTTGACAGCCTCCCGAATGGATATGATACTCAAGTAACCCGCGAGTTTGACGACGCCGGGACATTGCTATCCGGAGGCCAGGCTCAGAGCCTGGCGATCACCCGCGCGCTATACAAGGACAGCCCAATACTGATCCTCGACGAACCGTCCAGCGCATTAGACCCACTTGCAGAATACAACCTCAATAAGACCATGTTGGGCATCCGAGACAAGACGGTTATTATCATCTCTCACCGCCTGTCAACTACAAAGATGGTGGATAAGATATATATGCTCGAAGACGGGCAAATCATAGAGAGCGGAAGCCATGACGAGCTTATGAGGTTAAACGGCAAATATGCAGACATGTATAATATGCAGGCGAATAAGTATGTGTAGGAAAACTAAATGCAAATGATAATCAACAGGCATATATGCGGACAAATCCGTGTATATGCCTGTTTTTGCGAACGCACATTTCATATTCCCATATCTACAAGCATACACTTGTAACAGACAGCAAAGACAGTAGGCGACATTATCGGCGGCTGTCCGAAGTCCGAGGGTGACGATGAAAGAGAAGGATAGAGGTAAACGGAAATCTCAACAAGAAGCCGGTGTCAAGGAAGCCGTTGGGACGGTGTTTGCAAAGACGCTGGCACTGCCAAAGGATCTGGTGTTGAACCTGCCGCTCGTGACGTTGATGGGCAGGGAAGAGATCAATATCGAGAACTACAAAAGCTTGGCCGAATACGGGGACGGGCGCATACGTGTAAACACGACCGTGGGCATGCTCTGTATAGAGGGCAGCGGCCTGTATATCAAGCAGATAACCGATGAGGGTCTGACCGTTTGCGGCAGAATGGAGACGCTTAAGTATTCGTAGCAATAGTCGGAGGTCGAAGACATGCTTTTGTGGTTGTGGAATAATATGCGGGGCTATGTGCGGATATTGGTGACGGGTTTTGCCGTCGAGCGCTTTATCAACATGGCTGCCCACCGCGGGATATATATATGGGATACCGAGAAAACCGACGAAGGTACATACATGAACGTGTCCGTCAAGGCCGTAAAGCAATTGAGGGACGTGGCGCACAAGACACGCTGCCGCATCAAAATCAAAAGAAAAGAAGGCTATCCTTTCCTTGCGCACAGATATCGCAAACGGAAAATCCTTGTGGGAGGGATAGTTTTTTTTATTGTATTCATGTTTGTGCTCTCGTCGTTTATCTGGAAGGTGGATGTGGTCGGAAACAAGCGGATTTATCCGAATGACATCATAAAGTTCTGTGAGCAGAACGGCTTAAAGCCCGGGGTGTCTAAATCGGATGTGGATGAGAAGAAGCTTGCGCTTGCTATGATGACGCATTATGAGGATCTCGCTTGGGTCAATGTGTATATAAAGGGTACGAAAGCCACAATAACCGTATCGGAGACGCTTGAGAAGAAACAGATGATGGACAAGAGCGCGCCGTGCAATGTCGTAGCGCAATACGACGGCCTGATAACAAATATCGTGACGGCTGCAGGCCGCCCGCTCGTAAAGCAGAACGATGTCGTGAAGAAAGGGGACGTGTTGGTCAGCGGGGAGATAGTGGTAAAGGAGGATGAGACGGGCGTAATGAAGGACTATGTGCATGCGAACTCAATGGTATGGGCGCGCATGTATGAGGAAATCAACTTCGACGTACCGTTTGAATACCAGCGAAAGGCATATACGGGTGAAACAAAGACCACCTTTGGCTTTATCATCGGCGACAAGCATTTTGAGATACCG
>CAYURR010000035.1:0-19136 GCA_964446745.1 uncultured Defluviitaleaceae bacterium | reverse complement strand
ACGAGCATTTGGCGGTATGCGCGGAATGCAGGCAGGTGTATGAGGAAATGAGTGAGATACTGGACAAACTGCACGATATCGAGCAGGAGCCATTGCCGGAGGGGCTTTCAACCGAGCTTGAACAGGCGCTCTCTAAGGAAATGAAGTCAGAAATGAAAACAGAGGTATCCCCGAAAATCGATGTGAAGGTAGTCGTAAAGAACCCTCGTATGAGGTCCATGATGCCGCGCTTTGCGTTGGTGGCGGCGGGTCTTGTGTGTGTGATGATCGCGCTGAGTGCAGTCGGGGTCGGGATAAACTCTGTCAGGACCGCTGCCAGTCGCAAGGCCGAGCTGACCATACAGACGGCACCGGCACTGTCTAACATGAGGGTCGGCAAAACCGTTGATCTGAACGAAGCAAAGTGGTTTTTTAAAGATAACAGTGGCAGCGCGGAGCTGGCGATGATCTCGGATGAGGCGGATGTGGCCGCCGGTGCAGCTGTGACCGGTGAGATTGCTGTGACAGGTGAGGTTGCTGTGGCGCAGCAATCAGAGCCTACGCAAGTGATGAATGATGTGTTGGAAACAGCGGCTCCGTATGCCGCGGAAACCTCGGCGGCTTCATCTACATCGTCCACTGCTACGGCGGATAGCGCGAAGACGATTTTACCCGTGCCCCCTATAGAACCGCCGATACAATCATCGGCTGTGAATGGATCGATGCTTCAAAAGTCCTATACGATCATGGTTGAGCTCGAGGATATTGAAAAATGGGATCCTTCGATGATCGAAGCCCTTGGCGGGTTTAATGTGAATGCATCGACGGACTACATGGACAGACACAGCATACGAAGCTATTACACACGGCGTGTATACGCTACAGACTACGAACGATCAAAAACCTTGTTGCGCTCGATCGGTAGGGTTGTAAACGAATACGAGAGCACAAAGAACCTCTCGGGCTCTTACGCGGATACCATAGCGCGTATAAAATCTAAGTCCGAGGAGCAGGACAGATTACTTAAATTATTAAAGGGTAGCGTTAGCATATCCTATATGACCGCTGTAGAGAGCAGATTATCTGTCGTATCACAGGAACTGGATGGCCTTAAGGGTCAAGCCCGGTATTTGGCGGAGCTGTCCGAGATGCCGTTATTAAATATCACATTGTACACGACCTATGTGGAAACGGCGCAGCAGATCGAGCAGAGCTTCCCGGAACGCCTGTCAAACGCATTTGTGATGTCATTAAACTCTACCGTGTTACTTATGGAGAGATTTTTGATATTTATATCGGGGGCATTTATGCCAGTGGCTGTATTTGTGATGGTGGTATTGGTATTCGCTGCGATCGTCAGGGCTGCAATAAAGCGCAAGGCGAGGCAAAATGAACAGGAATCGGGAGGTAGAACCGATGAAAAAGACAATAGAAATGAATAGTATAGTGTCAAAGGCGTTGCCTCTTGTAGTATTGGCGCTGTCCGCAACGATTTTATCGACAGGCTGCGCGTCAAAAAAATACTCTACTAACGAGATGTCCATGCCGCAGTCGGCTTCGACCGCAATGATGGACATGAGCGCACCGGAACAAACGGCGCAATACGAATCTGGGATAAAAGCCGATCTGGAGAAAGCACAATGGTATTTCAAGGATTCGGGCATGGGCTCCGGTACCTCTATGGCGGGAGAGGCTGATTATGCGGCACAGATGCCGGAAGCAGAGTTGGAAAACGGCAGATATACTACACCGTCGGCACCTGAATCGCCGCAAGGGCACCAAAAGCGTAAGATCATTCAAAACGGCGTGGTCTCTATGGAAACGGACCGTTTTGACAGCGTAACCGAAGAGATACGTCTGATGACCGAGGCGCTAGGCGGCTATGTTGAAAACTCGGACATGAAAGAATACAGTCGATACCAAGGCAAGTCACGTAGGTACTACAATATAATGCTGAGGATCCCTGCGGAGCGGTTTGCGGAAGCAAAACGCTATGTCGAGGGCCTGGGCAAGGTCATCAGCGCAGTCGAGTCCTCCGAGGATGTATCGGCCCAATATTATGACATGCAGACCCGCTTGGAGACACGCAAGATAGAGGAAGAACGCGTACTCGACATGATAAAGCGAACCTCAAAGGTCGAGGATCTTTTGGCGCTCGAGCAGCGTCTCGGTGAAATACGCGCGGATATAGAGAGTTACACGGCTTCAATGAGCCGCATCGATAGCCTGTCCAGCTATTCGACGTTGACGGTCAACGTGAACGAGGTCGAACAGGTCGTATTGAATGTGGCATCTGAGGGTTTGGGTGGGCGTATGTACGAGAGCTTTATAAAGTCTGTGAACAAGACGCTCGCGGTTTTGGCGGACATCACGGTGTTCTTGGTTAGCTGTGCGATACCGACTGTGTTGCTGCTGCTTTTAGTGGCTATTGCTGTGGCGCTCTGGAAGATTGCGAGGAGGATAAAAGAATGAAGGTAATGTCTGTATTTGGAACGAGGGCGGAGGCATCGAAGATGGCACCCGTGGTAAAGGCGCTACAGGCCTGCGACAAGATCGAGTCGATTGTTGCGGTGACCGCGCAGCACAGGCAGCAACTCGATCAGGTGCTTTCGATCTATGATATAAAACCGGACTATGATCTAAATATCATGACACACAAGCAAACCCTCGCCGGGGTAGCTACAGTCGCATTGAACGGCCTGGGTGAGGTATTTGCGAAAGAAAAACCCGATCTCGTACTTGTGCACGGGGATACGACCACGACCTTTGCGGCGTCACTTGCGGCATTCTACGCGAAGATAAAGGTCGGGCATGTAGAAGCCGGTCTGCGCACTTATGATAAGATGCAGCCGTTTCCCGAGGAAATGAACCGCAAACTGACCACCGCGCTTGCGGATCTGCATTTTGCACCCACAGAGCTCTCTAAGCAAAACCTATTAAAGGAAAACGTCCCCGAAGATACAATATTTGTCACCGGTAATACCGCTGTGGATTGCATGAAGTCGACCGTATCGGACTCATATGTATTTGAAGAGGAAGCCATGAAGGCCGTGGACTTTTCAAAACGTGTGATCGCATTGACCGCGCACCGCTCAGAAAACCTCGGCGAACCGCTTTTGGATATATTCAAGGCTGTAAAGACGATAGTCGAACGTTTTGAGGATGTGGAGATTGTATATTCCGTACATATGAACCCCGCTGTGTCGGAGGTCGCATTTAAACACCTGTCGGGCATTGAGCGTGTGCATCTTGTGTCGCCGCCATTGGATGTTCAGGCTATGCACAATCTGATGTATCGCTCGTACCTCGTGCTTACGGACTCGGGTGGATTACAAGAGGAAGCACCCGGATTGGACAAGCCCGTCGTCGTCCTCCGAAACGTCACGGAGCGGCCGGAGGGCCTCACGGCAGGGACACTCGTTTTAGCAGGTACGGACCCGGAGCGTATCGTGTCGGAGGTTTCGCGACTACTGACTGATACAGAGCACTATGAGAAAATGGCGCGTACACCGAACCCATATGGGGACGGACACGCAGCCGAGCGGATCGTAGAGGCGATATTGCAGAAAATATAATATTTTTGGCTTGCGCGATAAGGTATGATGTATTATACTCAGAACGTTACTCAGAAGGATTCGCTTGATTAAAGGGGTTGCAGAAAAAGACTACAATAAATACTACCACGGACAAACACGGCTTTTACGATTGTGCACGGATGGTTTTTTTTATGCGTGCGGATTCGTTGGGATACGTGCGCGCCCGTGGTTTTTTTCTGCGTTTAAGACAATGGAGGGTGTATGTTAAGTTTCAAACGATTAATGAAGGTGTCGGATGGTTATAAGCGTTACTTTGTGGGCGCTTTTGTTACGGCGGGGTTGGCGGTGCTATTTTCGCTGCTCGCGCCGATGGTCGTGAGCTTCACGATAGATAATGTCATAGGCAAGCGGCCCATGAATTATCCGAGGTTCATAACCGATTTAGTAGACGCGCTCGGTGGCACCGGGAATATCGCGACGAACCTATGGATATGCGCGGTCGGTGTTGTGGTAGCGACAGGCGCGAACAGCTTCTTTTCATATCTGCGCGGTCGCTGGACAGCGGTCGCGTCGGAGGGTATCGCGAAGGATATCAAGAACAATCTCTATGATCATCTGCAAAACCTGCCTTATGACTATCATGTCAAGGCAAAGACAGGTGATCTGATACAGCGTTGTACATCCGATGTAGAGACGATACGCCGCTTCTTTGCGGGGCAGCTCGTGGAGATCATACGTACGCTGTTCATCGTCGTGCTCTCAATGGCCGTGATGCTTGGCATCAACGTAAAGCTTGCACTGCTAGCTGTTATCGTAATGCCGATCGTATTCGTGTTTTCGTATGTGTTCTTTCGCAAGATTTCACAGACCTTTACACTCGTAGATGAAAAAGAGGGCGAGCTCCAGACCGTTTTGCAGGAAAACCTCTCGGGTGTGAGGGTTGTCAGGGCGTTCGGTAGGCAGCGTTACGAGGTCGATAAATTCGAACACAAAAATTCAGAATTCCGGTCGCTCGTGAACAAGCTCGTAAATTTGATGGCAGCATTCTGGGCTACCTCGGACCTGCTGTGTCTGTTACAGATATCGCTTGTGTTATTCGTGGGTGTGTACTTTGTTGTCAAAGGGCAGCTTACGCTCGGTAATATGTTGATGTTTACGACCTATGAGGGTATGCTCGTGTTCCCGCTAAGGCATCTTGGGCGTATCCTGAGTGACATGGGTAAGATGACCGTATCGATCGATCGTGTCTATGAAATTTTGAACACGCCGCTCGAGGAAAATGATCCGAATGCGCTTAAGCCGGATCTGAACGGTGATATTGTGTTTAAGGATGTGCATTTCGCATACGAGGCCAGTAACCCTGTACTAAATGGTCTCTCGCTGACTGTAAAGCGCGGCGAGACAGTGGCATTTTTGGGATCGACGGGCTCGGGCAAGTCATCGGTCATGCATCTGCTGCTGAGGCTGTATGAGCACGAAAATGGCAGTATTACGATAAATGGCGTAGATATCAAGCGAATCGATAAGAAATGGCTGCGTAGGCATATCGGTATAGTATTGCAGGATCCGTTTTTATATTCAAAAACAATCAGAAACAACGTGCGCATGGCGCGTGCGGATGTACAGGATATGGAGATATATGAGGCCGCAAAGACCGCATCTGTGCATGATGTCATCGAGGGCTTTAGAGAAGGCTACGAGACGATGGTCGGCGAAAAGGGTGTGACGCTCTCGGGCGGTCAGAAGCAACGTGTCGCAATCACACGTACGCTAATTAAAAACAGCGATATATTGATCTTTGATGATTCGCTGTCGGCGGTGGATACAGAGACGGACGCGCAGATCAGAGCCGCGCTCAAGCAAAACGCACGCTCGAAGGGCGGAACCGGCGCAACGACGTTTATTATATCTCAGCGTATATCGACATTGATGGAGGCGGACAGGATATTCGTAATGGAAAACGGCAAGATATCGGACGCGGGTACGCACAGCGAACTGATCGCGCGGCCCGGGCTCTATAGCCGCATCTGGAATATCCAAAACACGCTTGAGGAGGAGGTGCTCGCGTGAATTTTGACGAACAAGATTATTCAAAGCGGTTTGACGCGGGGCTCTGGGTCAGGATATTTAAGCTCATTAGCGTTTTCAAAAAGGAATTGTTTATTCTGCTGTTAATGATGGTATTGTGCGCGACCGTGGATGCGGTATTTCCGCTCATGAGCCGCTACGCAATAGACCATTTCATCGGACGCGGGGATCTCACGGGTTTTCCGTGGTTTGTAGTGGGCTATGTTGCACTCGTGCTGTTCCAGGCTTCGAACATATATATATTTATCAGAAACTCCGGTAAGATCGAATGTGGTGTGACCTACCACATCCGCAAGGTGGGCTTTAACCGATTGCAAGAGCTATCGTTCTCGTATTTTGATAAGACTCCCGTAGGCTGGATCATGGCGCGCATGACCTCGGATGCGCAGCGCATAGGTGATGTTATCGCATGGGCGATGCTCGACTTGATATGGAGTATCGCGATCATCATTATCGTAATCATCACGATGCTACTGTTGAACCTGAAGCTCGCGTTGATCACGATATGCACATTCCCGATACTTATCGGTGTGAGTTTATTCTTCCAGAAGGTAATACTCAAAAGCCACCGCGAGGTCAGAAAGATCAACTCAAAGATCACGGGCGCATATAACGAGGGTATAAACGGCGCACGCACGACCAAGTCCTTAAACCGCGAGGCCGAAAACTTTGCGGAGTTTTCGGAGCTCACGGTCGGTATGGAAAAGGCCAGTGTAAAGGCCGCGATCATATCGGCGATTTATTTGCCTATCGTTATCTCACTGGGTTCTGTAGGTGTAGGGCTCGTGTTGTGGCTCGGTGGTGTAGATGTTGCGGGTGGTGTGATCACATTCGGCACATATTCGGCGTTTCTGTCGTATGCTATGCAGGTCTTTGAACCCGTTCAGCAGATAGCGAGGGTGTTTTCGGAGTTTCAGTCTGCGCAGGCCTCGGCTGAGCGTACGCTTTCATTGATAGAGACCGAACCCGAGATCGCCGACAGGCCCGATGTCGTAGCTAAATACGGCGACAACATCAACCCAAAGAAAGAAAACTGGCCCGCAATAAACGGCGATATCACATTCGATCATGTAACCTTCGCGTATACAAAGGCCGATGAAAAGGATGAAAAGTCTACTATTGTATTGGATGATTTCTACTTGGATGTAAAGGCCGGTGAAAAGATTGCACTCGTGGGTGAAACGGGCGCGGGCAAGAGCACGATCGTAAACCTGCTGTGTAGATTTTATGAGCCCACGAACGGGACGATCTATATAGACGGCGTGGATTATCGCGAACGCTCGCAGATATGGCTGCAGGCAAATTTGGGCTATGTGCTGCAATCACCGCATCTGTTTTCGGGTACGATAGCCGATAACATCCGCTACGCAAAACTCGACGCAACGATGGACGAGATCGTAGCAGCCGCCAAGACCGTCAAGGCCTACGACTTTATCATGAAGCTCGACAAGGGCTTCGACACCGAGGTAGGGGAGGGTGGCAGCCGCCTGTCCGCAGGTCAGAAACAGCTGATCTCATTTGCACGTGCGATCATAGGCAATCCGAGGATATTTGTACTCGACGAGGCGACCTCCTCGATCGACACAGAGACCGAGCAGATGCTGCAAAATGCCGTAGATATAGTATTGAAGGGCCGCACGAGCTTCATCGTAGCGCATAGGCTTTCGACGATACGCTCCTGCGACAGGATACTGGTTATAAAAGAGGGCAAGATAGCCGAATGCGGCAGCCATAAGGAACTTATTCGCAAGAAAGGTCATTACTATAACCTGTACACGCATCAGTTCATGTCGGAGGCCGAGGAACGGATACTGAGTCTGAAGGACGCGTAAACGATGATTATATGGCTAAACGGGGCGTTCGGCTCTGGCAAGACGCAAACGGCTTATGAGCTGCAGAGGCGCATCCCGAATTCATATGTATATGATCCGGAGAATGCGGGCGCATTCATCAGACAGAATGTGCCGGAGCCGGTCAAACGCCTCGAGAATGGTGATTATCAGAATTATCCGATGTGGCGACAGTTCAATCTAGAAATGCTCAGCTATATCGCGGAGCATTATGACGGGGTTATAGCCGTCCCTATGACCATAACGAACAAAGAATATTTCAACGAACTGGTCGGGGAGCTCTCTAAACGATATACCGTGAAGCATTTCATCCTGTTTGCGAGTAAGGAAACCATAATCAAGCGGCTCAGCAGTAGGTTCGAACGTAAAAACTCGTGGCCTGAGCTTCAGATCGACCGATGTATAAAGGCGTTTACTACCGATATCTGCGATATGCGCGTCGATACGGACAGCATGGCTATCTATGAGGTAGCCGAACGCATTGCAAACCTGGCCGGTATTACACTGACACAGGATAAAAGAAGCCATGTCAGACGTCTTCTTGATAAATTGATAACACAATATAAACACATTAGATGACCGGGATTACACCTGGTCTTTTATATTTCCCGCACAACCTGTGCAAACTTTTTATATAGTCATATGCGTCTATAGATTGTAAGCAGTGCATGGGGGAGAAACGGCGAGCTTGAAAACGGTCAGCTCGCGCACAGGGCCATCGAGGCTGGTTACAGCCTAAAGGTCAATAACAGTAGACTGCTCACGATCGAGACTCGAAAGCTCGAGGTCGGGGCTTCTGGAGCCGAGAGCAGGCGTTACGACACGATAGATTTGGAGAAACAACTGCTGCTGACGCTGCCGATGTTGTTCAGAGACGGAGCGGATCATGTAAATGTAATAAGTGAAAATATATTGGAACAGATGAGGGCTCGCATGGAAAGCGGAGAAGGGGAGGTGTATTTCATCATGGAGGATGATATAAATCCATTTGAAAGGATCAAAGCAGATCAGAGCTTTTATATAAATGAGGATAGCAAGCTCGTGATCTGCTTTGATGAATATGAGGTGGCACCCGGCATGATGGGTACGCCGAGCTTTGAGATACCGACCGAGGTCATCAGGGAGATATTGATGTCGGAGGAGTATTTAAAATAATTGTTTATCTTTTTAAATTAGATACAGCCCATGCGGCGTTTCTGGTAGTTATGTTATGTACGCCGGCAGATAACATATCGCATAGGTCTTGCTCGGCATCGGGGGTCCACACAGACATCGGCATGCCGTGCTCAGTGAGCAGCTTGCACAACTCGGATTTGAGCAGACGGAAGTTGATGTTTAGGCACGCCACATTGTTATCGTAAAAGAATGTTTTTACGCGTTCCGCGTGCTCTGATATATGAGGACCGTTAGCCACATCCATATCAGAGTAAACGTTTGGCAGCGCGATCTCGATATTCATATACCAGGCGACGGCGCGTTGCATGTCCTTGTCTGATTTCATGTTCTCTGCGGAAACAGAGCCGGAGTATATCAGTTGATCCGATACACCGTATTGCTTGGCCAGCTCCCACACCGGTATTTCGAGATCTTCATGCTTTAGGTCGCAGTTGATCTTCTTTGTGCTGTGTGATTTTAGCTGCTCAAACGCATATGCCAGGCTAAAGGCCGGATGATCCACATCATGTGCCATCACGAGCTCATTGTTTATTTTACGTACATCGACCTCCAAGCAATCCGCGTCCAAGCCTAACGCGTAATCGATGAATGCCTTTGAGTTATCCGGGGTGCCGTCACATCCTGAGTGTGCCGTTATTAATGTAGTATTCAAGTGGTTACCGCCTCTCGATTGATGTTTTCATTTATCATATTACACTCCTGTGTGCAAAAGCAAGCTTGTATGCACAAAAGATAAACAATATTTTAATAATTCGAACAAAGTTTCTTATGCATGATTCAAAAAAAGATTGCAAAGAGATTTCAAATGTATATAATGATAAATAAAAGCGAGCTTGAACAGCGACACAAACTAAGCAAATGGAGGGTAAAGTATGGGCGATGCGAGTGCACGCGGCAAGGCAGTTGAAAAAAAGAAATCTACTTTTGGTGAGTTTATCGCACAGTGGGATCTACAGATAATGGTCATACCGGCTATTATCCACATTTTGGTTTTTGCTTACATACCCATGTACGGTATTCTTATGGCGTTTCAGGAGTTTCGACTCGGTGATTTCCCGGGATTCTCCCCCTGGGTCGGACTTAAGCAGTTCAACTATTTCTTCCACGATCCAAACTTTACAAAGGTTTTACGAAACACCCTCGTTATCAACATACTAAAGCTAGTAATTAATTTCCCGATTCCCATTATCTTTGCGGTTCTGTTAAATGAAATAAGGGTTGTATGGTTTAAAAAATCCCTTCAAACGATCTCGTACCTACCTCACTTTATATCATGGGTAGTTGGTGCCACGTTGTTGTTTGACTTCTTTTCGGTTGATGGCGGCGCGGTCAATTATATGTTGACTACATTAGGCTTGATTGATAAGCCGATAGCATTCTTCGGTAGAGGCGAATACTTCTGGGGTATGCTTGTCTTCACCGATCTATGGAAAGAAATGGGCTGGAGTTCGATTATCTTCGTGGCTGCCATCACGTCCATAGATGCAGAGATGTACGAGGCTGCCGATATAGACGGCGCGAACCGATATGACAAGATGTGGCATATCACTGTGGCGTCGATACGCCCCACGATCGTGCTACTGTTGATCTTTACTGTCGGTGGTATCATGAACGCCAACTTTGATCAGATCATGCTCTTGACTAACCAAATGATGAATGCGCGCCTCCGTGATTATGCGGATGTTATCAGTACATATGTATACCGCGTAGGTATTCGTGAGATGCGTGCCTCCTTTGCGACTGCGGCAGGTTTGTTCCAGTCGGTCATCAACTTCCTGTTACTGCTAACCGCTAACTACCTGTCCGGTAAGTTCAGCGAGTCATCCGTATTCTAAGAGAGGGGGACATATCAGATGAAATATAAGCGTTCAGCTGTAGACTGGGTATTCGACTCGGTGGTTTTATTCATTATGATATTAATCATTGTGACGACCCTATATCCCTTTATTAACTCTATCGCGATCTCGTTTAACCATGCTAACGATACTACACGCGGTGGCATTACATTCTATCCTCGTGTGCCAACACTACGTAACTACGAGCTGATATTCCAAAATCCGAAGATTTATCAGGCGTATTTTATTACCGTATCTCGTACCGTTATCGGCACGTTATCGAGTCTGTTTTTTACCTCGTTGTTTGCGTTTGGGCTTTCGCATGAAAGCCTCGTCGGACGCAAGTTTTACACGATGCTATGCCTGGTGACGATGTATTTCAGCGGCGGTTTGATACCGTCCTATTTCCTCATAAACAAACTGGGTCTTATCAATAACTTTTGGGTATATATCATCCCGGGTCTTGTCGGTGTTTGGAACATGATACTGATGCGTACATACTTCAAGGGTATCCCCTTGGCATTAGAGGAATCCGCCCGTATCGACGGTGCGAACTACTGGACTGTATTTTTCAAGATTATTTTCCCGATTTCATCGCCGATTATCGCTACGATAGCATTGTTTATCGGTGTATGGCAATGGAACGCATGGTTTGATGCCGCATTGTATATAAACAAGCAGGAACTTAAGCCCATGCAGTCCGTGCTGCTGTCGATTATTTCCGAGGCAAAATTTGCAGAGAGCCTTGCGGCCTCGGGTGCTTCTATCGATATGGGTAATATCGGTAAGGGTAAGGCGGTTAACGTTCGTTCTATTTCGATGGCTACAATGCTCGTGACGATCCTTCCGATTATGTGTGCGTATCCATTTTTACAAAGGTACTTCATAAAGGGTATCATGGTAGGTTCGTTAAAGGGTTGATCGCTAATATGGCTTAATGCTGTGAAAACGGCTTAAGTATAAATTAAAATTAATAGGAGGATGAGAAATGAAGAGAACCATTAGCCTCGTATTGGCTTTTGCATTATTGGTAACGGCAGTAGGTTGTTCAAGTGCCAATAATAAGGGAGGCAACACTACACAGACAGCGCCCGCAGCTAATACGCAGACAGAAACAAAGACGGATACGTCAACAACAGAAACAACAGAAGCCGCTCCGGCAGATACTGCGTCGGGCGAGTTGGAGCCTTACACCTTCTCCGTTTACTACAACTACGACTGGTGGGGCATCAAGCCTTGGGGTGATGATGCAGCATCGAAATTCCTTGCTGAGAAATTCAATGTAAAGATGGAACAGTCCAAGCCTGATGCTGACGCTGATGCGAAGCTCAACATCATGATCTCTGCCGACGACCTGCCAGACGTTGTTGTTATGGACCGTGGTCCTGTCAACATCAACCTGGCTCGCCTTGGAAAGCTCCAGGACCTGGCTCCTTTCCAGGCAAACAACAGCGACTATAACGACAATATCCTGCCGCAGACACAGAAGCTGTTGCAGATCGACGGTAAGCTCTACGGTATCCCGAACTGGGCTCGTAAGGCTCCCACAGGCGGTAACGATGCGTGGATATATAACAAGCGTATCTACGAAGCAGCCGGCTCACCGCAGCTCAAGACCTTCGAGGACCTCTATGCATTTGCAAAGGCTATAAAGGAAAAGGTTCCGACCACTGCTGAGGGCGCTCCGACTATTCCGTTTGCTACAGACGCTGACGGTACAGGACATCCTACACTTCGTGGAATTAACCGCTCGATGGGCGGCAAGAACCTCGCCGCAAGCTGGTATGTACCGATCAATGGCAAGTTCAGCTCCGCTCTGCGTGACGACACCTTCAAGGCAGCCGTCATGGAAGCTAATAAATGGTACAGAGAGGGCTTACTGCTTGAGACCAGCTTTACCGATACAAAAGAACAGCATGTAGAGAAGATGGTAGCAGGACGTACAGGCTTGATGTACTATGACTTCTCTCAGAACGACGTAAACAAGTTCCGCACGATCTTGAAAGAAACCTATCCGGATGACGACTATATCGTTCTCACAGATCCATATGTCTATCCGCCGGCAAACGGTATCTCCGCAGACAAGATATATCCTGATCACAAGGAGACTGTTGGTTGGAACGTAAACTGTATCACAACAAAGGCTACAAATCCGCAACGCATCTTTGATCTGTATTCGTATATGATCACAAAAGAAGGATCTATCAACATGATGTATGGTCCTAAGGGTGATCTGTGGGATGATGTCGATGCAAACGGCAACCCGGTCTTAAAGAAGCCCGAGTCTTCGCTGTCATCTGACGAAGTTAACCGCCTGGGTCTCTGGTTCTGGCCACAGCCGGCTCACTCCGATAACGTTGATATGACAAAGTTCGCAGTTAATGAGATGCAGCCCGAGGATCAACGCAGCTGGGTTATCTCGATACAGGCAAACGTACTTTCACCTATTATGTTCATGTCTGATGAATATGTAGGCGTAGGCGATGTCATCGACAAGCAGAGTGATCTGGGTATCAAGAGAACACTTTGCGAGGATCAGATCAAGGCTGAGATCCCGAAGATCATGATGGCTAAATCCGAAGCGGAAGCAACAAAGATCTATGACGCACTGCTCGCATTCGTTGACAAAAACGGTATGCCTGATATCGAGGCAGCGTTTGATGTTAAGTATCAAGAGAACCTTGGTATGCAGGGCGGCACCGCTTACAACAGATAAGTAAAATTGTCATCCAGGTAATATAAAATGGGCTGTCGCGGTCACGCGGCGGCCCTTTATCATATTGCTTGTGAGAACGGTTCACATGTGGTAGTATCATCCAGGTAATGCCGTAGTATATTATCCTGAAAGGAAGACGCAATCACGGTATGACAAAACCCATTTCTTACAAGTCTACGATCATGGCCTGTTACATAGGCGTGTTCTCGCAAGCCATCATCATCAACCTCACACCCATCTTATTCATTCCACTCAGAGAGCAATTCGGATTCACATTTGCACAGCTCGGCGCACTCGTTTTAATCAATTTCCTGGCTCAGGTCGCCATCGACATCGGCTTCTCGGGCTTTGTGGATCGCATCGGATTTAGGCCGCTGATAGTACCCGCATATATCTTTATGGTAGTGGGATTGATTTTCTTTGCATTGGTGCCGCGGATGCCTATCGCACCATATACGGGCTTTGTGATCGCGACGATTTTATTCTCGGCTGCAGGCGGTCTCATGGAGCTGTTGCTATCGCCGATCATCAACGCGATACCGACAGATGAAAAAGCCGCCGCAATGTCTATCCTGCATTCGTTCTATTGCTGGGGGCAGGTCAGCGTAGCGCTTTTGACCACGTTGTTCTTGTTTGTATTCGGCAAGCAGAGCTGGCCGATCATCGCTGCACTCTGGGCGATATTACCCGTTATAAATACCTTCCTGTTTATGCGCTGTCCGCTTGCTCCGCCCGTTTCTGAGGAAAATAGGCAGCCCGTGCGTGAGATCATGAAGAGCCCGTTCTTTGTAATATTCCTGCTCGCGATAGCGTGTGGAGGGGCTTCGGAGCTGTCCATTTCCCAATGGACCTCTACGTTCATGGAAACCGCGCTCGGTATCAGCAAGGTCATCGGCGATACGGCCGGGATGTGTATGTTTGCGGCCATGATGGGATCCGGACGATTAATATACGGTATCCTAGGCAGCAGATTAAACCTACGCAAGACCATGATCATCGGCTCGTTTGCGGCGGTAGTATGTTACCTGACAGTTGCGCTTTCGCCGATACCGATTCTGGGTCTTGTGGCATGTGCGATCTGTGGGCTCGGTGTGAGCCTACTGTGGCCCGGGAGCCTCTCGCTTGCGACTGAGCGATTCCCACTCGCGGGCTCGTGGATGTTTGCGCTGATGGCCGCAGCCGGAGACATCGGCGGTTCGATAGGGCCCTGGTTCATGGGATTTGTAGCGGACAATATGCCAAACCTGTCCACATTTATGTCGCAGGAACAGTTCGGACTGCGTGCGGCTATGCTCATATCGGCCATATTCCCACTCGGGGCGCTGATTTGTGTCTGGCTCACGGGCAGGCATCAAAAACAAAACGTATAGGGAGGCATCATTACGGAGACCGAAACCACACAAAAAAAACCCTTCTTTACAAGGGATAAGTATTTCTATACGACCTTCTTTTCGCTGGCGCTGCCGATGATACTACAGAGCTTGATCTCAATCAGCGTAGGCATCGCGGACAACATCATGGTCGGCAAGCTCGGACAGATAGCGATATCGGGCGTAGCAATGGCCAATCAGGTTTCGAATATCATACATATGCTGATAGCGGGCATCACCGCGTCTATCGTCCTTTTGGCCGCGCAGTATTGGGGCAAAAAAGATATCGTGATGATCAAATATGTCATCTCGATCGGTCTGAAGGTTTGTCTTGCGATAGGCATCACCGTAGCGACGATCGCATTTTGCTTCCCGACAACTGTGCTTCGTATATTTACAAATGATACGGCAGTCATCGCCGAGGGCGCTAAATACCTGCGCATCATATCGATGTCCTATTTGTTTTTGTGCATAACGAACTCGTTTATAGCATCAATGCGTTGCATAGAGAATGTACGCGTTGCGCTCGTTATCTCGGTGTCTACGTTGATCGTGGACGTGGGTCTAAACTATGTGTTGATCTTCGGACATTTCGGTTTCCCGGCGATGGGTATAGAGGGTGCCGCTACGGCTACGCTGATAGCCCGTATTATCGAAACCGCGATCATCCTTACATATGTGCGCTTCATAGACAAAAAGCTCATGCTGCGCTTCACGGAGCTGCTGCCTACGAATAAAGTATTGCTTGGGGATTTCTTTAAACATGGCTTTCCGGTAATGCTCGGGGATATCCTCTGGGGGATAGGCGGCGTTGCACAGGCCAGCGTAATAGGACGTCTCGGCCCCTCCGCGATAGCCTCAAACAGTATCGCACTCACATTGTTCGGCTTTGTGTCGGTCGTCGTGTATGGCTTTGGTAATGCGTCGAGCGTATTGATCGGCAAAACAGTCGGTGCCAAGGAATATGAAAAGGTAAAAGAATACACCCGCACATTACAAATCATCTTTGTATGCACGGGTGTATTGACGAGTTTGTCGCTATTGGGTTTAAGGGATTTCTTCATTTCGCTGTACGCGATACCACCCGAGACGATGGAAATGACCCGCGCGTTCGTGACGATTTTGTGTGTTACCGTGCTCGGCACCTCGTATCACGCGCCATGCTTTGTGGGCATCATACGTGCGGGCGGCGAGACACGCTTTGTGTTAAAGGTCGACCTGTTCTTCGTATGGGTCGTCATCATGCCATTGTCGACGCTCGCGGCGTTTGTGTTCCACGCGAGCCCCGTGGTCGTATTCTTCTTCTTAAAATGCGACCAGCTCATGAAATGGGTCATAGCGATATACAAGACCAACAACTACTCGTGGATAAAGAACCTGACCAGAGAAAAGGCTTAGAGTACAAAGCCTTGGCTTAAATATATTCGCTCTTATAAAAGTTCTGCCTGAGTAGGTTAAGATAACTCTCGAAATCAGCCTTAATCTTATCTACATCCCATTCACTTAATGTAGACAGCGTTGATATATAACCGTCAGCGCACCAGGTGATGATGTTTACGACCATCTTGATGTCGATGTCGTCCTTGAACTTGGTATTGTCCGTTCCACTCATGAATATAGCAAGGCTTGCATTGCCCCCGTCGTGTATTGCTACCTTAATCTCATCCACGACCTCTTTATCGGTTTCAAAATAAGCGGACTTTAGAAAGTCAAGCACGGCGGGGTATTGCCTGATCACGGCGATCTTGATATTCTGGGCGGCCTTTATACGTTCAAAGAAATCCGTCACGCCTCGATCGAAGCGCGCGTTGATTTCGTCTGTAAATAAGCGAATGCAAAAGTCCATCAAATACAAATAAAAACGCTTCTTGCCCGTAAAATAGTGGAAAACCAGCGCCTTTGAAATGCCGCAGGCCTCCGCTATATCGGCCACAGAAGCTTTTTTATATCCGTTCGCGCCGAAGCATCGCAGCCCCGCATTTATGATCGCATCCTGTTTTTCCCGTGGTATTGCGTGAAATCTGTCTATGTAAACACCTCCTTGACCGTATCGGTTAATATCAGCATAACATAGTGATGCGTAGCGGTCAACAACCTATCGGGCAGGAGACCATGCAGATGCCGCATGCGTTCTTGCGGTTGTGTGTTTTTATGTATTCACTGCGCTTATCGTTGCAACGATGAAAGTTTATGATCTCCTCGCGGTCTGTATGAATGTCCCATTGCTTACCCTTTAGGGCTTTGTGCGGGCACTTGCTGACGCATATAAAACAATCCTCCGGGCATTTGCTCTGTGTAACCGGCTCAGCTTTCGGAAAATCGAAATTGATCAAGATAGCTGAGAGCCTGACACGAGGGCCATAGGTCTCTGTGACCAACAGAGCATTCTTGCCAACCCAACCGAGGCCCGCCGTTACAGCTGCGCTCTTAAACGAAAACGCGGCGAGCAGTTTAGTTTCGCCGGATTGACCCGGGGGTGGAACTAAGTATGCACTATTTTCCGCGTTCAGGATCGCCTTTATGCCCTGTCTGATATCGTGGGCTTTGTCCTTGAGCTCGGATATCAGTTCGTCGAATCCCGGCTCTGAGTAATTCCCCAATGTCATCATCCTCGAGTGCGGCACCGCAAATACCAACGCGCCGGTATATTGCTCACGGTAATCGCTGAACGAGATATCCGAAAAGCCATACATTACCTCCGGATACGCTTTAAAATACTCCACTATCTGTTCATAAATATTGCCCATTACTAAACCCCCTATAAAACATTACTCGCTACTTTTGAGCATCCTGATCTCCGACGGCGACAGCGCACGGTATTCGCCACGTTTCAAATCGCCCAGAAACAATTTACCGACAGCTATACGCTTTAGCCGCAGCACAGGATGCCCTATGGCCATACACATCTTACGCACCTGTCGGTTCTTGCCCTCTCGGATCGTGACCCGGATGTCCGCGCTGTCCGCATAGGTCTTTATGATCTCGAGGCGCGCGGGCTGTGTCGTATAGTCATCGATTTGAACCCCTTTGCGAAAGGCCTCGATGGACTCGCGCGTGGGTACGCCCCTGACCTTTGCGACATAAACCTTATCTACCATATGCTTCGGATGTGTAAGATGATATGCGAGTTCACCGTCGTTTGTCATGATCAAAAGCCCTGAGCTCTCATAATCGAGCCGCCCGACCGGATATAACCGCGCACCGACATCGGACAGTAGGTCTGTGACCGCCGGGCGGTTAAACTGATCCTTTGCGGTCGTTATATAACCCTCGGGCTTGTGTAGCATGAAATACAAAAACGGGCCCGCCATCTGTATCTCGCGCCCGTCCAAGCATATGATATCTTTTTCCGGATCGACCGTAACGCCTTGCTCCATAACGATATGGCCGTTTACCGTGACCCGTCCATCCTCTATCAGTTTCTCTGATGCGCGGCGGGAGGCTACACCCGCCTGCGCTAAAAATTTCTGTAATCTCATCTAAATCCCCCATGAACTGAGCTCTACATACCCGGTAAAACGGGAAGCTCAGGCAATTCTACATTAATATCTGTCCTACTCGCACCCGAGAACCATACCCCTAGCACCTTTTCGATAGATGTCTTCAGATCGTGACGTGATGCGGATGCGCCCAACGCAAGCGGTACGCGCGCGTTGAACTTGCCGCCTATATAAACATCTGCCGTACCTATGCTATCGCCCGCATTTACCGGCGCGAGCAAGGTTTGGGGCATGTTCAGTACAATGTTTGCTGTTTCGGCCTCGCCGTCCTTGAGAGGCAGGACGAGGTCGCTGTTGTATACCAGCTTGACGCTTTCTGTCCTCGAACGCGTTACGGAGATATCCCCGGCTGTGTTACCGGCCTCTATGAGCGTCCTATATGAAAAGTTACCGAAGCCATAGTCTAAAATCTTTCTTGTATCCTTCCACTTGCCCTGTTTGCCCTTATCGCCCCAGCCGCTCGCAAACACCACCGAAATCAGCTGCATGTCACCGCGATTCGCAGAGCCCACAAAGCAATGGCCGGCCTTATTCGTAAAGCCTGTCTTTATACCGTTTCCACCCGGATACTCGCGTAACAGGCGGTTCTTGTTCATGAAGGTATACGAACGCTTGTTGCTCTTGATCGTAGCGGACGGTGTATTGATCAGCTCGACAAACGCAGGGTTTGCCATTGCGTAACGTGCAATCAGCGCCATGTCATACGCGGTAGAGTGATGATCGCCCTTGTCGAGGCCGTTCGGGGACTCGAATATCGTATCCGTCGCGCCGAGCTCCTTGGCCTTCGCGGTCATCATCGCACAGAAATTCTCCTCCGTGCCGCCGACACCCTCGGCTATCGCGACAGCCGCATCGTTTGCGGACTCGAGCATCAGCGCGTACATCAGATCCTTGATGCTAATCTGCTCGCCCGCGGTGAGGTTCATCTTCATCTTCGGTGCGAGCGAGGCCTTGCGTGATATCGTTACCACTTGATCTTGCTTGCCGCTCTCGATCGCGAGTATCGCGGTCATGATCTTCGTCGTGCTCGCCATAGGCATCGGTTCGTAGCCATTCTTTTCCCACATGACCCTGCCGGTCTTGTAA
>CAYURR010000034.1:0-19424 GCA_964446745.1 uncultured Defluviitaleaceae bacterium | reverse complement strand
TCCCTACGAAAGCGAAGAAGAATACCAATGGTTTGTGGAACAAATGAGATCGGAGTTATGCGGTGGTTGAATATGTAGAGCTTTCCGGTACGGTGGAGAATATCATCTATAGAGATGACAGCAGCGGCTATACGGTATTCGTACTAGTATCAGCCGACGATGAGAACGAAGAGATCACCTGTACGGGTTATCTGCCTTCCATTTCAAAGTCCGATATCGCCACCGTAACCGGTAACTATGTAAATAATCATAAATACGGCCTACAACTGAATATCACATCATATGTGCAGAGCGCGCCATCCACTTCGGACGAGATGGAGCGCTATTTGGCGTCCGGCGCTGTAAAGGGCATAGGTCCGCGTCTTGCCAAGCGTATCATCAAGGCTTTCGGTGACAACAGCTTCGAGGTCTTTGAGAGCTTTCCCGAAAAACTCGCGCAGATCAAGGGGATCAGCCTCGAAATGGCCATGCGTTTTTCCGAGAGCTTTCATGAACAGTCTGCGCACCGCATGGTCATGATGCTGTTGCAAAGTTACGGGTTAGTGGGCTCCGTTGCCGCTAAGATTTACAAGCGTTACGGCGATAACACATCGGCGATACTAAAGCACAATCCATACGCGATGATCGAGGACATTGGCGGCATGGGTTTTCAAACAGCCGATGCGATCGGTATGAAGGCCGGTATATCGTTGGATTCTGAGTTCCGGATACGTGCTGGGTTCATCTATACTCTGCTGACCGCCACAGGCTCCGGCCATGTGTATCTACCACGTGAACAACTGATTCACGAAACAGCGCGGCTTTTGGGAATCGAACCCGATATAGCCGAGGGGCACCTGATTACGATGCAGACGGACAAGCTTATATACGCCGAAAAGCTCCGCCCTTGCACAGCCGTTTACCTGCAAGCCTACAGGGCAGCCGAGCAAAACGTCGCGAAGCGACTCTTGGACTTGGCATTTTCAGCAAAGGTCGTTCTGCGTGATATAGAAAGAGAGATCGCAAACACGCACCGTGAGACCGGCGTGACCCTCGCCGAGAATCAGATACAAGCCGTCAGAGAGGCGTTCACGTCCGGTGTATTGGTGATTACTGGCGGTCCGGGTACGGGCAAGACCACAACGATCAATACGATCATCACGATCATGGAAAACGATGGATTGAAGGTAGAGCTGTGCGCACCGACGGGACGCGCCGCAAAGCGTATGTCCGAGGCGACGGGGCGCGAGGCCAAAACGATACACCGATTGCTCGAGGCTGAGATGATCGCGGACGATATCCGCCACCAGATATTCGCACGAAACGACGACAACCCGATCGAGGCCGATGTACTGATCGTAGACGAATGCTCGATGATCGACATCATGCTCATGAACAACCTCTTAAAGGCTGTGTCCGACGGCACGAGATTGATCTTGGTCGGCGATGTGGATCAGCTGCCGTCTGTGGGCCCCGGCAAGGTACTGAAGGACATCATCTCTTCAGGCGTTTTGAACACCGTGCGGCTCACCGAGATATTCAGGCAATCACAAGAGAGTGCGATCGTCATGAACGCGCATAGGATCAACCGCGGCGAATATCCCGCAATAAACGAACGTGATACGGATTTCTTCTTTATGCAAAAAGATAGCATTACAGACGTAATCGAGACGCTCACGGAGCTCTACGCGAAGCGTTTACCAAAATATAAAAAAGCCGATCCTCTCAAGGACATACAGTTACTAACGCCGATGCGCAAGGCAGATCTTGGCGTTAACAGCCTAAACAAGGTCCTGCAGCAGCACCTAAACCCAACCGACATGCGCAAGCGTGAGCGCGAGTTTCGAAATACAACCTTTCGTGAAGGCGACAAGGTTATGCAAATAAAAAATAATTACGAACGTGTATGGAAGATATTTGACGGCAGGAACAAATGCATCGGTGAAGGCAAGGGTGTATTTAACGGCGACATGGGTATCATCAGTAAGATCGACCTTGCGGCCGATTCTATCGCCGTGTTATTCGACGACAATAGAACCGTACTGTACGACGCGGGCGCTTCCGGCGAATTAGAGGAGATCGAACTTGCGTATGCGATCACCGTGCACAAATCCCAGGGCAGCGAATACCGGATTGTGATCATTCCGATCCACAGCGGTCCGAGCATGCTGATGTCACGAAACCTATTATATACGGCCGTGACGCGCGCTAAAGAGCTCGTCGTTCTCGTGGGCACCAGGCGGCAGCTGTACGCAATGATCGACAATAAGCGGGAGGTCGACCGGAACACCGCGCTCTGCGCGCGTATCCAAGACTTACATGCATATTACGGGGACAGTTAGCAAAAATTAAAATTGCCCCACGGAATCGGAGGCTATTTTGGATTTTATCAATGCGTTTAGAAGCATTTTTGATAGTTTAACGGATGTGATCTTCCCACCGTTTTGTATATCCTGCAAGGCCCTGATCCCAAAAGATTCTATACTCTGCGAGTCCTGCGAGAGCACATTCGATCTCTATAGAAAACCACACTGTGCCGTCTGCGGTCGGACGCTTTTTGATTGCAGTGAAGCCGATGCCGAGGAAACATATAAATGTAATGACTGCATCGGAAAGTCATTTTATTTTGAGCAAAATATGCCCATATATGTATATGGCAACATTTTACGCAAGGTCATCCATGGATATAAATATGGCTACCATCCGATGTACGGTCAGGTATTGGGGCGTTTGATCCATAAGCATATCGACCACGGATATTACGAAGGTGTCAACGCATTGATACCCGTGCCACTGCACAAGTCAAAACTTCGCAAGCGTGGCTATAACCAAGCCGAGCTGATGGCCACAGAGCTTGGCAAGCGTCTTGGTATCCCTGTATATGCAGACATGATCGTGCGTACGCGTGCTACCCGAAAGCAAAGCGGATTGGGTGCGGAAGCCCGCAGGATCAATATAGCGGATGCCTTCGCTCTAAACAAAATTTATTTGAATCATTCAATCAATTCATGTATTATAGTTGATGATATTTATACTACGGGGAGTACATTATCCGCATGTGCTCAGATTTTAAAACAACATGGCGTGGATCATGTAAAATGTCTGACATTATCGGCCGCACAGACGCATGAGGACGACACGGATGATGATATAGAAATACCTATGCGGTAAGTAAACGTTATGCATGTAATGCGTGGAGGTAAGTATGGCAAGCTTGATGGAACAATTAACCGAGACATTAACCGAGCAGTCGGAGATATACGACCGTCTCGCCGAGCTCTCCGGTGAAAAGCGCGACGTGTTGGTAAATAATGAGATAGAACGCCTACAGCAGATTACCTCTGCCGAAAATGCGCTGGTAGGTCGTAACCAGAAGCTCGATCGGATACGCCAGACGATATTTAAGGATCTGGCCTCGGTGTTGAACCGTCCGGTCGAAGACCTTACGCTCACAGATATAGCCGATATCACAAAGGATCAGTCCGAAAACAAGCGTTTGAGAGATCTTGCGCAACGTCTGAGAGAGAGTGTAAACACACTGAAGGAACGTAATGATCAAAACAAGGTACTAATCGAGTATTCACTCGACTATATAGATTTTTCAATGAATGTATTGCGTGCCACTATGCAAAACGAGCGCACATTCTATTCGGTCGATGGTGACCAGTTAAACAATGACACAATGTTCGACGCGAAGCAGTAAAGGAGCCGTACGCAGTTCCTTTCAGTACTCAGGGGGGATTCATAGATGTCGATAACAAGTTTAGGCATAGCTACAAGCGGTATGACTGCTGCGCGGATGGGATTGTCTGTGACAGGTCACAACATGGCAAATTCATCGATCAGCGGATTTTCGCGCCAGCGCATCGTCCAGAGCGACTGGGGCTACAACAACATAGGCCGTAATGGTAACGGTACTCCTATGCAGCGCGGTTTGGGTACAAATGTGGTTATGACCCAGCAGATACGCAATCAGTTTCTGGATATCACCTATCGCAAAGAGGTCTCAAAGCTCAACTACTACGACCCAATAGCCGCGACCGGTTTAGAACTGGAGTCCATTATCGGCGAGCTCCAGAGCGAATATAGATCACAGTCGGTATTTCAGGATTTGTGGAACTCCCTGCAGGAGCTCTCTATGAACCCAGATAGTATAACCACACGCCAGAATCTCATCTCCACGGCTGTCTCTTTCATCGAGAAGGCCAATACTTTTTATGATCGCACATTTAAACAACAGCAGATCTTGAACCAGGAGGTTCAAGATACCGTCAAGGAGATAAACAACCTGACATCGAAGATAGCGGAGCTGAACAAGCAGATATCTTCTTCACAGGCGAGTGGTGAACGGCCAAACGACCTGCGTGACGAGCGCAACAGATGTTTGGATGCACTGAGCGGTTTAATTGAGATCGATTACAAAGAATATCCGGACGGTCGTGTGGACATATTGACCGAGGGTAAAGAGCTTCTTGTAGCTAATTCGCAACGCACACTCGGATTGCGTTACACTACTCCGGGCTATTCGTTTGTGGAACCTGTATTTACTAATTCTACAACGCCGCTATCATGCAATACGCCGCCAACAGAATTTACCCCGCTGTTTAACTTCGCTTCCATAGACCAAACCGGTTCTAATCCCCCTTCCCAATTCTCGGTAAGTGCTGCAGCCGGAAATGACAATGGTCGGTTAAAGGGTATATTGATTGCACGCGGTACACGTCCCGCAAATTACTTAGGCGAGAACGCATTGGTTGACCCGAGGCCATCATTCCCCGCGCCGCCTGCATTACCGACAAGTCAGCAATTAGCAGACCTATATAACTACAAGAACGATTACTTCAGCGCTAACAACAGCCTGATACCTCAAACGATGGAAAAATTCGACAAGCTCGTAAACCATGTCGTTACGATGATGAATGACATATTCGCACCGGCTTTGGGAGGCGCAAAGGATCCGAACGCACCGCTTGACCTAAACGGCAACAAGAGCTATACAGAGTTGTTTACACGTACACAGGGATCATATGCAAATAAATTTGACAACCTCGGTAATCTCATACCGGTCAATAACGGCGACTATTATTCCCAGTACACGATCGGTAATATCGAGGTCAACCCAAAGCTACTGGCCTCTGACGGTTACAACTATCTCTGCTTATCCTCTACAGGCGATCGTGAGGACCCAACCATTGTAAACAAGATACTCGATAAATGGTCCAGCAAGTCCTTAAATATGGGCGACGGCATCATGAGAAACGTTATGGACAGCTACACATCCTTTGTAGACTTTGTCGGTATGGAGACAAATAAAGCGGTAGGTTATGTGGATAATCAGATGACACTTGTAAACCAAGCTGATAACAAGCGCATGTCCGTCTCGGCTGTTTCGACAGACGAGGAGATGAAGAATATGATGCTATTTCAGCACTCATATAATGCTGCAGCGAGAATATTTAATACTATCGATTCCATGATTAATACAATCATCGGCTTGGTCTGAGACTACTGAGGGAGGTCAATAAATGAGATCATCTTTTTTTGAATACAATGTCGCTTCATCCGCCCTGTTTACAGCCAGGGGTGCGCTCGATGTAGTTTCGCATAATCTCGCCAATTCATCGATTAAGGGATACTCCAAACAATTTGCCAAGATGCGGGCCACTCCCGCTTTGTCGTTCCGAAACGGCAGGGGTATGATAGGCACAGGCTCCGAGGTTTACGGCACCGGTCAGTTGCGTGACTTTTATTTGGACAGAAAATACTGGTCTGAGCGCGGTGCCTTAGGCACATATCAGGCCAGAAAGGACAGCCTAAAGGTCATTGAGAGCACACTAAATGATCTGGGTGGCTCCGGTATCAAGACGTCGTTTCTGAACTTCCAAAATACCCTTCAGGATCTGTCTAGGAATGCTGATGATCCCACGTACCGTAATAACGCGATACAGTTTGCAAATTCGCTAGTGACTAATATCAACTCGTCCGCACAATCGTTACGCAAGCAGCAGCTCGACCTAAACAACGAGCTCGATTCCACTGTAAAGATGATCAACAACCTCGGCGAACGTATTGCGAGCCTAAACCGTCAGATCAGCAGCGCAGAGCTTGACGGCTCATCTGCAAATGACCTGCGTGACGAGCGTATGCGCCTCGTTGATGACCTGTCGCTACTGGTAAACGTAGAGGTGTCCGAGACAGACTACTCTACATCCAACAAACCCAACGATAAGCGTTTCAGCATCATGATAAACGGTTATGACTTTGTAAATCATTTTGATATGAACTCACTAAAGACCACCGTGCGCACAACCAAGCTAAACGATATGGATGCGGACGGCTTGCTTGATGTCGAGTTCACAAACGGCACAAAGTTCGACCTAAATCATCCCGCCTTGAAGGGTCAGCTCAAGGGTATCGTAGATGTACGCGACGGCAACAGCATGGTCACAGCGCATGCCACAAAGGGCGTAAACTATAAGGGTATCCCATATTACCTGGAAAAACTCAATACCCTAGTTCGTACGTTCGCTGACGCGATGAATAAGGAGCACCTAAAGGGCGTGGACGGGCACGGCAATCAATCAAACAATACATTGTTTTTTACCTATACCGGCAATGCTGCCATACCGCCGAATTATGCAAATATGGATGCATTTAATTTTAAGCTGAACCCGGATCTGTTGGAGGATCCGATGAAATTGGCTTGTGCGTATTATCAGCCCGCTCAGGACGGCGTGTCCGTCTCTAAAAATAACCTGATCACCGACGGATTTTTACGTGATGTGTTCAATAACAAGAGCCTGTTTAAAGAAGGTCGTGTTGATGATTTTCTGGCGAGTGTCACGGGTGAGTTATCCATCGATGCAAAACAGGCCAATAAGTTCCAGGAAAACTATACAGACTTGTCGACACAGATCGATAATCAAAGATTGGCCGTTTCGGGTGTAGACCCAAATGAGGAAATGGCAGATATGATAAAATTCCAACACCTCTACATGGCTGCGGGCAAGCTCATGAATGTAATCGACAGTATATATGATTTTACTATCAACCAGCTCGGCAGAGGCTGATAAAGGTCCGAAGGGGGTCTATCTATGCGTGTAACCAATACAATGGTCAGTAACACAATGCTTCTAAATATCAACCGTAACCTAAAGTATGTAAACAAGCTCGCAAACCAGATCGCAACCACGAAAAAGATTTCCAAACCGTCGGATGACCCGATTATCGCAAGCCGTGCGCTCAAATTTCGCACCAATGTAGAGGAAAATCTTCAATTTCAAAGAAATGTTTCCCAAGCCGATGCATGGATGAAGGTTACCGAAGGCGCATATAATAATGTCGTCGACATCATGAAGTCGATAAAGGAACTCAGCGTTCAAGCCTCTACAGGTACCCTCGAGGCAGCGGATAAGGAAAAGATTGTCGCGTCGTTAAAGCAGCTTACTCAGCAAATAGGCAAGGAAATGAACGCGAACTACGGCGGACGTTATGTATTTTCCGGATTTCGCACTGATCAGCCACCCACGTTCGAAAGGGACAATCAGGCTTCATACAACATTACGCAGACATTCGACCCATCCAATATTGAAAAAACCCTTTCATATCAAAAGCCTACAACCAATGCAGTACCACCGGCTTCTACATGGGGCGAACCTAAAATAAACAATATAAACGTTATTCGGTTGCCATATAAAGAGGTAACGGGGTTGACAAATGCAAATGCTGTTCAGGGCCAAAACACACCTCCCACGAACTATACGGTCAGGGAGCTCAGCATAGATCCAAAAGCTGCGAACTACAGTGCCGATGCTTATAATGTATCGGGTCTGGCTGCTAACGAAATGATTTACATCAAGGAGACCGGGGAGCTCATTATGAATGATGCTACGGCTCAGAAGGTTCAAGCAGACGGCGGACTCAACCTCAATTACACTAAAACAGGCTTTACTCAAGGTGAATTGAACCCGCAGGTGTATTTCAAATGCACGCAAACCGCTGATGAAAACGGTGTGGCTGTAGTGCCCGCAAAGAACTATACAATGGACAATCAGATGGTGAACTATGAGTTCAGCACCAATACACGTATAGATGTAAATTCGCTTGCTAAGGATAGCTTTACAGATAACATGTACGCCGATTTGATGTCTATTGTGAAGATCATGGAGCAAGGCAAGCTTTCAACCGAAAAGGAGCTGCGTGAGTATTATTCGACCACAGCGATCCCAAATCTTTCGGGCGAGCAGCTCGAAAAGGCGATCACAGATCAAATGAACAAGGAAAAGGGTCAGCTGCAGAGTGTCTTGGGAGATCGTTTCAATAACGCGTTGAAATTTGTCGAAACCTATTCGGCAAACCTATCAAAGGAACGCGCGGATCTCGGCTCTAGGATGACGAGGCTCGATCTGATACAAAAACGCCTTGAGATGGATGAGGAAACTTACAAGGAATTAATGTCCGATAACGAGGATGTAGATATGATGCAGGCTATGATGGACAAAAACAACGCTGAGTCCGCATACACAGCCGCTTTAAAGATAGGTGCTAGCATCATGCAACTGTCATTGGCAAACTTTATTTAATCTGCAAATTTCCTACATTCGGAAAGGAATTAGACAATGAAGAAGCTACAAACCAAACACTTTGGCGAAATAGAATATGATGAAAATCTTTCGATATGTTTTGACGAAGGCTTACCGGGCTTTCAAGACAAACATCACTTTATCGTACTTTTAGAATCACCGGGAGACGATACGATATGCTGGCTGCAGTCCGTGGATGACGGAGAACTTGCATTCGCGATGATAAACATTTACAACGTCAAGCCTGATTACAACCCGCTCGTTCGTCCGGATGAGATAGAAAGCCTCGGCGATCTAAAGGGTAACAACCTGCTTATATATAACATCTTAGTAATACCCGAAGATGTAAAGAGCATGCGCGCAAATCTGAAGGCACCGATCGTCATCAACCCCGTAACACGTAAGGGTAAGCAAGTGCTGCTTAACAATGACGAATACGAGGTACGTTACTATGTATTCGATGATCTGCACAAGAAAGCCAATAATAAATAGATAAAAAAAGGTTGTGGTCTTATACTTGCATTGACACGTAAAAAGGGCGAATCGATAGTAATCAATGATAACATTGAGATAATCATATTGAGCTCCCAAGGGGAGCAGGTAAAGATAGGTATCGTAGCACCAAAGGAAGTGTCCATATACCGCAAGGAGGTATACGAGCAAATAAAAGACGAGAACAGAGAGGCCTCTGAACATATCAACATAAGCGCCGTTAAAAATTTGATCAAATAAATCTTGCCGCAGATTTTTTATCTGCGGTTTCTTTATGAGGTGTACATAAACATGAAGTTTGACATTACGAAGGGTTCAATCCTCGGTATAGCATCCAGCCCCGATGTATTTACCCGGGGCGAGCGGCATTATCGCGAGGGAAAGCTTTTGGTAATCGATGTCTTGGACGATGACCAGACCGTGGTTGTAAAGGTCGAGGGCAATTACAAGCATTACGAGATCACATACGACTTTGACTCAGACGGCAAGCTCAAGTCATACCGGTGCAATTGCGAAAGCCAGAGTATTTGGACAGGTGCGTGCAAGCATGTGATTACAGGATTGTTCGGGCTTATGGAGGGCAAGTTTCAGGAATCTGTTTCGTCTCAGATGTTCGCGGCTGTAAAGAACTTAAACAAGACCATGGAGAAGCACGTGTTTGAAGAAATAGATGCCAACCTACCCGAGCTCACCGACGACGGCATCGGCAAGCTGCGCCTCGTGCCCTGCCTCCATATCCAGAAATCCGAATACGCTTATGTAGATTTTACAATCGGCGAGTCGAAGCTCTATCTTCTAAAGAGCATCTTCGACTTTGCTAGTCATTTTAAAAACAGCGAAACTATCTCATATGGTAGCAAGCTCTCTGTTTATCATAATATCTCCGCGTTTGAACCCGAATCTCAGTCTGTCGTACAGTTTATACTGAAGGAGCATACGATCTTTTCAGACATTTACCAATCGGTGCTCAAAAATTTTAGTTATATAACGAATTCTCGTGATTACGCGCGTATATTGGCCCTCACGAGCCGAAACACAGACGATTTCTTTGACGCTATATTGGAAGGCCGTAGCAGCTGCACGCTCGATGTCAAACTCGAGATACAGGGTGAGCCGCCGCTCGGGCCATACACCGTATCCGATAATATGTTGCCGCCCGTGTCGTTTACACTAGATGCGGAGCACGGCAAGATAGCACTCACAGGCCAGAAGATCCCGTTTTTTGAAATAACCGGCAAAAAATATAAATACATCATCGCAAACAATAATATCTACCGGATGGAGCTCACCGCAGGGCAGACCATTTCAGCGCTATTGTCGGCGTTTGCACCATTGCAACAGCCCGTGCTGACGTTTACGGGTAACGAGCTCACACGCTTTTTGACCTTTGTATATCCGAAGCTTGTAGAGAACCACTTGATATCCGAGGTCACCGGAGAGGTATCCGTTATAAAACAAAAACCGCTGAAGCCCCGTCTCTACTTTGATGCACACAACAATGATGTGATATGTTTGATGGTTTTTGACTATGGCGACGTGAAATTTTCAGCTGTAAACAAATCAGGCTCGAGCTTTCTATACTTTTCAGACAAGCTCAAGGAGTGCTGTTTTGACGATGAAACCGGCGCCCTGTCCTTGCACCGTAATGTCTCGGAGGAATACCGCGTCAAGCGTCGTATAGAGGTCTACGGTTTTAAGCCCGACGAACGCCACGGCATCTATGTACTACACTCGGACGGCTTGGTGTTCTCGTTTTTAAAGCGCTTCCACTCCGGCGAGCTCGCGCATGCAATGAAGGATGCCGAGCTATATGCGTCAGACAATCTCAAGAAGCGCATAAACAAGCTCCGTTCGGCTTCTCTGGGCATCAAGCTTAAGGGTTCTCTGCTTGAGATATCCGTAGATTCGGACTTTACGCTGCTCGAGCTGCTGGAAGCCCTTGAGTCCTACAAATCTAAAAAGCGTTTCCACCGCTTAAAAGACGGCCGCTTTATCGATCTCGAGGACACGGGCATCCGTGAAACGGCTGAACTCATCTTGGATCTAGACATCATGAAGAGGGATATCACACAGAATAAGATTGTGCTGCCCAAGCATCGTGCATTGTACATCAACACTCTCACGCAAAACGCGCAAAAGGTAAATATTGACAACGCGTTTAAGCGCCTGACTGCGGATTTCGCGTCGGGTACAAAACGCGAGTTTACGATACCGAAGCAGATGAACCCTATTCTGCGTGAATATCAAAAGGTCGGTTACGGCTGGCTAAAGACCCTAGCTCATTACGAATTTGGGGGGATTTTGGCCGACGACATGGGTCTCGGCAAGACGCTGCAGATCATTACGCTACTGCTGAGTGACAAACGCAGTAAGACCCTCGTTGTGTGCCCCACTTCGCTTTTATATAACTGGGAAAACGAGATCAAGCGTTTTGCACCGGATATGACGACCGTCGTATTGTCCGGTACACCCGAGCGCCGCAAGGAGCTATTAAAGACGGATGCACGCGTATACATCACAACCTATGACATGCTAAAACGCGATATCGAGAACTACGAGGACATACAATACGATTACCTAATTGCGGATGAGGCTCAGTATATCAAAAACCCTATGACCCAGAACGCAAAGGCACTCAAATCCATTCAATCCTCCAAGCGTTTCGCTCTTACGGGTACACCAATCGAGAACAGTCTGACCGAGCTCTGGTCGATATTCGACTTTATCATGCCCGGCTACCTGCACAATATCCACCGCTTCACAAAGCAATATGAGATACCGATCGTAAAGAACAATGACGCGTATCAGGCCTCGCGGCTGCATAAACAGATTTCGCCGTTTCTGCTGCGCCGCGTAAAGACCGAGGTGCTCACCGAGCTGCCCGAAAAGACCGAGACGGATCTCTACGCTGAGCTTTTGCCGGAGCAAAAGCGTATTTATACCGCGCAATTGTTGCGTGCACAAGGCCATTTCGAGGAGCTGTCTGCGGATATATCGCAGAACCGTTTCAAGATACTGTCATACCTTACAAAGCTGAGGCAGATCTGCTGCCACCCGTCGCTGTGTCTCGAAAACTACAACGACGGCAGCGGTAAGCTCGACCTTGCGCTCGAGACGATACAGATGGCACTAGAGTCGCGTCACCGTATGCTGATCTTCTCGCAGTTTACATCGATGTTGTCGATATTGAAGAACACATTAGACGCCGCGAACATCAGTTATTTCTATTTAGACGGCTCGACACCGTCGTCCGAGCGTATGGAGATGTGCAAGCGTTTCAACGACGGCGAGAAGGATATATTCATGATCTCGTTAAAAGCCGGCGGTACGGGACTGAACCTCACGGGTGCAGACGTCGTTATTCACTACGACCCATGGTGGAACCCGGCTGTAATGAACCAGGCTACGGACCGCGCGCATCGCTTTGGTCAGAATAAAGCCGTGCAGGTCTTTAATCTCGTAGCAAAGGACACGATCGAGGAAAAGATATTGAATTTGCATCAAAAGAAGAAGGACCTAATCAATTCCGTTCTGTCGGATGAGAACCAATTCATCAGTGCACTGAGCCTCGAGGAGCTGCGCACGCTGTTCGCGTTATAAATTGTTTTTTTTAGGCCGCATACGGTAATAATAAGCATGAGGTGTTGCGTTATGCTTAAAAAAACTGTATACGGCCTTTTTGCGTCCTTTTGGTTCATGGTCATCGGCGTATTTGTGAGCGGCCTATTGTCCGACAGTAACCGGGCGGCCATACGTAATCTGGTGCCACGACTGACCGCACGTGCAGTCTCCGCCGTATCTGTGGCTGAGACGCTGCCGATCTCCGAATTCAATGACAAGGGCTATATCATAGGCTTTGAACTGCCCACCGATGCCTATGGCAGTCAGAACTGCTATGTACCCAAATATACAATTACCGATCCCGATACGGCTGTACTCTACGCTGAGCTTTTCGGCTTGCCCAAGGACTACAGCGAAACTTTAGACAGCTATGTGTTTTCTGACGATACAGGCACATTGTTTGCGGATAAATATGCGCCGGTACTGCGCTACGAGATCGCACATCGCGGAATCGAGCATGCTGAGATGACCGACTTTGATGCAATACAAACCGCTACGGACTTTATAGACAGCAAGATGCTCGTGCTGTTTTACGACGAGGTGCGTGTGCATTTTGACGGGCAGCAATATCGCGTAGACTTCATCAACCGCCTCGGCAACCTGCGAAACTTCGCGTTCAACAACCGAGTGATAATCGATAAGAGCGGTCATGTCTGCTCACTCGAGTATTACCTAATTCAATACGAGCGAATCTCTGCATGCCGCGTCATGAGCGCGGCCAAGGCCGCATCGTTTCTGCCAAAGACGGATATGACTGTTCTGCTTTCCGATTGCCGCCTCGTTTATATCTATGATAACAGCATTCTGCAACCTGCCTATCTATTCGAAGGATCCGCTTCGGGCGGCAAGAGCTTCGAATGCTTTATAAAGGCCGGAGAGTTTTAGGCCGAGGTTATAATAAATAAATAAATTGGCAATAATTCCCAAAACAGTATTTAAGAATGGAGGCCAATTTGTGAAAACATATTTAATTATACTCGGATGCATATGCTTGATAGTGGTCCCCGCAGGGATATATCTCGGCGGCCGGATCTATAAATACGCTATAAACGAAACAAATAAGCGTATAAACGATATAAAAGAAACCACGCAGACTGTCGAAACCTCGGGGCACATGGGTATAGAGAACGACTCAGCAGGCGGTGAAACCTCGACGATCGAGACCACGCCCGTGTACATGAATGATGCATCGCCTCGTGTGACAGCGGAAACCTCTGTAGTGTTCGAGCATGTCGATAAACAGGGCGAGGTGGTCTCACGCAGTCAGGAGACCGTACCATATTTCCTCATAGGCTCTGACCTTGATGCAATAAAAAACACCTACATGGGCTGGGAGACCGTTTCATTTTCTTCTGACGAGCTTGTACTACGCAAGCCCGCTCCGGCATTGGAACCTGCGCGGTATATCCTAGGCTTACAGGATGGTTATGTTACTGTATTTTATAAAGACCCTATAACCGACGAGGCCGGAAACTATATCAGCAATATAAAAGAGATAACAAAAACTCCCGCCACCTCTTTGAGCAGAGATGATCAGGAGCGTCTAACCATTGGTGTGGAGATCGCAAGCGACGAAGAGTTATACAAGGCATTGCAGGACTATGGGAGCTGAGGGGACTTTAACTTAGGTTTTTCTGATTGATTTATCGAATGAAATGTTCTATGATTGATGTAAAAATAGGGAGGTCTTATATATTAAAGGTCTATCGTTCCACAGCGGATCCCGAGGCCTTAAGACAACTTGTCTCCGAACAGTATGGAATAGGCTTCAACGAGTTTCGTCTGTTTCGGGATATCGGTGGATCAATCTACATGACTGCCGATAACACAACGCGGTATGTGTTCAAGCTATATAAGCGGCCTTATACGGCCAAAGCGTTAAAAGCTGTCAAGGTCTGCGCGTATCTGAAGGATAACGGCTTCCCTATCGTAAACATCATCCCAACACCAAGCGGTGATCATTTTATTGAGGTCGATATGCCCGAGGGCAATAGGATCGGCGTACTCTACGAGCATCTCGAGGGCCACACCGCTACCGCCGACGACATCCCGACACTGGGCGCTACGGCATCGCAGCTGCATCATCTACTATCAAAATATCCCGAGCCGCTGCCCGTCATCGGCAAAAAATATTTTATAGACTGCTTGATCGAGGAACTCAGCGCCTTTGGTTATGACACGGCTAAGATTTCAGAGCTCGTAGCTCTTGGCAACGAGCTCTGGGAAGATGTAAAGGACTTGCCGATCGCCGGGATCCATGGCGATCTGGATCTCGGCAACATCATAAAATCGCCTAGTGGCAAGTTTACATATATCGATATCGACAACGCGTGCCTTGCGCCGCATGTTTATGATATCGTATGCCTCTGTGACAAGACGGATTTCTTTAGTCTAAATAGGCAGGACATCGACAACACGATAGCTACTATCCATAGTTTTATGGATACCTATCAGAGCACCTATCCTATCGATCATATTAGCGACAAGATGATAGAGTACTTCATGGCGCTAAGGCGCTTTGCTATGCAGGGTCACGCGATGCGTGATGTGATGCCCACCGAGGGCTGTCACCGTGCACCAACCTTCTTGGATGCGACCTACAATTGGCTTATGGAGTGGAAACGGTTATGTTAATCATGATTTGTATGCTAAGCATGATTTGTATGCTAAGCATGATCTGTATGCTTTGTGATACACAGCGTATGCGTGCTTAAGCCCGCGCAGCTTTCGCTCTCAGTCATACGATCATTCAATTCCATCCACACCTTAAATTGCTCCTCGCTCATATCATTTATGATATTCTCACAAAATGCAAAGTTCACGCCCACGTTCCTTTCGACGCAAAGGCCGTGGGCTTTTGCTTGCGAGGACATCTCCTCGGGCGTGCTGAAAAAGAATAATCCGGGCCTTAAATCATCAGTACCCTGTCGCAGTAAAAAATCGCTTGCGGTTTCGTTTGGGTATTTATCAGGCCACAATATTGATCCGAATACATATACACCGAGGGTTGATATAAACGCGAACACCATAGTCCCACCCTTTTTACATACACGCGCGCACTCGTCAAATACCTTACCGCGTTCATCGTATGGCAGGTGATACATAGGCCCGAGCGCGAGTACAACATCATACGCCTCGTTCGGTACATCCTTTAGATCCGTAGCATCCCCCACCCTCGCCGATACATTCGTAAGGCCCCTTGCATTTATCTTTTCATTAAGGATCTCAATGTTCTCTGGCGTTATGTCTATACCGGTATAGCTTTTGCATCTATCAGCGAAATGCATCGCGTAATATCCCGTCGCACATCCGACCTCCAACACATTGCTGTCCGCAGTGACCAACGGCTCAAGAAACTTTTTAGTATAATGAAACTCCAACCCGGCTGCGCGTGAACTCTCGTTGCGATTTTCTTCTTTTGCGGCGTCCTTATATTTCTCGTGTATAAGGTCTTGATTGGATGACATACTTATCCCCCCACTTTCTTGTATTCATGATGCTCTATGACCTTTTTATACCCTATCTTCTGATACACCTTGTTTGAATATGGGTTCGCGTTATCCGCATAGAGCGCCGCATATTCGTAACCGTCCGCAAACAGCTTCTGTGTCAGATGCCATACGCATGCGTAGCTGTAGCCCTTTCCACGCAGATGTGGCGGCGTGTATACCTCACCGATAAATCGACATGGACCGGTCTCGCGTACCTTTGCGGCCATGGACACAGGTCCGCCGTCCTCCCATATAAACAAATCGCCACGCTCTACAATGATCTTTGTCTTTCCGACGGACGGCTCCAGCACATAAGGCCCCAGCTTACATGCAGGCTGAAAATCAGCGACCCAATACGGCAGGAAGAACATGTCGCGCTCATCAGCACGGCGCAGTGTGCCGGGCACGTCCTTCATTAACGGGTCTGTGCGGTCTGTCTTATAGAGCGTGAGATTCTTTTGATTCTCGAATGTAAAGCCCGTTACCGCTGAGTACGCGTCACGGAAACGCTCTGCGAGCCCCGGTACCGTCGCGAAAAAGTCAATCTCGATACCGTTTTGTGCAAAACCCTGTGCAAGCACCTCTACGGCCTTGTCGTTTGGGACATTGTCCTTCTCGTACATCACAAGCGGGAACGGTTCCGTGCGTATAGCCGCTACCAAAATACCCCCGTTAGCATCCTTTACACTTGCCATCACCTTGTCCGGACCATCCTTTGCGTTGTGAATCAGCAGATTGTTTTGGATGTAATGCTTGCGTAGTGTATCGGCCACATCCGCTAAAAAGTCCTGCACGTTGTCATACAATGTAAATGTCATTGAAATTCCCTCCCGTTTGTAGTTACCAGACAAATTTACGAAAAATAAAAAGCGGTCAAGGTCTGTTGGCTTGTAGCCTTCGGACCTTGACCGCTGTCTTCGTTATAGGTAGTAATCGCCGCACCTATTTTTGAATACAACAGCAAAAGCCCGTGAAAATAATCTCCACGAGATAAGTCTGCTGTTCAATATTCGATAGTATATTATTCATCATACAAAGATTGCGACGGTTAAGCATGTGTGGAATCCTCTCCTGAAAAGCCTTGTTGAATGTTTCGCAGATTATGCCACAGCGGATAAAGCGTTGTCAAGCGATTTATTGACAAAGGCTCACCCGTTCATTACAATGGGAATCGATAAGATTAATTTTCAACAGAAAGTGGGCTGTGATTATGCGAATACGCGTTCACAAATATGCGACAGCGATGCTTGTATCCGTTACGCTGGTGCTGTCACAAGCGTCGGTAAGTATAAACGCGGCCGCTACAAACATACTACCCTCCTCAACCCCATCACGTAAAAACACACCCTATCGAATGATCCAAAACCTCACACGCCTGACACAGAAGCAACGCGCAAGCACAACCGCATGGAAGGAAGAAATGATCTCGCTGGCCGAGAAATATCCGGACACGATTATATTAAACGGTACGAGCGAGGAAAAATGCGTGGTGTTAACCTTTGATGACGGCCCGGATACAAAGATAACACCACAGATCATGGACGTGCTGATCGACAATAACGTCACCGCCACGTTCTTCTTCACGGGCGTGAATATAAAAAACAACATAGATATCGTGAAAAAGGCATACAAAAACGGCTTTCAGGTAGCCGGGCATTCCTATTCGCATCCGCATTTTACGAAACTTAGCGACAGCGAGGTAAAGGACGAGATCGCAAAGACCAATGAGCTCATCAAGAAGGCTATAGACGTTACACCCGCATATTTTCGTCCGCCATACGGCGACCTCGACGCATACACGACAGAGCTCTTAGCGGATCAAAAGATCATCATATGGTCTGTGGATACGATGGACTGGGCAGGCAGCAAGGCTTCCGAGATAGCGGATTATGTTATAGACAACATACAACCCGGCGACATCGTGTTGATGCACAGCGCGCCTGGCAGGCAGGAAACACTAAAGGCCGTCCCACTGATCATCAAGGGACTGAAGGAACATGGCTACAGTTTTTGTACGGTCAGCGACCTGGTCGGGACCGATCCATATAACTAAGGAGGATTTTCCATGAAGTACTTTTTGGACAGTGCAAAACCCGATGAGATCGAATACGCTTATGAATACTTGGGCATAGACGGTGTCACAACAAATCCGAAGCATATCATGAACAGCGGAAACAGCTTTCTAAAGACCGTTGAATACCTGGCCGACTGGGTGCAGAAAAAGGGTATCGAGGGCTACGAGAATTTCCCGATATCGATCGAGATCAACCCGCACCTGACCGAGTGGAAGGATATCTATGAGAACGCGAAGCGCGTCGCCGCATATTCAACCAACTTCGTCATAAAGATCCCCTGCACGGTAGAGGGTATCATAGCCGCGCGCAAGCTCGAGGCTGAGGGTATCCGCACAAACATTACTCTCGTATTCTCACCGTCACAGGCGATACCGGCCGGACAGCTTGGTGCGAAGTTCGTCTCACCGTTTGTGGGTTGGAAGGAAACGAGCGGCGAGGACTGTACCTACATAAAGGATATCGTCGAGATCTATTACAACTACGGCTTCGAGACAGAGATCATCGTTGCGGCGCTACGTAACGGCAAGCAGATCGCAGACGCGGCAAAGGCCGGTGCTGACATCGTCACCTGTGGGCTTGATGTGTATAAAACCGCTCTATATCATCCGTTCACGGATTACGGCTTAGGGGTGTTCAGGGATGCATGGGACAAGACCAAGGCTGACTAATAAAATATTCCTGCTCTTCTCTGGCGTAGCGGTGCTTATATACGCCATTACACTGATGTTTGTGACGAGCATCGACACTGGTGTCTGGATATGCTCCGGCTTGGGCCTGCTGCTGATCCTATATGCCATATTCTCGGATCACCCGCACCTGCTGCGCTTAAAGCCCGTATTCAAGGTATTGTTTCGTGTGGGTGCGATTTTAATCATCACGGTGGGTATGTTCATCCTCTATATGTTCTTTTCCGGGCAAAACGATACCGTGACATACGACGAGGATGTCCTGATCGTATTGGGTGCGGGTATAAGGGGTGAACACGTAACCACTGTGCTCGCAGACAGACTCAGGGTCTCTATCAAGTACCACGAGCGTAACCCTAAGGCCTTAATCATCGTCTCAGGCAGCCAAGGCCCGCAGGAGAGTATCACCGAAGCCCTCGCAATGGAACGCTACCTGCTTAGAGCCGGTATCCCGCAGGACAGGATCATCAAGGAAGAGGATTCGCATTCGACATATGA
>CAYURR010000033.1:0-19667 GCA_964446745.1 uncultured Defluviitaleaceae bacterium | reverse complement strand
TTAGTGTTACTCACCATAACCGAGAGGACTGCTTTGCCATGCAAGGAAGCAAGGTTGAAATCTGCGGAGTAAATACCGCAAAACTTCCCGTCTTAAAGGCGGACGAAAAGAAGAAATTGTTTGAACGAATTCTTGAAGGAGACGAGGAAGCCCGTGAGAAATACATATACGGTAACCTCCGTCTCGTATTAAGTATTATACAGCGTTTCAATAACCGCGGAGAAAACGTCGACGACATCTTTCAGGTCGGCTGCATCGGGCTCATCAAGGCCATAGATAACTTCGATGTCACTCAAGGAGTACAATTCTCAACCTACGCTGTACCAATGATCATCGGAGAGATACGTCGTTACCTACGCGATAACAACTCCATCCGTGTGTCACGTTCTCTACGCGATCTCGCGTACAAGGCGTTGCAGGTAAAGGAGCGCCTCGTGAGCCAAAACTCCAAGGAACCCACAGTCGAGGAGATCGCAAAGGAACTTGAGCTGCCCAAGGAGGATGTGATCTTCGCTTTAGATGCGATACAGGATCCCATTTCCCTGTTCGAGCCCGTGTATCATGACGGAGCGGATGCGCTGTTTGTAATGGATCAGGTCAAGGACGAGAAGAATATCGATACGCGCTGGCTCGAAAATCTCTCGTTGTCCGAGGCCCTAAAGCGTTTGAACGACCGCGAAAAGCTCATATTGAGCCTTAGGTTCTTTGAGGGAAAGACGCAAATGGAGGTCGCCGACGAGATAGGCATATCGCAGGCGCAGGTCTCACGCCTCGAAAAATCCGCACTCAAGAACATGAAAAAGTATATCGGATAAAATTTACACCACCGAAGCCCTGTTTAGCGAGCTCCGACCCCTCGCTTACGGGCTTCTTTTTAAATTTTTTCGCAAGTATTGTAATTTGATGTCTTTATGATAAAATAGCACTCGTGTTCAGAGGAATCCTTCCGAAAACAATTCGGAATCTATTGTTAAAGGGGGCTGGGACTATTGAACGACGAGCAGCTCATAAGGCTCGCGGATGTCACCAAGGTGTTCGGTCAGACGACCGTATTAAACGCGATCAACCTGTATATCAGGAAGAATGAATTCGTGACATTGTTGGGGCCCAGCGGATGCGGAAAGACCACTACCCTAAGGTTGATAGGCGGCTTTGAGACGCCGACCAAGGGCAAGGTCTTCATCGAGGATCGGGATATGCAAGACATCCCGCCCAATATGCGCAAGGTCAACACAGTGTTTCAGAAATATGCGCTATTCCCGCATATGAATGTGAAGGAAAACATAGCCTTCGGGCTAAAGATAAAAAAGGAACAGCAGAGCGTGATCGACGAGAAGGTTCAGACGATGCTAAAACTCGTTAACCTCTCGGGCTATGAAAAGCGTACAGTCACTTCTCTGAGCGGCGGACAGCAGCAGCGTGTCGCGATAGCGCGCGCGCTCGTAAATCAGCCACAGGTGCTACTGCTCGACGAACCACTCGGCGCGTTGGATTTGAAGCTGCGTAAGGAAATGCAGATCGAATTGAAGAACATGCAAAAGACACTCGGCATTACATTCGTTTATGTCACACACGACCAAGAGGAAGCCCTCACGATGTCGGATACGATCGTTGTAATGAATGCGGGTACGATACAGCAGATAGGCAAGGCCGAGGACATCTATAACGAACCCAAGAACGCGTTTGTTGCGGACTTCATCGGCGAGAGCAATATCTTAGACGGTATTATGCTCGAGGACTATCTTGTGGAGGTGTTGGGCGTAAAGCTGCGCTGCGTGGACAAGGGCTTTGCGCAGAACGAGCCCGTAGATGTCGTGATACGCCCGGAGGATGTACATATAATACCGTCTGCAACCGGTACGGCGCTGTCTGCGCGCGTAATGAACGTAACGTTTAAAGGTGTGCATTATGAAATGCTGTTGGATGTAAACGGTGTTACATGGTTTGCGCATAGCACGGTTATGACACCGGCCGGTGAACTGGTCGGTATAGATATAAAACCCGATCTCATACATATCATGAGGAAAGCACCGCAAAAGTAGAGGGGGTCGAATAGTTGAACAAAAAAATAGCCGCTTACCCATATGCCATATGGGCGGCCATCTTCATAGTCGTTCCACTTGTTTTGATCGTATATTTCAGCCTGATCTCATCTGAGGACGCGCAAATGACCCTTACCCTCCGTCATTTTGCCCGCGCCTTTGAACCCGTGTATCTGAAGGTCATAGCCCGAAGCATTCAGCTCGCAGCTATCAGCACCATAGTGTGCTTTTGCCTCGGATATCCCGTCGCATATATCATGTCCTCAAAGGAATACTCTAAAAATACCACCCTATTGTTTTTGTTTCTAGTGCCGATGTGGATGAACTTTCTGCTGCGAACATATGCGTGGCTTTCCATCCTCGAACACAACGGCCTTATAAACTCATTATTGAGTTTTATTGGATTGCCGAAGCTAAACCTAATATACAACGACTTTGCGGTGCTGCTCGGTATGACCTATAACTTCATACCGTTTATGATACTGCCGATCTATACGGTGTTAAAAAAGATAGATCATAGCATCATCGAAGCCGCGCAGGATTTGGGTGCGAACGGCTTTAACGTGTTTTTACGAGTCGTATTCCCTATGAGCCTGCCAGGAGTTATATCCGGTGTTACGATGGTGTTTATGCCCGCGGTCACGACGTTTGTAATCTCAAACCTACTCGGAGGCGGACAATACATACTCGTCGGCAACCTCATTGAACAACAATTCTTGAAGGTCTACGACTGGAACTTTGGCTCGGCTATATCCGTACTGCTGCTGTTGATTATTTTTGTGACTATCGTAATCTTTTCGTTTACCGAGACCGACGAGGGGGAGGGAACGCTGTTTTGAACTCCAAGGTTAAATCTGTGCTCAAACGCATGTATCTGCTTTTGATGTTTATATTTCTGTATGCCCCTATCGGCGTGCTGATACTGTATTCGTTTAATGCCTCGCGCTCGCGTGCAAACTGGACGGGCTTTACGTTAGACTGGTATATACAGCTGTTTAAGGATCAAAATATCAAATCCGCGCTGTTTAACACAGTCACGATAGCATTTTTGTCAGCGCTGATCGCGACGATCGTAGGCACAGCGGCGGCTCTCGGCATTCACGATATGAATCGCGTACCCAAACGCCTCATGATGAGTATCACGAATATACCGATACTAAACCCCGATATCGTCACTGGTGTCTCAATGATGCTGCTGTTTATATTTGTGTTTAGATTGTTCGGCGTAGGGAGCCTCGGCTTCGGTACCATATTGCTGTCCCATCTGACGTTTAACATCCCATATGTGATCCTGTCCGTACTGCCCAAGCTCAAGCAGCTTGATAAGAACCTGTACGAGGCCGCGCTCGATCTAGGTGCGTCCCCGCTCTACGCGTTTTATAAGGTTATATTGCCTGAGATCATGCCCGGTGTACTGTCGGGTGCATTACTCGCGTTCACGATGTCAGTCGACGATTTCGTCATCAGCTTCTTTACGACCGGCGCAGGTGTGAACAATCTATCAATCTTGATCTACTCGATGGCGCGTCGTGGTATTAATCCAAAGATCAATGCGCTGTCGACATTATTATTTATGGTCGTTTTATTTCTTTTATATGTAATTAATAAAATGGACAGTAAAAAACAACTTTCGGAGGTGGGCGTGAAATGAGAAGGGTTTTATCCGCAATACTTATCGCAATGATTACGCTGACGTTCTCGGCTTGTTCAAACGCTGCTACAGGGAATAAAGCAGAGGCATCGGGCACCATAACGGTATATAACTGGGGCGACTATATCGATGAAGATCTGCTCGATATGTTTACACAAAAGACCGGTATAACGGTCGTATATGACGTATTCGCTACTAATGAGGATATGTATAGCAAGCTGAAGGCCGGTGGCGTGAGCTACGATGTGGTCATCCCGTCGGACTACATGATTGAAAAGATGCGAAACGAGAACCTGTTGCAAAAGATAGACCTTAATAATATCCCGAACTTTAAGCATCTGAGCGAGCTTGTAAAAGGCTTGGCATATGACGAGAAAAACGAGTATTCCGTGCCGTATATGTGGGGCACCTTCGGCATATTGTATAACCGTGACATGGTGACAGAGCCCGTGGATAGCTGGGATATCTTTTGGGATCCCACCTACAAGGGCAAGATATTTATGTATGACAGCGTAAGGGATACGATGGGTGTCGCTTTAAAGAAACTCGGCTATTCGATCAATACGATAGACACCGCGCAGCTTTTGCAGGCCAAGGAAATATTGATCGAGCAGAAGCCGCTCGTACAGGCATATGTAGGTGATCCCGTAAAAGACAAGATGATCGGTAACGAGGGCGCACTCGCAGCGGTGTATTCGGGTGATGCAACCTACTGCATGCAGGAGAACCCGAGCCTTGCATATGTTGTGCCCAAGGAGGGCTCAAACAAGTGGTTTGACGCGATGGTTGTACCGGTGGGCGCGAAGAATAAGGCGGGTGCCGAGGCGTTTATCAACTTCATGTGCGATCCGCAAATAGCAGCCAAAAACGCGGAATATATCGGCTACAGTACTCCAAATACCGAGGCGTTAAAGCTGATGGATCCAGAGATCGTAAGCAATCCCGCATACCAACCCGATCAAAAGATCATTGATAACTGCGAAATATTTAAGGATCTCGGCGATTCGATCAAGGAATACGACAAGATTTGGACGGAGATTCTTGCTGAACAATAGATAGGGGGATGAAATGAACAATCTTATCAAGGCCATGACCTACAACCATCCGAGCGAGATACCGATCAGTGTCGGTATACTCCCTGCGGTATGGAAGAAGTATCCGAACGAATTACAAGAACTGACCGCGCGGTTTTCTGGTTTATTCGGTGAGCGCTATAAGGGCTACGAATATGACGAAGCTACACTCGCGCGTACATACCGCCTCGGCGAGACAGTCGACGAATGGGGTTGCGTGTGGACAAACATCGAGGAAGGCATGGAAGCCTATGTCACCGGGCATCCGGTACAGACCAAGGATGACATCCGCAACCTGCAAATACCCACGAATGAAGACGGTCGCGTACCGCACGGATTCATGTATCTGCGCATATTGGACTTGATGGGTTTTGAGAATGCGATGACAGAATTTGCCGAGGAAAGCGACGAGATACAGATGCTGATCGACAAAGTCGTCGAATACAACCTCAAGCAGATAAATGTATTGATCCCAAAGGCCGACGAGATCATCTATTTCGGTGACGATCTCGGCATGCAAAAGGGTCTTGCTATCGGCCCCCACAAATGGCGTAAATATTTCAAACCCGCATTTCAAAAGCTCTACGCACCCGTAAAATCCGCCGGTATATATGTGTATATGCATACGGACGGCTGTATCTACGAGATCATGCCCGACCTGAAGGAAATCGGCGTAGATATGATCAACCCACAGTTTCGCGCTAACGGCCTCGACAACCTCGTGGAGGTTTGCAAAGGCAAGATACCGATCAATCTCGATCTCGACAGACAGTTGTTGCCGTTTGCGACACCGCAACAGATCGACGATCACGTTCGCGAATGCGTCGAGGCGCTGTATCTGCCCGAGGGCGGTTTGGGTCTGAGCCTCGAGATCGGTACGGACGTTTCGCTGGAGAACATGGAGGCCGCATTCAAGGCCGTAGATAAATACAGATTCTATAAATAACGTCACGGAGCTGATTATGAACACGACAATAAACGGGTTTATAGACGCGCTCGCATCCAAAGCCCCCACCCCGGGTGGCGGCGGAGCGAGCGCGCTGATCGGCGCTGTAGGCGTCGCATTGTGCTCAATGGTTGGTAATCTGACCTCGGGCAAAAAGAAATACGCCGCATATCAATCCGACATCGAACGGATATTGGAACGCGCTGAGGTTTCAGCGGACCATTTGCTTACGCTAATCGAAAAGGATGCGGAGGCATTTGAGCCGCTCGCAGCTGCATACAAGTTACCTCTGGACGCGCCGGATCGAGACAGCATTCTTGAAGCTACACTCGTCCGTGCCGCCGAGGTACCACTTGAAATCATGCGAGAGGTTGTTGCCGTCACCGAAATGATCGAAGAGCTCCGAACCAAGGGTAGCAAGCTTGCGATAAGTGATGTTGCTGTGGCAGCGACTGCATGTCGGGCCGCTATAGAGGGAGCTGTGATGAATGTGTACATCAACACAAAGCTCATGAAGGATCGCGAGCGTGCAGATGTTTTAAACAACGAGGCCGCGGTGTTGCTTTCAAAAAGCGTAACAAGGCTTGAGGCTGTATATGACGAGATCTCAGAAGAATTGAGGGGACACGCATGAGGGTATTGTCAGGCAAGGACGTAGTGAACGCGTTGAATGCTGTATATAAGAAGCGTGTCGTCGAATTGCAACAACAGGGCATTTCCCCGACGTTAGCGGTTGTGCGTATAGGCCAGCGTGAGGACGATATCGCATATGAAAAGGGCATAAAAAAACGCTTTGAGAACGTTGGAGCAAGCGTAAGGATAACAACGCTCGACCAGGACGTTTCACAGCGTGGGTTGGTTGATACTATAGACGCATTAAATAATGACAGTAGAGTTCACGGCATATTGCTGTTTAGGCCGTTGCCGTCGCAGATCGATGAGGAAGCAATCAAGGTTTTGATTGCACCTGAAAAGGATGTCGACTGCATGGGGTATATAAACATGGCTCGGTTGTTTGCAGGAAATACGGGTGCATACGGTACACAGGGTTTCGCACCGTGTACCGCAAAGGCCGTAATGGAAATGCTCGAGCATTACAACATCGACGTTTCAGGTAAGCGCGTCACGATCGTAGGGCGCAGCCTCGTGGTAGGTAAACCGCTCGCAATGCTCATGCTTGCTAAAAACGCCACGGTCACCGTGTGCCATACAAAGACAGCAGACCTCGCAGCAGAATGTAAACGCGCAGATATTTTGGTCGCGTGTGCGGGCAAGGCTCGCATGATAAGCGCCGAGTTTGTACATCCGGATCAGATCGTAGTCGATGTAGGTATAAACATGGTAGACGGCAAGCTCTGCGGCGACGTGGATTACGAGGCCGTCAGCGAGATCGTAGAAGCCATTACTCCCGTACCGGGCGGCGTAGGTACTGTGACGACCTCGGTTTTACTCGGACATGTGCTGGTCAAATTACCCAAACAGGTATAATAAAGTTGTTACTATTTACCGCTGACAATTCCGACCTCATACAAATAACAGCTCCATTACCTCGCGGCACCGAGCCCTTGTCGAGCAGTGAGAAGATGCCAACGGGTTCGGTTCCCGGATTAACGGATCGTTTAATTTCCAAAGGATGCAACACCCCATCAGCTTCAAGCACAACATCAATTTCCCTTGCACTTTTGTCGCGATAGTACCAAAGCAAGCACTCTTTACCGACATTATGATAGGTTTTTATTATTTCACCTACAACATAGTTCTCTAAGATCGCACCGTTGATTGCACCGTTTGCGAGGATTTCAGCAGAGGTATCATCAGATACACCTACATCCATAGCTATATCGTGGATATTAAGCATCTGCCCAGCGCGGCAAGCAGCAGCACGTATAAAATCACCGAGATGTAACTACAAATCAACTATCAAGGCTATAAATAAGACCTATAAGGCAAAAAAATCAATGCTCAAAAAGCCCTTATTAATTTCATTAATACTAACCTATGTGTGTATTCCATCTCTGTCCGTTATTTATTCATTCATCTAAGGGAACTATTTAAACTATTATAAAACATCTCAACTACCCTACAATCCGGTCTTGGTAAAACACTATAGTCTGCTAACTCACGTCCAACAGCCTTTATCCCGGCTGATATGGCAGCCTCTACATTGGCTACAGACCCGCGCATGAGAACAAACGCTTTCCCCCCCATGCCGCCCCGTAGACGGATACGCAATATGCTCACAGCGGCGGCCTTTGTACATGCGTCTGCGCCTAATATTCCCGAGACAACAGACTTTGTTTCCAATATACCCACGGCAGCACTGCTTACACTACTCATAGATAAATCTGCATTGCCTGGATTAGTATCCGTCGTAGCATCTATCTCCGCTTCCTCGTCCCCACGCACAGCTCTTCTTACCTCGGGATGAGGGTTTCCGATCACATACGAACCAGCCAGCGCATCTCGATACCGATTGCGAACGGCATCGATAGCCATGTTGACCGCGCTAAGCTCACCGTCGATGATCACAACCAACTTACCTGGTGTTACGATATCCGAGAACACAATATCAACAGGGCTCTGCTTGACCATTTCATCGGTCGCAGCAAGCCCCGCCGATACCGTCATAAATTCCGCCATACCAATGGCGGAATTTTTTTGTCCAATTATTTGTCCGTACCTCTGTCCGTCATAGCTTGTCATCGACTATACCCACTATCAGCGCATCAACCGGTTTACCGCTACCCCATCGGGCTGTGCTTCCCGTCACGACCAACACTATTTCGCCTATACCCGCGCCCACATCATCCACGGCTACGATCTTGTGCTCGTGTGTACCCTCCAGAGGCTCTACGATCAAAAACTTGCTGCCTACGAGATCTTGCCGCTTGCGCGTACTGACGACCGTGCCGACGACCTTACCTACTATCACACTAACACCCCCATGACCTCGCCTGTGATACCCATCGCATTAGCTTCGTCTGTGTCTATATGCATCTCCAGATCAAAGCTCTCGTCCACGCGCACGAGCACCTCCTCAAACACCCCTGCCCGATCCGTCTCAAACCGAACGGTCACGATGTCCTTGTCTCTCACGCCGAAAATCTCCGCGTGCCCAGGCGCCATATGTATGTGCCTCTTGGCGACGATACAGCCCTCTGGCAAATACACAGCGCCGTGTGGCCCCACGATTGAGATCGCCGCGGAGCCCGTGAGTACCCCCGATTCCCTTACGGGCGGGTTCACACCGAGCCTTATAGCGTCCGTCATTGCGACCTCTACCTGCGACTGCTTGCGTGCAGGTCCGAGTATACGCACATTTTCTATAGCCCGGAGCTTTTCGCCGACGATCGTGACACATTCCTGCGCGGCGTATTGCCCGCCCATGAGTTTCTTCTTTTCACGCAGTTTATAGCCCTTTCCGAATAGCGCCTCTATATGCTCCTGCGACAGATGCACATGCCGCGCCGATACCCCTATGGGTACGGCGCGCGCGTATGTATTTTCACTCGCATGCGCATCTTCAACCGCATAAGCATAAATGGGCCCCTGCTCCGACGCGATCCGCTTTATGACCTCTTGCGTGATGTGTTCTATTATTTCGGCATTCATTGTTTTACTTTATAACCGGTAAAATCTTTTCGACATCGCCGTGTGGTCTCGGTATTACATGTACAGCGATGATCTCACCCAGGCGACCCGCAGCGGCCTGACCAGCCTCTACAGCGGCCTTTACTGCACCCACGTCGCCCCTGACCATTACGGATACAAGGCCGGACCCGATCTTTTCCGTACCTACCAATATTACGTTTGCAGCCTTTAACATCGCGTCAGCCGCCTCTACCGCAGCCACGAGACCCCTTGTTTCGATCATACCCAATGCTTGCAATTCCATATATCTTACCTCCTGTTTTATTGTTTTAGTCTTAGATTTCGCCATTATCTTCAACCCCTGCATCTACCGCCGTGACAGCTTCCGTTTCCGCCTCTGCTACACCCGAAAAGCCTTGATGTGTGCGGCTCAGTTCAACCATTTTTACGGTCTCGGGATGGGGATTTGGCAATACAAGATGTGCGACGACCTTACCGGACTGACCGCCCACTACGGCCTCGACAGCCGCGTTTACCGCCGAAACGCTCCCGCGCACGATGATCGTCACGAGCCTGCCGCCGAGCTTTTTTTCCCATGTCACAAACTCAACGTCCGCTGTCTTTAACATCCGGTCCAGTGCCGTGAGTGCATCCGTAAAATGCGGCATTTCCACAAAACCCAGCGCCTTCAATATTCTTCCCTCGGCTTATATCTTAGGCAAAATGCCCTCGACATCCTGATGAGGACGCGGGATTACATGCACCGCAACGAGCTCGCCCAAGCGTCCCGCTGCCTGTGCGCCGACCTCTGTAGCAGCCTTGACCGCACCGACGTCACCCCTTACCATGACTGTTACAAGACCCGATCCGATCTTTTCCGTGCCCACCAGTCGTACATCCGCAGCCTTTATCATCGCATCCGCAGCCTCTACCGCAGCCACGAGACCCCTTGTTTCGATCATGCCCAATGCCTCTTGATTCATGTCGTACCTCCTATAATTTTATATAGCGTTAATCTTCAACATTTTTTCAGTATCACGCTCTGGATTGGCTATGATATGTGTAGCCACTACCCCCGACACAGCGTTTGCCGCAGCCGCTCCAGCCTCAACCGCCGCTTTGATATCCGATATGCTGCCGCGCAGCTTGACCATAATCAAAAGCGGCACCGCGAGCGTTTCTGCGTTAGCAGGCTTGTTCCTATCGAATGCCTCTATCGTCACATTCGCGGCCTTGCATGCAGCATCGCCCGCCGCAAATGCCGCCGTAAGCCCATATACCTCCAACAATCCTACCGCTTCAGCCATTTTACTCACGCCTCTTCGTTAATGTACGCGACCTTGATGCCCTCCATGCGGATGTTGGTCTTCAGCGCGTCGTCAATCTTGTGTAGCGGGAAGCGATGTGTGATGAGTCTTTCGAGCGGTATGCCAATCGCTTTCGCACGTTTCAGGAAATCAAAGGTGTTTGGATAATCGCGCAGCGTGTACACCCATGAGCCTACAACCGTGATCTCCTTCTTGCAGATATCCTGGTGTGGATTGATGCTGCACTCACCGTTATCCACAAAGAAGCCAAGCTCACAGAGACCACCACCCCTGCGTACAAACTTCCAGACATTGGCCGCAGCCGCGGGTACGCCTGTACACTGGAACGCAAAATCCGCCATGTTGCCGTCAGTCATGTCTTTGACGGCCTCGATCAGTACGTTCGTGTCGCGGTAGTTCTTGAAATTGACGGTCTTGGTAGCGCCCATCGCACGCGCGAGCTCGAGCCGCATGTCCTCGCCATCCACCGCTATTATGTTCTCAACGCCGAGCGTACGTACGACCGCAATCAGCAGCAGACCTATAGGTCCGCAACCCTGCACGAGCACCTTGCTGTTAAATCGCAATAGTCCTGTTGTCTTGGCGCGTTCGACGGCATGCACGACCACCGCCGCAGGTTCGATCAGTAGCCGCATATCGAGATCCAGATCATTCACGACAAAGAACGTGGAGTTCTTACGGATGAACAGATATTCGCCGAACCAACCGTTCAGGTGTACTTCGTCATCCGGCAATAGCCCATAGACATTCGCATTGTCCGAGATGTTGAACTTGTTCATGTCGAACATCGTAACTGACGGATTGTCACCGAAGATCATGCTCGTGACGATACGATCGCCCATTTTGACCGGATGCCCCGCGGAGTCTTGTCTCACGTTCTTACCTATCTCAACTATGTATCCGCTACCCTCATGCCCGAGCACCACGGGTATCAGGCCAAATGGATCCTTTTTATATTCGTGCGCATCCGTGCCGCATACCCCGCAGCCTTCGATACGCACGAGGATATCGTCGTCACCCACAGGTGGGATCGGATATTCACGTACCTCGAATCGTTCCTTGTCCACGAGTACCGCGGTCTTTGCGGTGCGTGCGGCCCCTTTTGAGGTCGTGGCTGTCGGTTTCGCAGTTGCCGCAGGCACGTTGCCCATTTCGGTCAAGACCTGCTTGATGATACGTTCAATATCTACCTTGCTTACATCCACATACATTGCCTCCTTTATCGAATACACAGGCCCTCGCTCATAACGCAACGCCTGCTCTTTGTAAATGTGATCGCAGATGTGAGACCCTCACCCGTACGACTCGCTATCGTAAACGTACAATAACCCTCGCCACCGTAGCCGAGTGCGTTATAGGATGGGCCGTTTTTAACAAATATCGCGGTATCTAACGCCTTGCCGTAGCGCGTCAGGTTGTCGACATTCTTTGAATGCATATGCGCGGAATGTCTATATCCATGCTCAAGCCGTATGGCTGCCTCTATGCCCGCTTCGACATTCGGTACGCGTACAACACCGAGTATCGGCATCATGAGCTCCTCGTCAATCATCGGATGCTCTATATTACCCTCGAACACGATACACTTGATCTCGTCTCCGACCTCTATACCGATCAGCGATAGCAAATGCTTCGCCGATTTGCCTACGCATTTTCGGTTCAATATCTGCTTACCCTTGTGCTGCTCGAACACAACACCGCAGAGCGCCTCGATCTCACGCGTGTTTGTGATATAAGCACCGGCCTCTTTCAGATAAAAGATCAACTCATCGGCGATCTTTTTCACCGCGAGTATCTCCTTTTCGGCTATGCAAGGCAGATTATTGTCAAAGGTCGCACCGTTGATGATATCCTCGGCGGCCTTTTTAATGTCTGCGGTTTCGTCGACCAGTACCGGCGGATTACCCGCACCCGCACCTATCCCGCGTTTGCCACACGAGAGCATCTGCGTGACCACACCGGGTCCGCCCGTAGCAACGAGCAATGATATATCCGGATGCTTAAACAATACGCCACCCGACTCGATTGTGGGGTTTCGTAGGGACACAGCTATATTCTCGGGGCCACCAACCTCTGCGGACGCGCGGTTGATCATCTCGACCGCCGCGTTTGATACGAGCTTTGCGCCCGGATGCGGGTTAAACACAACCGTATTACCAGCCGCGAGCATACCGATCGTGTTACAGATGACGGTCTCGGACGGGTTCGTTGAGGGCGTGACCGCACCGATTACTCCGAACGGCCCGCGCTCCACAAGCGTAAGCCCACGATCACCTGACCAAGCGGTCGTAGTGATGTCTTCCGTACCCGGCGTCTTTTCGGCGACGAGTCGGTGCTTCAGTATCTTATGCCCGACATTGCCCATGCCCGTTTCCTCTACGCCCATTCGCGCAAAATTTTCTGCGTTTTCGAGCGTACGTTTTCTTATCGCAGTGATGATCTTCTCGCGAAACTCCATCGGCATCACATGTATGCGTTGCTGCGTGCGCTTCGCGGCCTCAATAGCGGCCTCTACATCATCAAACACGCCAGATTGTGTAGCTATTGGATGCTTTTCTCCGTGCTGTATACGCTCAATTACCTCTCTGATCACTGCCTCTATCTCATTTTGACTGAAGTTCATGCCCTCGATATTCAACCAAATGCCTCCCTTGCTCTATTCGCAAGCTCGATATCCTGTTCCGCTGTACCGCCGCTGATACCTAGCCCGCCTACCAATACACCACCGCGATATATCGGTACTCCGCCGCCTATGGAGGTAAGCTTGCCTTGTGTCGTGGTCTCGATACCATAGAGCGCGTCACCGGGCTTTGTGAGAGTGCCGAGCTCCGCAGTAGCACGTCTGAGTACGGCGGCTGTATAGGCCTTCGACAACGCAAGTTCAAAGCTCACGATGAACGCACCGTCCATCACATTGACCGCGATAGGATTCCCGGAGGTATCCGTGACTGCCACAACCACATTCACGTTCATATCTGAAGCATCGGCTATTACGCTTTGTATAATTTGATTTGCAGACTCGAGATTCATCACAGACTGCTGCACCGCGACTTGCTGCATTTCCGACCCTTCGGTTTTTTTATCAGCAAGACGCGCGAGGCAAAACAGATAATCCGACAGCCTATTGATATATCGTTGTGCGACGCTGTTTTTGAGGATATCCACTGCGTATGTCTCGGCTCTCCTGCATACCGTTCGCGCCACATGTATCACAGCCCCGCGCGATGTATCCCCTGGTATTACAAAAGCCCTCATGGGCGGCAGCTGCGCTTCTAATTCATCAATACGATGTTCAATCCCTGTGACATCTGCGTCGTTCATATCGAACCGTTCCTCACGCGTTGCGATAAACGCGCCAATATCCAACAGCTTCTGCTGTATATCATATATAAACGCGCTCGTATTAATATCCGAAGCCGCGCGAATGACCCCGAGGTGTGCTGCCAATTCGTCGACTGCGCCGAGGCAGCGAATTACATCATCGGACTTCTTCAGATCCGTACCGTCCGCAAGGGTTGTGCGGCCCGTGTCGCCGTTTCCGGTGTATATACTCATAGCATCAGCCTTTCATTCTTCATGTATCGCGCCGCGTTCTGCCCGAAACGCCTGATCGTATCTTGACCGTCTTGCAAGCTCACGGTCAATAATGGTTTGCCCCTATGCTCAGAAAAAAAGGATGCGCTACCCGATGCCAAGACGATACGGCAATTAACTCCGTTTTTAGTATCATGTGCCCACTCAAGCCCTTCTTCTTCAAGTCCCGCGTATATCTCTGACCATTCCTCGTCCCGCATATCGCGCATCTCTATCGCTATTACAGACCTATGCATAACCGATCACCAGTCCCGTCGCGACCGCATTTCGCGAACCCAACACCCTTCGGATATTTGCCCTGCCGCAGACGATGCCGTAGTCCGCAAATGCCTCCGTGAGCATCTGCGGTATCTCAAAATCCATCGACGAGCCCCCTACCAGTACAATGTTTCGAAACGCCGCTATATCTGCACCCATATCATCAGCAAGCATCGATAGTGCGCGTGTCGCATTTCGGACAAAGACCTTACGCTTGGCTTCGCGCCGCGCGGCAACAACACGCTCTATCGGGATATCGTTTATCGGTATCAGCTCTTCGCCGTTCATCAGCACTGTCGAGGCGAATAACCTCGGATTTAGTGGTTCATTAAAGAACACGCGTCTGCCGTTTTCCATGCGGATGTGAAACAGGCTTTCGACATATGCCGCCGGATAGCGCTTGATTAGCTCCGCAAGCGAATGGCTCGACGTACCGAGCTCCGCGTCAATGAGCTTTGTCACGAGCTCGCCCGCGCCCGCTACACATATAGAGCCAACTGTACCATCCTCACTCAGATGCGAAGCATCCGTCGAGCCGCCTCCCAAGTCCAGCACGGTCAGCGGCAGCGCGACACCCGGTGTCGTGAGCGATCCGATCGCGGCCATGGCCGCCTCGTTTCCGGCAACCTGTGTGTATACGCCGGTCTTTTGCATCACGGCCTCAGCTATGCTTTGCATCGGCAGCGCCTCAATACAAGCCATAGCGGCCAGTCCGATAGCGCGTTCGGATATCATCTCGTCGGCCAGTCCGCCGTCCACACGCACTTTGATCGTAGTATCGATCGCAAGCATGTCGGTGATTGCTGCGTTCGCATTTATTCTGTGCCGCTCCTTGAGCTGTGACGCAGCCTTACCCGTGATATCTGTTATCCGCGATCGTTTGTGTGCCTCGTCTACAGCTTTCATCACGGCATCCGCAGCCTTACCGAGATCTGCAGTCAGAGTCTCGCCGCACACGGTCTGAATGCTGAGCGTGCCGAGGTCTATGGAATTCACGGTCACGGGCTCTGAAGCAGATTTGATCACGACACCCGAGCGCTTACCAATGAATGCCTTGGCCATATGTATGACCGAGCGTGTCTGATCCGACGTGAGCTCCAGAAGTGACGCGATACCGTAAGGATTCGAGAGCATCGTAACGCTGTATGATACAGGCGCGACCTCTATAGCCGCGAGCCTGTTCATGGGCACGAGCTCAATCCTGCGTACCTCGTCGATGATACAGATACTATCCTTTAGCTCTGGGTGCAGTCGGTTGTACACGAGCACTGCTTCATCCCGCTCGAGAATCAAGCCCACGACCTTTATACCCGAGCGTGTCCAGACCTCGTTCAATATACCGGCCACCACCTCGTAACCGTAGCGCCTGTCCGCTACCGCTATCATGGAGTATTGTTTAGCGACGTGGTATCCCGATGCATCTCCGATGCGATCGAGCTCCCCGATATCCGTAAGAACCCCTACGGCTATGCCCTGACCTGCCGGTGTCGACGGGTTGTGCCCGATCATAGCGGAATCCGTTATCACGGTCTGCGTGAGCGGCTGCACAAGGGTATCTCCGATGACCGGCGACGCCTCGCTTAAGCGTATCAATGCGAGATCGGATATATCTTTGCCGAGCTTGGCTGTGGCTTGTGTCAGGCACTCAACGATGCCGTGGATATTGTCCGGCTCGGATTTGATGCCCGTCGTTGCGCAGCTGTGTTCGGACAGAAATCGGATGTACCCGCTTTCGTCAACCGATGCAATAGCCGTTTCTGTCGTGGAATTGCCGATATCTACGCCCGCTATCAGTTTCACTTACAGAGCCCCCGCTTTTCGTAAACCGCGACCGCATCCATAACTAGTGCCGCGCAAGCTTTTGCGTTATAACGCGTCTCGAGCTCATCGGCCATTGCTGTAAGCTCTGCGACCGTAGACTTGTTTGGGCGCAACATGTTGTACATGCGCAGTAGCGTCTCGTCCGGAATGTTCACCATTTCGGCGGCGCGTCGGAAATTGGCGGCCATCTGCGGTCTGTTCGCCGCCCCTGCCACCTCTGCCTGGCGCAATAATGTCTCAGACGATATCTTTATATCTTCCCCGGTTATATTGCCCTTCTTGATTTCATCTATTGTGATCTGTTCGGGCGTTTTGCCCGTCTTTGAGGATATCTGCATATTCATCCGCCCCATATGATACTCGGCTTGTGCTTCACTACGGCTTCCGTTTCCTTTATATGCATGATCGCGGCCTTGACCTGAAACTTAGCGCGTATCATCGGATCGTTCATCGGCTTGATCGGCGTTACGTTCTTGCCCGCGACATAACACGCGGCGTTTCGACCTATCATCCTATAATGCTCAAGCGTCAGCAGCGGTGCCTGTGGGAACAATTCTAAGTTCGTGAGGGTATTCAAGTCGCGCTGATGTATCACAGCCGTGCCCTTCGATTGCAAGCCGATTCCGATGCCGCTGCCGCTTTGTATTGCGGCTTCCTTTCCGATGAACGCTACATCCGAGCTCAGAAATACCTTTATCACGCGTGAACGCATGCCCTCTTCCTCGATGCCCGCGCGTATCTCACGCAATATGTCGTTATGGGCAAGCCCATTGATTGTCTCATGTATCTCGGACTGGAACGCAGGGCCCACACCGATCACGATCTCAAGCGGATCAGAGGGCGACAAGCTCTGTGCGATAGCATCCGATAGGGCTTCGACAAGTGCGTCTATATAATCTCGATTGTCCGCCACGCTATTCCCCCCTGCCGAAGCTACCCTTGATCTCTGCCATACGTGCATCACTTATCCTATAGCCCGTGCCGGGGCCCTGGTATGTATTCGGATGTGTGATCCCGCTGATTACATTAAAGTCTTCATCAAGTATCGCCGAGGTTTGCATATAATCGCCTGTGATACGCTGCTTGAGCATATTCAGGATTCGCTCCGCGATATCCTCGAACCCGCTCTCTGCCAATGCCCTCACGATATCGATGCCTGTGATGCCACGCCGTAACAGATCATCGACCGCGAGCAGATCGGCGACCTGATCCCTGTCCGGCGTATCATGACTACCGTGCGCAAAGGTTACAGCCTCAACCTGTTCGTCCGTTATTTCAGATAGCCCAAGGTATCTAAACACCGCCTGTACGGCTTTTGCGGCCTTACGGCGTACGGCTATAGTCTCTTGTTCGGTAACGGGTTTGAGCCCGCCATCCACACCGAAGTCCCTCTGTAATATGTTGTAATCGTCAAAGTCCTCCGCGTCGAAGTTTGAGCCTGCGAAGAGATTGTCGTAGTTCGGCTCGGCTGCGTAACCCGAGAATATAAAATCCGTACCGGGCAAAAACTGCAACATAGTACGCGCCGAACGCCTCAGATCGGAATGTGTAAAGCTCTGGTCGTTTGACGAGGCGACCTCGAGATCGAGCATCGCGGCCACGAGATTTTCAGCCAAAACACCCTTCAGCCCTGACGGGACCGACGCAGGTATGCCTATACAGCTAACGGAACCGTTTTGGATGCCCTGCGAGCCTGCGGCCTTCGCGACGAGTAGACAACGTATCTCGAGATACAGCATCGACTTCATCTCCGCGTTACCCATCAAGACCTCCGAGCCCGATCCCGATGTGAACCGTGTCTTTAGTCCCCTCGATGCATAACATGCGTTCAGAAACGCCTTTGAATACGGTGTGTCGTCACCGTCCGTAAAGACCGATTCCGTGCCGTATACACTGATGGTTTCCGCATATGTAGTAAAGCCGTTGATGCCGAGACGCAACTCTATGGCCTCCTCGACCGCGCATTGCGTGAGCACGCCAGCCGAACCGACCTGCGAGCCGATCAAAAGTGCTATCGCGTTAAACGGTGCATACCGGGCAATACCGACCGTCGTTTCCTCCTCTCGAAAACCTCGGAGTGCACCCTCTGCCGCGTCGGCTGCTATCTGAACCGGATCGTCTTTGCAGTTTGTGATATGCGCCTGATTGGCCGGCGAGAGACGCACGCGCATCTTTTGCATCGCAAACATCATCTCGACGACGTTCAGGCAGTTCATGACCTCTGCGATCTTCGCAGGCGTGAGCCCCGATATGATCCTCACGATCTGATCACGAGGCACGTGTATGTCCGTGAGTATGCGTGCGATCTCAAGTGATTCCATGTTCATAGCAGCAATCTGTGTAGTGTTTATCGCATAGTCCGCTATAAAGCTGTCGATACAGTCGAACGCGTCACGTTGCTTGCCATCCATCTCCACGACCACGCCGTCCTTGACCTCGATCGACGGACGCGGGTCGTACGGGCTTTTCATTGCGACAAAGCCCTTCTCGGGCCATTCGTCTATAAATCCGTCCTTATTGATCGGGCGGTTTCTGAGGATCTCAAAGCGTTTTGAAACGGGCATAAGCTTACCTCATCTTCTCGATAACCCTTTTTGTGACCTCGGAAACTATCTGTGCGATATCCGTATCCGAATACGATGCCGCGACCGTCGCCGTCGTTACTGTTTGTGCAGGCGTAACGGTTGGCGCGTGCTTATGGCAGCCGCTGCCGCAGTTGTTACCTACGCAGACATCGGCCGGATGCTTGCCGGGTAGCCCAAATTTGCGGCGTATCTCATAAAGGCTCTGTACCTGTTCGCTGTTGAGCTCCTGCGGTCCGCCGAGCTGCTTTGAGATAAATAACAGTTGCGCATAAAATTCCAACGATTCCATCTTAAAATACGCTTGAGTCAGATCGACACTATAGGACAGCGCTCCGTGGTTTGCCAGCAGTACCGCATCGTAATGTTGCAGATATTTAGCTACCGCATTCGGTATCTCGTCTGTTGACGGTGTACCGTATTCGGCGATCGGTACGCAGCCGAGGGAAATGACGGCCTCGGGCATGATCGGCTGGGTCAGAGGCACACCTGCGATAGCAAAGCTCGTCGCATACGGTGGATGTGCATGTACAACTGCGTGGACATCGGGCCGTTCGCTGTATACACGCATATGCATCTTGATCTCCGATGAGGGTTTAAAATTACCTGATGATGAAACAACCTTACCCGTCTTGTCGACCTTGCAGATCATGTCCGGTGTCATATATCCCTTGCTCACGCCCGTGGGTGTGCAGAGATATTCATTATCATTGAGCTTGACAGAGATGTTGCCGTCGTTTGCGGCTACAAAACCCTTGCTGTAGATGCGCTTGCCTATTTC
>CAYURR010000032.1:0-20539 GCA_964446745.1 uncultured Defluviitaleaceae bacterium | reverse complement strand
TATAGAAACACGGTTCGTATATACGAACTAAAACGGGGGGATGTATTATTTTTTTTGTGTCAGGTAAAGAAAAGGAAACACAAATGATAGGTCCGTATGCGGCTATGCTGACGCCGTTTGCGGATAATGGTGAGATCGATTTTGCTTTATTCGAACAAGAGGTAGATAGATTATGCAATAGCAGGTTGGCGGGTTTGTTTCCGTGCGGGACCTCGGGCGAGTTTATACATATGAGTCTGAGTGAGAGGGAAGCAATAGTAAAGACCGCTATTGAGGTGTCAAGTAACAGAAAGCCCGTCGTTCCGGGTGCGTGTGCGACCACGGAAAGAGACGTCATCAAGCAATCGATAGCCTATGGCGATTTGGGATGCGATACGGTTGTGATCTGCCCGCCTTGGTATATGCCGGTCAGTCAGGACGGCATCGTTAAGTTTTACCAAAAGGTCGCGGATGAGATCGGTAGCATGTCCATAGTGGTCTACAACATACCGATGTGCACACAGGAGATCTCGCTCGATACATTTGAGCGACTGTTAAACATTAAAAACGTCAAGGCGATAAAGGACAGCAGCGGAAACCTCAAGATGCAGTCGAAGCTCATTGAGATGATAGGTCGTATCAGACCCGAAATAAATGTCTTGAGCGGCGTCGATGAATGCTTGTTGCCTTCGCTTATGAATGGATGCAGCGGCAGCATGACGGTGTTTGCGGTCATTATGCCGGATATGATAGCGGACATCTATCAAGCATTTTACGATGGCGATTTTGAAAAGGCCAAGCGGATTCAAACAGCAGTTATCTCGACCATGGCGGATGCCGAGAACACGACCTTTCCAAATGGCTATAAGGCGTTGGCTGCCTCGAAGGGCTTGAATTGCGGCTTGGGAAGGCGAAGCTGCTAACATTTAAGCATGTAATGTATGGGGGTTTGTATGGCTAAGAATCATCGCATGATTGAAATCGCTATGAATATTTTGGACTATGTTTCTCTTATGCCTGATGGCTGTACATTTTCTGAGATATGGGAGAGCCAGAGTATTCCGAAAAGCACGGCATATTCGATCATCCAAACATTGAAAAACATGAAGTTCTTTAACTATGATACAAAAACGGAGCGTTATACATTAGGCACCGCGGCGTTTGAGATAGGTAGCCGTTATATAACCAATAACAACGACAGTGCCATCTATGAAGAGATCGTATCAGAGATTTCTCGGGCTTGTGATGAGACGGTTCACCTTGGGATTTTGGACGAGCGATATGTTCTATATATAAGCAAGCATGATTCAAATCATGTCGTCCGGATGATCTCGAGTATAGGCAAACGTGTTCCGGCGCATGGTACGGCTCTCGGCAAGGCGTTATTGTCAGGGCTCAGTGATGATGAGATATTAAAGCTATATGACGGCATCACGCTTGAAAAGCTCACGGATAACACCATAACAAATGTTGAGGATCTGCTAAAACAGATCGATGTAATCCGTAAAACGGGTATTTCGTATGAGAGTGAAGAATCCACCTTAGGCATTATGTGTTACGCGGTGCCTATATTTGGTAAGGATAAGAAAGTGATCATGGGGGTAAGCGTTTCCATACCGATCTTTAGGGCCGAGGGACGCCAAGAGCAAATCTTGGAGACTTTATCGAGCAGCAAAAAAAAATTAGAAGAGCTGTGCGCAACCAAGGCAGCATTCTGTGCAAGGTGAGTGATTAAATGAAGATTACCGATGTAGAAGCTATTATATTGAAGCAGGACAGCATTGAAATGATCGGTGACGGTAGTCAGGACACGGTTTTGGTGCTTGTACATACAGATGAGGGTATCACGGGTGTGGGCGAGGTCGACTCGTCACCGTATGTTGTCAAATCTGTAATAGAAGCCAAGGCCTCCCATATGGTTTGCATGGGTTTGAGGGATGTTGTTATAGGCGAGGATCCCTTTGACGTGGAAAAGATATGGTGGAAGATGTACGAAAAGAGCTATTACTATGGCCGCAGGAGTGTTGCGATACATGCTATGAGCGGTATAGATATAGCTATATGGGACATCTTAGGAAAAGCCTTGAAGATGCCGGTAGGTAAACTACTCGGCGGCGTGTATCGAACGCAAATACCGGCCTACTGCAGTGTGTTGATGCCACCGGACGAGGACGGCATCAAACGTATCGTCGAAAATTATCTGCCACAGGGCTTCTTGGGTTTCAAGTTCGGCTGGGGGGCTTTGGGTCGCGACAAGAAGACGGATATCTTCTTGGTCGAAACAGCCAGAAAGCTCATGGGGCCGGACAAGCTGCTGATGATCGACATAGGCATGGTCTGGGGCTCGACAAAGCACGCGATCGATATGTGCAACTGCTTAAAACAATATGATCCGTACTGGATAGAGGAACCGCTAAGTCCGGATAATGTCGTGGGCTACAAACGTTTATGTGAAACAGTGGATGTACGCATATCGGCAGGCGAGGAACTGGGCGGATTACACGAGTTTAAGCAGCTTATTGATTACTGCGGGATAGATATTGTGCAGCCGGACCTTTCACGCTGCGGCGGCTTTACTATGGCGCGAAAGATCGCCGACATGGCAGTAACCGCCGAGATCCCCGTGGTACCTCACGCATTCAAGACAGGTGTATTGATGGCGGCGACGCTTCAATATATTTCAACACTTAGAAACGCAGACTTTTTGGAATACGTAAACCAAGAGACAGTGCTGAGTAAAACGTTGGTGAAGGATCATTTCGCTATAGACAAAGACGGCAATATATCGATACCCCAAAAACCAGGCTTGGGTATTGAGTTAGATATGAGTGTTGTCGAGCGCTATAGGGTTGACGCTTAATGAATAGCTAAGAGGAGGAGACTATGAAGTTTAAGAGGATCATTGGATGGTTGTTGGTGGGAACGATCGCGATATCGGGGGTAGGCTGTGCTAAAAACAACGCAGGCCCTACACCGGCACCGGCTCAGAACGAAGCAAGTACACAGACAACAGATACACAGACGACCGAAACAAACACAGAAGAAAGCACCTCTGCAGAGCAAGCAAGCACAAACGGTTTATCAAAGGCATTTCAGCCGCAGGCGGAATTGACGCCTATGACATTGTTCAAGACCATATCGGGTGATGAAGATCCAAACTATCCCGGAGAGACCGGTGTTGATAACAAGTATATACCAGCCATGAAAGAAAGGCTCAACATCGACTATCAATTCACAAACGTAATGAAATCCGGCAGCGCGGCCGAGGAAAAGGTCAAATTGATGGTAACGAGTAATGATATCCCCGATGTATTGACGGTAAGCTACGACCTGTTCAGATATATGACAAAGGCGAATATGTTAGAGGATATCAGCGCGGTATATGACGAATACGGTTATGAGTTCATGAAGTATCTGCTGCAGACAGACGGCGGCAAGGCACTTGAAATGGCAAGCGTAGACGGAAAGTTATACGGCATACCGTCGATGGGTACAATGCATAACGCTGATCAAATGATATGGCTGCGTAAGGACTGGCTCGACAAGCTCAACATGGAGCTGCCGACCGATGTCGAATCGTTATGTGCCGTATTGGAGGCGTTTAAGACAAAGGATCCGGACGGCAACGGTCAGGATGACACAGTAGGTCTTGCGGTACAGGAGACATTTGCCGAGATGCAGATGTTCGGTTTGCAGGCGATCTTCCAAGCCTACAAATCCTATATCGGTACATGGCAAAAGGGTGCTGACGGCACCGTACAATATGCTGCTGTAATGCCCGAAACAAAGGAAGCGTTGATAAAGATTCGCGATATGTATCAAAAGGGCTTGTTGCAACAGGATTTTGCTATAACCAAGAATGACTCAGCTGCAGAGCTGGTTATATCAGGGAAGTCGGGTGCGTTCTTTGGTCCGTGGTGGAGCGGTTGGACACCGGTTACAGATCAGATCAAGAATGATGCTAGCGCAGACTGGGTGCCTGTATTTATAAAAGACATCGACGGCAACGCTAACGCGATACAGGAAAAGCCTATCGGTGATGTTGCGGTTTTGAAAAAGGGATATAAGGCTCCGGAAGCATTTATCAAGACAATGAACTTCTATGTCGCGGTACAGGGCGGCGGCAATCCAGAGGATGCGGGCGGTGACCCGTACAATGGCAAGGTTCCGGTACCGAGCTGGACATGGTTCCCGATCATCTTGGGCCTGTGGGATGCAGACGCAGTCTATTTCGACAATGAGTGCATGGTTGCATTATCCAAAAACGAAGAGATCCCCGACACTGTAACGGCGTCACAAAAGGCGTTCTATCAGAGTGTTGCGGATCAGTGGAACAAGGGTATGGACTGGTTAAAGGCTAATCCGGATGAATTGGGAGAGCCGTTCTCACGTTTTGTCGGTGTTGCACCGTTAAAGGCCAGCAACGTTCAGCCAGTTTACAGCGAATTTTACGGTAGCACAGACACTTTGACAAAGAGAAAGGCTACATTGGATAAGCTCGAGAAACAAGCTATGTTGGATATCATCTTAGGCAATCAACCGATCGAGTATTTTGATGAATTTGTAAAGCAGTGGATGGCGATGGGCGGCGACATCATCACAAAAGAGGTCAATGCCGCTGTCAATAACAAATAAATAATAGAAGGATACCAATATGGGTAAAAAAGCAGAAATCCATTACCACATAATGCTTTTACCGGCAATGGTGTTGTTGGCGTTATTTAGCTTATACCCAATGTTAGGCGCGGTCATAGCGTTTCAAAGCTATGACCCTGTCCTTGGCATGTGGGGTTCGCCATTTGTCGGATTGGATAACTTCCGTTTTATGTTCGCTATTCCGGATGTAAAACAAATTTTCTATAACACACTGTTTATTGCTATCTTCAAGATAATAATCACCCAGGGTATCGCTGTAATGTTTGCATTGATGCTAAATGAGGTCAGACAGATCTTTTTCAAAAAAGTCGTGCAGACTGTGGTTTACCTGCCGCATTTCATTTCGTGGGTTCTGTTGGGCGGCATATTGATAAACATCTTTGCGCTCGATGGTATCGTGAATAACTTTTTGGCATCGTTGGGTATGGAGCCGATTTTATTTTTGGGCAGCGACCTTTGGTTTAGAAAGATCGTCATAGGCTCCCATGCATGGCAGGAATTCGGATTCACGGCCATTGTCTACCTGGCGGCACTCACATCTATAAACCCCGAGCTATATGAGGCGGCCGATGTAGACGGTGCCGGACGGTTCAGCAAACTGCTCGCCGTTACATTGCCTGCGCTGGTGCCGACTATTATCCTGATGATGACATTGGATATGCAGAATATCTTAAATGCCGGATTTGAACAGATTTTGAACCTCTACAACCCGCTAGTATATAAAACAGGTGACATCATCGATACCTATGTGTTCCGTGCCGGACTTCACGATTTCCAATATGAGCTGGCTACGGCGGTCGGACTTTTAAAATCTGCTGTGAGTCTTATCATGGTTGGTGTGTCTTACTTCCTATCTTACAGATTCGCAAACTATCGTATCTTTTAATTAATATTGATTGAATAGAGGATGTTATGGTACGCAAAAAAACCATCGGCGATTATGTTATTCTCGTCATCATGGTACTCATTTGTATAACTATATTGTTCCCGATAGTCCATCTTACCGCTGTGTCGTTCAGTGATAAGTCTGCGGTTGCCGCCGGAAAGGTTCTCGTTTGGCCCGTCAATTTTACGGTATTCGCTTACCAGACCGTTATGAAGGATAAGCTGTTCTTTACCTCATTCATCGTGTCGGTAAAGCGAGTGATCTTAGGGCTAGCTGTGAACTTTTCATTGACTATCATAACGGCGTTTCCGCTCTCTCGGCGCAGTAATGAATTCAGGGCCCGCAGCGTTTATATGTGGGTGTTGGTCTTTACTATGCTCTTTAGCGGTGGACTCATTCCGTGGTATCTGAATATAAAGGCGTTGGGTTTACTCAATAGCATATGGGCTTTGATATTACCCGGTGCGGTCCCTGTATTCAGTGTCGTTGTATTGATGAACTATTTTAGAGGCTTACCAAAGGAGCTGGATGAAGCAGCTATAGTGGATGGTGTCGGTCCGTGGAGACTGATGCTGAGCATTTACCTACCTATGGCGCTGCCGTCGTTGGCTACTATTTCATTATTCAGTATCGTCGGACATTGGAATGCATTCTTCGACGGACTGGTATTGATGAATACCCAAGAAAAATATCCGTTACAGACATATTTGAATCAGATCATGGTTCAGATGACTACAAATACCTCACATATGACACGAGAAGAAATCATTCGCTTATCTAAGATCTCAGACAAAACAATCAATGCGGCAAAGATATTGGTCAGCATGATCCCGATCTTGATTGTTTATCCATTCTTACAAAAGTACTTTGTCACCGGACTCACATTGGGCTCTGTAAAGGAGTAACTGCGAAGGGAAGAATATAAAATATGAATACAGATGTTTTTATTGTGTGCAATGATGAGCCTTTGTCTACCGTTGATTCGGTAGACAAGGGCGGTATTTTTATTGAACGAATTTTAAAGGAATACAAGGAATTCGACATTTTTGAGCAGTGGGTTGAGATTAAAAATGTGTCCGATAGCGTAGCCAAATTAACACGCGTGGATTCGCTAAAGCTTAAATTCCCGAAGGATGATTACACGATCAAATATTATGACGCATCGATCCAGGAGTTTAAGCCCATTGAAAAGAAATTACAAGGCACTGTGGTGATAGAGGAGACCGAAGGCCGTTCGGCCCGCACATATCATCCGTGGTTTTCGCTCACGAACTCTAACGGAGAGGTCTTTTCATGTGCGTTGGCGTGGTCAGGTAACTGGAAGGTGTTACTGGATCCTCAGGCTGACGGGGGATATATACTCACGGCGGGCTTGAGCAACTGGTGCTTTCAGAAAAACTTGAAGCCCGGTGAGGTCTTTGAAGGGATAAAGATCGTATTCACACAAGCAGCGAATGCGGATGCGGCGGCCTTGGCGTTTCAACAATGGGGTAAGGCCTATGTGTATCCGAAAACCGATTTTTCGGAGCCGATCCCGATTGTATGGAATCACTGGTGGCCTTATGAGGATGTCGAGATAAACGAGGATGTCTTTAAAAAGAATGTAGACTGCTGCGCCGAAATGGGCATCGATGTATGTGTATTGGATGCCGGATGGTTCGGAAGTCCCGATCCCGATTGCAATAGCAATGACCAAGGATGGAGCGAGAATGTAGACTGGTATCTGAAGCGCGGCGACTGGGATACTGTAAACACAATGCGTTTCCCGAGCGGGATAGCGGCGCTCGCTGATTATGTAAAAGAAAAGGGTATGAGGTTCGGCATTTGGTGTGAGATAGAGGCACTCGGTAAGAAAGCATGGTTGAAAGATACGCATCCGGAATTTGAAGCTATGCGTGATGGGGATTCACTGGACTATGTTTGCTTCGGCAACCCCGCAGTCGTGGACTGGGCATACGGGGTTTTAGAAAATCTTATCGTGAACTTTAAGGCCGAGTGGATAAAGATAGACTTCAATCTAAATCCGCGAAATGGCTGCAACCGTTGTGATCATGGACATGAAGCCGGAGACGGGCTGTATGAGCATTACATGGGCTTCTATCGCTTGCTTGAGCGTGTGCGAGAGAAATATCCGAATGTATTCCTCGAGAACTGCTCATCGGGCGGTCATAGAATAGACCTCGGCATAGCAAGGCATACGCACGCCGCGTTTTTGAGTGACCCGGACCATACACAACTGCATCTGCGTGAGTTTTGGGGGGCTGTCGATATGCTGCATGCGTCCCACTGTTATCATTTTACATGGTCACAAATTAGGGTAGATTATCCATCGAATATTGAAATGAATCCGATCGCTGAGGGTACATCAAAGCACAAGATCGACTATCTCATACGCGCAAACATGCTCAATAGGTTTGCGATATCATACAGGCTGCCGGAGTTGTCGCAACTTGCGAAGGATAGATTGACTTATCACATCGATATATACAGAAACATCGCGAGGGATTATGTATTAAACGGTGAACTATATAGATTGACCGAGCAGGCATTTTCGACATTTAGCCAGGTAGACGATCCGAACAATATCCGCAACAACGCGTTCGTGTTTGTAAAGGATAAGGGAAACGAAGCGTTAATGTATGTGTTTAAGCTCGGCAGGCATTGCGCAGGTACGAATCCCAATGAGGCATTTAATATTAAATTAAAAGGCTTAAATGAACAGAGCGTCTATACATTACGATACGAAGACAGCGGTGAGGTCATAACAAAAACCGGTAAGGAATTAATGGAAAACGGATTGACATTCAAGGATATGCCGGATGAGTCATCAGAGATCATCTACATCAACACCAAATAAAGGGTGGGAAAATGACATCTAATACAATGAAAGCGGCAGTTTGGACAGATATCGGTGTGATTGAGCTTCGGGATGTAAGTATCCCGAAGCCAAAGCCGGGTCAGGCGTTAGTTAAGATCCATGCGGCGGGTGTATGTGTAACAGACCTGCATGTGTATACGGGTAAGCTCGAATATGGCAAGCCGCCACATATCATGGGACATGAGATGGCCGGTGAGGTTATCGAATGCCCGGAGCATACGCATGTAAAGATCGGCGATAGGGTAGCGATAGAGACATATGTGGATTGTGGTGTATGCGAATATTGCCTACGCGGCGAGCGTCATTTATGCGTTAAGGCCGAGGAGATCGGCACGTTCCCGCATCAAGGCGGTTACGCACAGTATATCGCCGTGGATGTGAAGAATTTGGTCCATATACCGGATAGCGTCAGCTACGATGAGGCGGCGATATTGGAAAGTGCCGCGTGTCCGGCCGGAGCGTTATACCGTACAAAGATACCGATGGGCAGAACCGTATTGGTGTATGGAACAGGAGCGGCGGGGTTAGCGTTTATACAGGTTGCAAAGGCTATGGGCGCGGGAGAGGTTATCGTTGTAGGACGCAGTGATAGTAAGCTTGCTAAAGCTAAATACTTCGGAGCGGATACGGTGATAAACAGTAGCGGCTTGACAGGCGAGGCATTATATAAACGGATAACGGATCAGACAAAGGGCAAGGCGCAAACGGTTATAGAGGCTACCGGCGTACCCGAGATGATCATGGCTGCGGTATTTACCTGCGCGAGGGACGGCAATGTGATCCTCTATGGACTACCGGAAAAGGATATGCGTTTGTCGTTTCCGGTGGAGCAGATAATATTAAATCAAGTTCATATCCATGGTGTAACAGGATATCCGCATGTGTGGTCGCCTTTGGTCAAAATGGTCGAGAATAAATCGGTCAATCTAAAGGATATGGTCACACATACGATGCCATTGGAACGTATACATGAAGCGTTTGCGATGATTGATCGCAGGGAAAGCAGTTTAATAAAGACCGTATTGCATCCATGGGAATGACACTGGTCATATAGAGGAGGGCTCACAATGCACAGCAACTTGAAGGCAACGTTAAGCGAACCGCATTTATATAATGAAACATTCGGGGATACATGGTTTAGCACAAAGGCCGGCGACGGCGGGATCATAAGCATATCATGCGATACCAAAGGCTGGCACGAGGGATGCGGCAAGTATGGCAGCAATATGGCATTGCACCGGCTGAGCGGGGACATGACAAGAGCGGACGGGCTAAAAGGGGAAACCTTTTGTACGATGCGGCAGCACCCATATGACTTCGGCGCTTGGGGGACATATAAGTTTGACGAGGATAGTATCCGGCGTATGTGGAAGGCTAACGATATACAATGGATAGACGGGGCATTGTACATGTCAGTCAGCCGCCACAGCGAGATGAAGGCGCATACGAAGTATCGGCAGGACGCAATCAAATCGAGCATCATCAAGAGCGAGGATATGGGTGAAACCTGGTCAAAGACAGAGGATGCTTGTTACTACGAGCCAATGTTTCCGGGCACGGAGCTTTCTGTCCCGTGCTTTGTAAAGTATACCGAGTGCGAGGTAAACGAGCTCCCGGATGGCGCGGATAAACATGTTTACCTCATGACAAATGAGGGCTTTTGGAATAACGGCAGCTCGATGTTTTTGGCGAGGGTGCCGCGCGATAAATTCGGCATGCTCAATGTAAATGATTGGGAATTCTACTGTAAGGACTATCCGGATGCGCCCGAATGGACATCGGACCCGATGAGAAAGAGGGCTGTGTTGAGCGATTCGTATAAGCTCAGTATGGCGGGTGCGCAGTACATTCCGCAAATGAAGCGATATATCATGACACAGGCATATTATCCGGAGCCGTATTCAACGAACTTTGATACGTCTAAGACATGCTTTAAATTCTATGAAGCAGAAAAGCCATGGGGACCGTGGACAGAGTTTTACGAATGCGAATACAACGGTTACGGGTTTTATACGCCGAGCATCATTTCCGAAACAATTACAGGGGACGAAAACGAGTGCTCGATGATGATACTGACAGCCGGGGACTGGCAGACATGTATGGCAGAAGATACCGTGTATAGGTTGGCTGCAATCAAGATGACCTTGACAAAGTGAAACGGAGGGCTCGGGATGAGACATTATTCGTGGATTGGACAAGCGGGATATTTGATTGAAATAGATAATACTAAGATAGTAATAGATCCATATCTGTCAAACAGCGTAGAAGCATGTGATAATGCGTACAAGCGTATGCAACCGATAGACGAAAGCTTTATCACAATAGAGCCGGATGTTGTTATTTGCACACACGACCATTTGGACCATACGGATCCAGATACATTGAAACCCATGCTGAACATGGAAAAAAAGGCCCATATATTGGCACCGCGTAATTCATACAAATTAATCTCGGAGTTTGCGCCCGTTCAACATAACATGGTACTATTTTCCCCGGGCACATCTGTTACTCTAAACAGTGTATTGTTCAAAGCGGTCAAGGCTGAGCATACCGATGAGCATGCGGTGGGGATTGTTATTGAGCATGAGGGCTTTCGCATCTATGTGACGGGCGATACGTTATACAACGACGCGGTAATAAAGTCGGTGCCAAAGGATATAGACATGATGTTTGTATGCATAAACGGTGTAGGCGATAACATGAACATCGATGACGCGGTGAGGTTCTCAAAGGAAATAAATGCGAAGGTGACTATACCTATGCATTATGGCATGTTTAAACCCGCGCACGCTGACCCTGATATATTTATCGAAAAGATGAACGCATGTAATTTGGTCACACAAAAGCATGAGTGTTATGTTAAATACAGCTTTTAATTTTTATGGAGTGAATATGAAAACTAAACGTATAATCAGGATTATTTCGTGGGTATGTATGAGCCTGTGCTTCGCAATGGCGATGGCAGGCTGTGCAGCGAAACCGTCAAGCAAGGAAACGACGGCTGCGCCCACGGAAGAGCCGGACGGCAGCAAATCAGGTGCGGGTAAACCTATATATCGTAAGATCACAGCCGATGAGGCAAAAAAAATCATCGATGAGAACGCCGATGCAGTGTTGCTGGACGTTCGTACCGATGAAGAATATAAAGAGAAACGCATCGACGGCTCTGTACTGATACCGGATAACGAGATCGCCGAAAGGGCCGAGGCTGAGCTACCGGACAAGGACGCGGTCATACTCATCTATTGCCGTAGCGGGCGGCGCAGCAAGGCCGCCTCGGATGTGCTGATCGATATGGGATACACTCAAGTTTACGATTTCGGCGGTATCATCGATTGGCCTTATGAAACAGTCGCCGATTGATCGGTAAATCCTGTATAGGCCGTCGAGGCCTGGTCGCCGTTTACCTCTGATATGCGCCAAAAATCCCCGTCTCTTACTACAGTGAGCTTGACATAAAACGGATCAAACGGCCCCGCGGATGTGGCGGTGTTATATTTGATGTTGTAGATGTGCGCATTGTGTGATTTATCTTTATTGAGTATCGTATACCCCTCTACCCATGGGCTCGATACACCTGTTACCCAGTTTTCATGGCCATTTTCCAGATCCTTTGCGTAGACGGCCTTCAGTTCCTTGGTCATTACGCTGTATTGCATGGCTCCGTTTCGTTGTTTGAGCCCTTCGGACCATACCGCTACGGCCTTGTCAGGGCTGTCTACGCCCAGATAGTCCATGGCCTTTTTTAGTAAGTTGCTTTGTATAAAATATGTTCCGGTGCCGCCGATGTTATTATCAGTTGCGGCACTTTCTTTATTTGGGCAACAAAACCCGGCAGTAAGGCATACGGCCCCGATGATAAAAAACGTCGTAATGAGCTTGAAATGGTTTCGCGTCATGAATTCACTCTCCAATACATAATGAATAATGCTTAAGATGTGATATTATGGTGGATAGATATCCGCGATTATATTTGTAGCACATTATGGGAAGTGAATTGTTAAGACACTACGAATGATGTTCAAGCTCACCATGGGTTGTAAAAAGGCAAAATAATACCACGGATCTACACTGATCTGCTTTTATACGTGTAAATCCGTGGTAAATCTTCCCTTATACTACAACCCTTTTACTATTGCTTGCCCTGCCATATATCAAATTCCTTCATGACCGCGTCGTAGGTGTCCTTGCTGATCTGGGGCAATTCGTCGCCGCCCAGCTGCCGCTTGGCACCCTCGAAGCCGTCTTGTACGGCCTTTCGGAGCATGTCGATCTTGCTGTTTTCGCCGCCTGCTAATGCCTTGGCGAAGTCCATGATACGTTCCGTGGTCTTCTTTACGCCGTAGTAGCCGTCTTCGCTGATGTCCTCTTGCGCTTTTTTGCGCGTTGCCTCGTCGACGGGGACGATTACCTCTTCGCCGTTGTCGATTGCACTCAGCACATCCTGTACGGTTCGGCCCTGCTTTGTGATCAGACCCTCGATCAGCTTGCGAAAGCTCTCTACCTGCTTCTCGCTTTCTTTTATCATCTTCTGTACCTGCGCGGGGTCTACACCCTTACCGATACCGACGGATGAATTGTCGCTGTCACTACCTCGCGTCGTTTCGTAGGTGTCATTGCCGGACTTGCTTGCTGCGGGGGGAGCCGTGGTGCTGCTCTTCGTATCCGCTTCCTTTGAGGACGCGTTGGTGGTCGTGTTGCTTTTTGCATACTGCGTGGATGATGCAACGTTAGTTGTGTTACCCATTTCAACTGACATTTTTGTCATTCCCTTCCATGGAATAGGTTGCGGCATCATTGTAATCTATATAGGAATCTTTTGCAATAAGCTACATATTTGTCTATTTATCCCCGTTGTATTCCCTGATTAGGTTATAGCGGTGCTTCTTTAGATAGACCTCGGAAAATTCCTCCGCGGTTACGCCGTATTTAATACACACGTCAAAGAAGTACATCAACACGTCCGCCATCTCCTCGATAAAGTCTTTGCGGATCTGTGTGTCACCCGTGATGTCGTCCTGCGGCTTTTTCTTGATGATGTCTATGACCTCGCCGATCTCGCCGATCATCCATAATAAACTCGTGGGGCCGAACTCCGGGCTCATCGGGTTCCAGACATTCTTATATTTGTCGAATAGAACATTTTGCATGTGCATCATATCTGAGATGCTCAGATCCTTTTCGTTCATGATGTTCCTCCTGTGTATTATGTCGTATGATTATGTCAGATTGTATCACATTATCTGAATAGTTCCAATGCAATGGTTCAGCGCGATGCGGATATATGATATAATGCACGAAAACTTGCCAGGGAGGATTATATGGATAATACAATGACGATAAAGTACATGGGCACGGCTGCTGCGGAGGGATGGCCTGCATTGTTTTGTAATTGCGAGAGCTGTAAAAAAGCGCAGGCCCTCGGCGGTAAGAACATACGCACACGCTCGCAGGTGCTTGTTAACGACGACCTGCTCGTGGACTTCCCGGCGGACACATACATGCACATGCTGTACAGAGGATTTGACCTGCCCGCGATCAATCATCTGCTGATAACACATACCCATCAGGATCATCTGTACATAGAAGAGCTCGAGATGCGTTACAAGTGGTTCGCAAACGATGTAAAGGGCGTACTGCATCTATACGGAAACGATGCGCTCGTGAAAAAGTTTGATACTGTATATAAAACAAACGGCGGCAAGCCTGATCCCGAACATGGTATGTATGGCGTGGTTGACTGTACAGAACTGACCGAATTCGAAACGGTAAAGATAGGTAACTACAATGTCACGGCCATGCTCGCCGCGCACGCAAAGACTGAAAAATGTTTTATCTACCTGATCGAGACCCCGGAGAAGACTCTGTTATACGGCAATGATACGGGATATTTCCCTGAAGCCACATGGGAGTTCCTAGAGCGGCACACAAACGGATCGGCCGATGGCACAGTCTCGGGCAAAAAAATAGACATGGTGAGTATGGACTGCACCTGTCTGAGGTTTAAAGAGGGCACGAATCATATGGGGCTTGAGGATAACCTTGAGGTCAGGGAAACATTAAAGGCACGCGGCTGTGTACACGAAAATACTGTCTATGTCTCTACGCATTTTTCGCATAACGGGCAGATGAGCCATGACGAGATCGAGGCCTATATGGAACCTCACGGGTTCATAGTGGCATATGACGGCATGGTTGTGAGCATATAGACGATCTTGAGCGCGTGCTCGTTTTCGTCGGTCATGGTTTTAAAATATAGGTTTCTTACAGCGGGGCTCATATTGTCTAGATAGATGTTTCTATACGTCTCATACGCATCCGTCTCGTCATGAAAGGCCTGCTTTAACCCCTCCTCGAAATTCACGATGGTAGGGGTTTTTTGTTGCTCGAGCTGCGGGCGATTCTTGAAGAGGCGGGTATACAGCTGCGTGCTCATCTCCAGATGCGTCGCCTCATCCTCGGCAAAATGTGCGATCATTCGCTTGAATTCCTCGTTCGGCGCAAGCTCCGAGAGCTGTTTATAATAAGCGATCGCATCGTATTCACCTTGCATGGCTTTTAACATTATCGCTGGTGTCAGCCGGTAGTTTGTATTTTTATCCATGAAAAAACCCTCTCATACAATGTGTTTACTTGTATTGTATGAGAGGGGGATAGGAGATGTTACTTGTTCTTATCCTCTTCTCTTATCTCTACACGTCTTATCTTACCGCTTATAGTCTTTGGCAGGCTCTCCACAAACTCCACGACGCGCGGGTACTTATACGGAGCGGTATGATGCTTGACGTAGTCCTGTATCTCCTTTTTGAGTGCATCCGATGCCTCGTAACCTCTCGCGAGTACGATCGTGGCCTTTACGAGCTGGCCGCGTTCGCCGGTCGGGTCGGGTACGCCTGTGACCGCACATTCTACCACGCATGGCATCTCCATCAGCACGCTCTCGATCTCAAACGGCCCGATGCGGTATCCGCTGGATTTGATCAGGTCGTCTGTACGGCCTACATACCAGTAGTAGCCGTCCTCATCCTGCCATGCGGTGTCGCCCGTGTGATAGATGTCGTCGTGCCAGACCTCGTTCGTCTTGTCCGCGTCGCGGTAATAGCCCGTGAACATACCGAAGGGCTTGCCGCCCTTTGTGCAGATGCATATCTCGCCGACATCACCGTGTTTAATCGGGTTGCCGTCTGCATCGAGCAGCCTCACATCATAAGCCGGAGAGGGGATACCCATAGAGCCGGGCTTTGGCTGTGAGCCGAGTGGGTTAAAGATTGTAAGCGTTGTTTCGGTCTGACCGAATCCCTCCATGAGCTTGATACCCGTTGCGGCCAAGAATTGGCTGTAGACCTCGGGATTTAAGGCCTCGCCTGCGATACAGGCGTATTTGAGGCTCGAGAGGTCGTAGCGCGTGAGGTCCTCCTTGATGAAGAAGCGGAATATCGTAGGCGGCGCGCAGAAGGTCGTGATGTTATATTTTTTGAACATAGGCAGTATGTCGACGGGATTGAAGCGTTCAAAGTCGCAGGTAAATATTGCGGCCTCACAGAGCCATTGGCCGTAATACTTGCCCCAGAGAGCCTTGCCCCAGCCTGTGTCGGATACCGTGAAATGTATCCCATCGGGGTCCACGTTGTGCCACCATTTGGCCGTGACGACGTGGCCTATGGCGTAGGTCGCCGTATGCTGTACGATCTTCGGATAGCCGGTCGTGCCAGACGAAAAGAACATCAGCACGATATCGTTAGCCTTTGTGTCCACGCGTTCGAGTACCTCGCTCGCGCGCTCGACACCCGCGTCGAAATTGTCCCAGCCGTCGCGCGTGCCGTTTGCCATCATCTTGATCTGAACGGTCGGGCACTGTGGCAACGCCGCTTCTGCCATCTCGGCGGCATGGCCATAGCCTGTGCAAACGATCGCCTTGACCTCAGCCAAATTAAAGCGGTATACAAAATCCTTTTCCATGAGCTGATCCGTAGCTGGGATGGCTACCGCGCCGAGCTTATGCAACGCGGTCAATGCGAACCAGAACTGATAATGTCTCCTCAATACGATCATGACCTTGTCGCCCTTGCCGATGCCCATGCTGCGGAAATAGTTGGCGGTCTTGTCCGAATAGCGCTTCATGTCGCCGAATGTAAAACGGCGCTCCTCGCCGCTCCCCGACACCCAAAGCATTGCGAGCTTGTCGGGGTTCTTCTTAGCCACCGCGTCCACGCAGTCAAAGCCGAAGTTGAAATCATCGGGAACGTTAAACGCGATGTCCTTCAAGTAGCCATTTTCGTCCAAGGTTTCATTAACATAGCGTTTATATAGCCGGTCGTCGGGCTGCTGTGCGAGCGGATTGTGCAAGGCCGCGGGGGTAGGTTCCAACACGCTGTCATCGTCAGCCTTGCCCTTTATGACCACGGAGATAAAGCGACAGTCCTCGCCGCCGAGCGCGACCATACCGTGCGGCTTGTGCCCGTCATAGAACATGCTGTCGCCGGGTTTTAAGATCTCCGTATGGCCCTCTATCTGCACCTTCAATGTACCGTCGAGTACGTAGTTCAACTCTTGGCCACCATGTGAGGACAAAGCGACCGGCGCGAGCTCGAGTGTCTTTGAATATTTTGCAGTCACGATAAACGGCTCCGCGAGACGATCCTTGAGTAGGTATGCGATATGCGTATATTCAAAGCCCTCGCGACGCTTGATTGGCATACCCTCGCCATTTCGCGATAGCGTATAGCTTGCGAGGCGCGGTTCGTTACCCGTGACGATCGACGAGATATCCACGCCGAAGCGGTTGGCGCATTTAAACAAAAACGTAAAGCCGAGGTCTGTTTCCCCGTTTTCGACCTGCAGATACTCATCCACCGTGACACCCGTAACATGCGCCATTTCCTCCACGCTGATGTCCAGCTCGCAGCGCAAACCCTTCAAACGTTCCAGTGTTGATGACAGATAATTCTCCATATGATCCTCCTCATGTGTAAATTTGTGGTGTATTTTTTAAGTCCCCTGTATCCCCGCTCATGGAGATATATTAAACAATATATCTCCATGAGCGGGGCATAGCAGGTAGTCCTTGTATTGCATGATGGCCTTGCGGATGATAGTGGCTTTTGACGAGTCTACGTTTACACTCGTCATCAGATATGGTGAGAGCTTGTTAAACGCGGCCTGTTCGGGTGAAAAGCCCGCGATGTTTACAAAGTTATCGCCCGTGAATGCGATCCTGTGTTCGTCGTCTACTAGGATCATTTCGCCCCTGACATGCCCACCGTTTCCCTCGTAGAGGTTAAAACCCATGTCGCCGAACGTGAACGTCCCGATAAACGACAGGGGGCGCTCGGGATCGGGATCTGTGCTGTTGACAGTCCGAAGCAACTGCATATCGGGTGGTTTGTAGCCTGAGATAATCCGGCTGATGCGGTAATGCGGTGCGTGTGCAGGGTTCTGCTCGCGAAAGCTGTCGCCTCCCTCGTTTTCGAGCTTAAAGTTTTCATAGCAGCTGCGGTTTACATATACCGTGTCAAACAGATCCGTGCATCCGCAGTGATCGATGTCCGAGTGCGTAAGAATCAGACTCTTTTTACGTGATAAGAAATTCGGATAGATCTCCGAATAAACCGCGAGGCTTTCGTCCTTATAATACGCAAATCCGCAATCCACAAACAACAGCTCGTCGCCTTTGTACTCGAGGATATAGCTGTTGCTGCCGCAGGGTGGTTGTATCCAGGTCATGATGACATCCGTCGTGAGGCGGCGTTGGGATATGATAGGATTATACGCTTCACCTGCGTGATGCACGGTAAACTCCGCGAAACGCTTGATATAGTCAAAGGTCTTAAACGGCTCCTCGCCACGCTCGTCGAGCATCTGCATGATACGATTTGAATTGACGATAATATCGTTGGTCTGATCCTGAGTCAGAGACAGCAGCCTACGTATCTCGTTCGAAAAGCCGAGATAGAACACCGTGTTATCGAGGTGCTTCTCCGTAGCGTCATAGTCCAATATCCGCACGTCGCAGATCTTCGAAACCTCGACGAGCAACCTGCGGATGATACTCGGATCATCGATCAAAAGCCCCATCTTGAAGTTTTGATATGCCGAACCGTTAGCCTGCGAGCTCATGTATGAGATATTGATTTTGTGACGGCTTAGTATCTCAAGCACCGGCGTGACGGCCCCGGGTCTGTCCGGTAGCTTGAACTCCACAAGCAACACAGTCATCTGCTGCTCGTCATGTGTCAGATAACCAAAATGCTCAAGCTGTGCGGTGATTGCATCCAACCGAGCTTCGTCGGCTTCCACGTCTATGAACAGCGTATGGATGTCGACGGCCTTGTTATAGCTCACTCGTACGATGTTGCCGCCGTTGTGAGCTATGATCTTGCTCGCACGCAGGAATGCGCCGGATTTGTCTTGCATCGTCGTTATGTATGTCTTAAACATCTGCCTATTCCTCCTTTGCTGACCCCCTATACATAAAAACCCCTTACGGCGTTTGCCGCAAGGGGTTCAGTCTTTTTTAAGGACCATAAATACCCTAATCAGCACAACGCCAAATAGCACTATCAATTATGATAGCGCAGCCTGTAATTATAATGGTGTTTGAACTGAGATTTGATGTATTCATGATTAATCTCCTGTAATTATCAACGTGTTAAATTTTTGGAATTTTTCCAAGAAACGTCTGTACTCTATCACGCATAGTCGCATTTGTCAAGGGTGGGTAATCTCGACTTCGCCGCTTTCTCGGCCCAGACCACAAAAAGCTGACGAGGGCTTCTTTGAGGGTATTTTGGAGGAATACACGGGTAGGAGCTACTCGGTCATAGAGGTTGCCTGTTGGGGTACCGGCGCATCGGCCTGTCGGTTTGAGGTATGGCCGAGATAGCCCGGTATTAGCAATTCCGTCCAGGTTTCGTCTTCGTGCTCGTGCTCATGAAGGATATAGTTGTGATCGTTTACAGCCTCCATGATGTCGTAATAAGCCCAGAAATCCTTAAATAAATCCGTGAAACGTATAATACCGTCGTTGCTGTCTATAAACAGCACGTCTCCGCGTCGTGCCAATACATGATTAACAAATGTGACCACCTCAGCGCGTGTGATATACCTGTCGGGCTTAAAGGTTCCGTCACCGTAACCTTGTATCCAACCCCTTTCGACGGCCAACGAGATTTCGTCGGCTGCCCAATGGTTCTTTGGTACATCGCTAAAGACATCCGTCGCCTCACCACTCAAACCGTCAAAGGTAGTCGCGAGCGCTGCGAACTCGGCGCGTGTGATTGCATCGCCGGGACGAAAGAACTCTGAAACCCTGTCTATGATGCCGCGCTGCTGTAGAAAACCGATCGCACTTGAGTACCAGAGCCCGGGGCGCACATCACGGAATGTCGATGAGTAATCCGCTGTCAAGTCCATGCCACCTATACGCGCAAACATGAGCGCGGCCTCCGCGCGGGTCATATTGCCCTGTGCCTTAAAGGTTCGTTCGGGATAGCCGATCATATAAGCCGGATGCCTACCAGGGATACGGTTATGGGGCACTTGTACGATATCCGCACGTTCGGTATTTGTGTTGCCTATGACCGTGCCCGGTGAGGCTGTGCTTGATGGAGCTGTACCGGGTGCTTGCGTAGACGGCGCATTGGACGGATACGGAGGTCCCGGAGGGTAGGGAGGATATGGCATGGATGTAGGGTTTGGTGAGGGTGTCGGGGGCATATTCGCGGTGGTTGAATAGGCTATCGCGAATGGGCTGAAGCTGTTTACCGTGAACGCGATGGCGTTGTCCATCTTTACGGGTGATAAAACGACCGGATCATATGTCGGGGTCTGTCCTACACCACGCTTTACCTCCTCAAAGTGCAATACCGCGAAGTCATGATACTTGTTTGTGCGGGGCGGATACGGACACAGCACCGTTACGGGCTTGTCGGCCTGTACGATGATATTTCCGTCCTCGTGATCGACCAGATTTAGGTATACGGTCACGTATTTCATATCCTTTGTTAGGCTTGACGCTCGTATGACGTTATCAATGCCCTGTTGGTTTTCCTCAAGCACTGTATCGGCCATCAATACTACAGTGGTCTTTTCGGCAGCAGGATCCAGTTGTATGCCCGCAGAGTTTGTAAATACAGTTCCAG
>CAYURR010000031.1:0-21187 GCA_964446745.1 uncultured Defluviitaleaceae bacterium | reverse complement strand
GCATCTTAAATCTTTTGGCCGATACGTAGCTTTGCGCTTTGACTGCGGCTGTTTCTGTCGAGTTCTTCTTGCGTGGGTAGTGTGGGTTTGCGTGTTATGATCTGGAGCTTCGGAACCTTTTTGCATACACATACCGGAAAATCCGGAGGGCATGTACAAGGTTTTGCGGCCCGTAAAAAGCTTTCTTTGATGATCCGATCCTCGAGTGAGTGGAACGTAATGACGCAGATGCGTCCGCCGAATTTCAATCGGTCAATCATGGTTTCGATTGCTTTTTCAAGTATCGACAGCTCATCGTTTACCGCTATGCGTATGGCTTGAAAGCAGCGTTTTGACGGATGCTTTGTTGCGTGTCGTGCTGCGGGCGGCAACGCGGATTCGATGATACCACGTAACTCAATTGTGGTCTTTATCGGTGTGTTTGCTCTGTTTCTGATAATCGCCTTTGCAATCTGGCGTGAAAATCTTTCTTCGCCGTATTTAAAGAATATATCAGCAAGCTCTTTGTCCGAGTAACCGTTTACGATATCGTAGGCGGTTACTTTTTGTGTCGCGTCCATGCGCATGTCGAGCGCAGCATCAGTGATATAAGAAAATCCGCGCTCCGGGGAGTCCAGTTGATGTGAGGAAACGCCGAGGTCTAGCAGAAAGCCGTCTATCTGTGCTTCATATAGTCCGAGATTGTCTAGTATGTTCTTGATGTTCGAAAAGTTGTCATTCACTATCGTGACGTGTTCACCATATTTGCCCAACACAGCTTGTCCGTTTTGGATGGCTTCGTCATCGCGGTCTATCGCTATGAGCATGCCTGAACTAAGTCTTTCAGCTATAAGGCTACTGTGTCCGGCTCCACCCATCGTGCAGTCGACATATATACCATCAGGTTTAATGTTTAGGCCGTTTATACATTCATTGGGCATTACGGGTTCGTGATGCAGGTAACGCATTAAATACCTCCGAGCAATTGCATCTTTTCCGCTGTGGAGTTGTCTATCTGGATATTACTGATATCGTAGCTATCCCAGACCTCCTTGCTCCAGACCTCGATGCGATCGGTCAAGCCTACGGATATGACATCCTTTACTAAGCTTGCGTGCTCGCGCAGGTTAGCGGGTACGAGGAAGCGGCCTTGGCTATCGGGCTCGCACTCAGCGGCACCACCTATGAAGTAGCGCATGAACTTTCGTACATCCGCATCGGTCATGGGCATTTGGGAAACCTTTTGCTCTATGCTCTCCCATTTTTCCAAAGTGTATACGAGGATGCATTTGTCCAGTCCGCGGGTCATGATGAAGCGCTCTCCTAACTCATCGCGGAATTTGGAGGGCATTATCAGCCGAAACTTCGAATCCATGCTGTGTGAAACCTGACCGCGAAACACATCGCTCACTTCCTGTTTAGTAGTGGATAAAGCGCTTTAGAGTTGATTTTTTCCACATTACACTACTCATCACCACTTTTAACCATTATACATGGAATAGTTCAAGTGTATATACGGAACTTTCGTTCGCACTGGGCTCGAAAACAAGAAAACCACGGAGAAAATCCGTGGTTTTTGTAGTTTGTGCTCGACGCTTAGACAAGCTCGGCGATCTTTGTGACCGCAACATATATCTCTGATATCTTATACCACGTTGCGAAGTCTACGATGCCGGATGTAGGCAATTTAAATATGCCTTGGAAGGTTTCAACAGCCGAAAGGGTTTCATTCCCGAAGGTACCGTCTACCTTAACCTTTTTAATAGCGGGGTAGTTGTTTGATATCGTATTTAGTTGCTGTTGTATAGTGCGTACATCTTGACCCGTCGAGCCTACCTGTAGTGGTGTACCCGGATATGACATCGGTATGCCTGCAACCTTTTCGGCCTGTGAGAGATACACATCAGGACCATAGTAATTCTTTAGTATCGCGACTGCATCGAGGCCTTGGTCCCCGAGGTTTTTGCTACCCCATTGCGATAGCCAGTTTGGGCAAGTGGAACGCTGACCGTCACAGTATTGCGTGAACAATGGCTGCTTGACATCGGGCTTTGCGATATATGTATTAAATATGCTATCCACAACCTCCGATATCTCCGTAAATATATTGCGGCCATACGAAAAGGCTTGGTCGTAGGCGGTATTATTCGTAATAGTGAAGTTTTTCCCCTTGTTTCTGTACCATTCGGTGTAGACACGATTCAACGTGAATGAAATGATCGCAAGGATGTTTGCTCGTAGCGTGTTCTCAGGCCATGTGGCGTAAATCTCACAGCATGCCACGTTCTTTATATAGTCCTTAAACGGAACATAATAATTTTTGGCGGAGTTATCGTCAGGTGAACCGTTATGTACTACGATCGTTTCGGGTATTACGGGCTTGTCGAGTACCACATAGCCTGTTTCAGGGTTGATGGGCTTTACAGGATCCTCGGGTATCTTTGGCGGATATATCCCCCATAATGTGTGCTCCGGTATCAATATTTGTTCGGGCAGATTTGCGGGGGAGTTTGTGCGAATGAGATTAGCCTGTTGATAGCATAGTGTTCCGTCAAATATCTCTACGCCTTGCGCTGAGTATGGCTCGTATCCCTCGGCTTGCACCACAACAGTATATTCAGCATAGGGCTTTGGCGCTTCGGGTTCCAGAGAGTATTCCATCGGCGGACAGTCCAGATTGGCATATAGCGTTTGTCCCGATTCATCTGTTATCAGCTCCTCCACTTCCCTGTTGTCTACAGGGTCAAATATCATTACCTTCGCGTTCGGAAGCGGTCTTCCTATATCTCTATCATATGCACCTACCTGCATCCTCCCAAGATTTGCCATGCTAACCTCCATCTGCGGCGCAGTATTTGTTTCCTTATATGTATGCTGTACCTGTGATATTTGACACAATGCGCCCGCGTTGGTAATATGGTAAAAATTTATGAATGCTTCGAGGGGTTGTGTATATGATTTTTGGAGTTTTGTATGCCGTAATATTGCTTGTGATAGATCGTCTGACCAAGTATCTTGCAACAGTATATCTAAAGCCTATCGGTTCGGTACCTCTTATCAAAGGGGTTTTTGATCTGTCCTACGTGGAAAACACCGGGGCCGCCTTTGGTATGTTTCAAGGCGCACGGTGGTTTTTTGTTGTGCTCACCGTTCTGATACTTGCAGCGCTACCTTATATATACCGCCGCTTGCCTCAGACCAAGTACAACAGGCTTATGCGTTTTATGATGTTTCAGATAGCCGCAGGCGCTGTAGGTAACTTTATTGATCGTCTGATTAGGGGGTCTGTCGTGGATTTCTTTTACTTTTCTCTGATAGATTTCCCGGTGTTTAACATGGCTGATATTTACCTCGTTACAGGATCGATATTATTTGCGATCATCATGATGCTCGACACGACTCCAACTAAGGAAGAGAAGTCTCTATGAGGTATGGCTTTACTATCTCGCCGGAGGAGGCGGGGACGCGTGTGGACTCGACAGTTGCGGGATATCCCTTTTCGGAGAGTATACATATCTCGCGTAGCATGGCTCAACAATTAATCGAAACTGGTCAGATTACGGTAAACGGCAAAAACGTCAAGAGTAAATATGCTCTAAAACCCGGGGATGTAGTAGAGATCGAGATGCCGGAACTTGAGGAGCCTCAGATCCTCGCGGAGGATATACCTCTCGATATCCGTTATGAAGACAAGCACCTCATTGTAGTAAACAAACCGCGCGGTATGGTTGTGCATCCGGCAGCCGGTCATTATACGGGCACGCTTGTGAACGCATTGATGTTTCGTTGTAAAGATAGCCTGTCGGGGATTAACGGCGTGCTGCGTCCGGGTATCGTACATCGAATTGACATGGATACCTCGGGTCTCATTGTAGTCGCAAAGACAAACGAAGCACATCTGTCGCTATCCGAGCAGTTTCAGCTGCACAGTATCAACCGCGTGTATCACGGTATAGCGTTTTACGTTATAAAGCAGGATGAGCTTGTAATAGACATGCCAATAGGGCGGCATCCGAAGGATCGCAAGAAGCGTGCGGTATATCCGACGTATGCAGGGGCTCGCGCGGCGGCGTTGCCGGCTGGTGTCAAAGAAGCCTATACAACTGTGACGGTGCTGGAGCGTATGCACAAGTACACGCATTTTGAGGCGAGGCTTCGTACCGGGCGCACACATCAGATAAGGGTGCATATGGCATATAAGGGCTATCCGCTACTGGGCGATATAGTATATGGACCGCAGAAACAGCCGTTTCAGACAAATGGACAGATATTGCATGCGATGATATTGGGATTTGAGCATCCCGCGGATAGACGGTATATGGAATTTAACGCAGAGCTGCCGGGGTATTTTACCGATGCGCTGGAAAGGGTTGGGGGAAACGGATGATCTTTAAAAAGGATTTTATCAGCATAAAGGAGCTGTCTTCAGAGGACATCCTGTTTATATTAAATACAGCAGAGACCATGAAGCTCGTATTGACTCAAAAGAATAAGAAGGTACCGCATCTGCAAGGGCGTTCTGTGATTTTGCTGTTTTATGAAAAGAGCTCACGTACAAAGCTATCATATGACCTGGCCGCACAGTACTTGAGTGCGAGCGTTGTGGATATGACGATGAGCACAGAGACAAAGACTGTCACAAAGCTAACGGAGGTCGGGCAGATCATCGATCAGATGGGCGGGGACTTTATCGTGCTCAGGCATCCGATGTCCGGCAGTGCTAAACTATTGGCTGAGAATGTATCTGCCGGTGTTATAAACGCGGGTGATGGCTTTAATGAGAACCCGAGCCAGAGTTTATTAGACCTGATGACTATAAAGATGCAAAAGGGGAGCTTTGAAGGATTAAAGGTTGCTATCATCGGAGACATCTCACATAGCCGCGTGAGCAGGAGTAATATCTTTGCACTGCTAAAGCTCAAGACTGAGCTTACGCTATCGGGCCCTCCGTCGTTAGTTCCTGATGAATGGGAAGGCTTTGGGCCACGGATCGTGTACGACATAAGAGAGGCCGTAAAAGACGCGGATGTGATCATGGTCACGCGCTTGCAGCAGGAAAACGCTTACAAAGGACTACTGCCATCTTTTTATGAATACAGAGATTTCTTTAAGATTGATGAGGAGATATTAAGGCTCGCTAAGCCGGACGCGATCGTGATGCATCCGGGTCCGATCAATAGGGGCGTTGAAATATCATCGGGTGTTATCGATTCAAAGCAGTGCCTCGTGGAGGATCAGATTGCTAACGGTGTGGCCATACGAATGGCACTGCTATATCTGATGAGTATGAGAGGGGGTATCAATGTATGAAGCTGTTGATCAAAAACGCCACGCTGTACGGCAAAGACGGCAATGCGTGTGTCTATGACGTGTTATCTGCCGACGGTATCATCACGGAGATTTCACCTTCTATAGACGCTGCATATGCGAGAAACGCCGATGTTGTGGATATTGAGGGTAAGGCATTGCTACCCGGGCTTATCGATATGCATTGCCGTGTCAGCGATCCGGATTATGAGAGCAAAGAGGATATCAAGAGTGTATCGAAGGCGGCTGCTAAAACCGGTGTTACGTCGATACTCTGTCATCCGGATATGCGTCCCGTGATAGATAATAAGACGGTCGTGCATTATGTGTCGGCCAAGAGCAATGAGGAATCCCTTGTGCATATATTCCCATGCGGCAGCATGACGAGAAACGCCGAGGGTGCGGAGATATCCGAGATAGGCGAAATGAAACGTGCGGGTATTGTAGCTGTATCAGATGGGGGACGTTGTGTACAGGACGCAAACCTGCTGCGAAACATAATGCTTTACAGTAGGATGTTTGACCTGCCAGTAATGACGATCTGCGAGGATTGCAATCTGTCGAACGGCGGGGTTGTGAATATGGGGTATCTGTCTTTACGGACAGGGCTGACTGGAATACCGCGTGAGGCAGAGGAGATCATCGTCGCACGCAACCTGATATTGGCGCGGCATACAAAGGCACGGCTGCATATAAACGCTGTGAGTACGGAGCATTCCGTCAGTATGATACGTGCCGCTAAACGTGAGGGCGTGAACGTCACATGCGACACCTCACCGCAGTATTTTTCACTGACAGAAGACGTTGCCGAAACCTTTAACACATTTGCGAAAATAAAACCGCCGCTACGTACGCGTCGTGATCTCGAGGCTGTGAGATATGGCATCGCGGACGGTACGATCGATGTGATCGCAAGCGGGCACGCGCCAGATTCTATTGAGAGTAAAAGGGTGGAGTTCGATAATGCGTCATTTGGGATATCATCGATAGAGTCACTGTTTGCTATAAGCTATACAGAGCTTGTAAAGACGGGGCTTTTGACGCTACCGCAGCTCGTACAAAAGATGTCTGAGACACCGGCGAGGATATTAGCCCTTGCAGGTAAGGGGCATATTGAGGTCGGTGCTGATGCAGACTTCTTTGTTGTAGATACACAAAACGGGTATAGGATAAAGGCCTCAGAATTTGCATCACGCGCAAAGTTTTCTATGCATAACGGTTACGAGGCGGCTGCGTGTGTTTTATATACATTCGTTGACGGACGACCCATATACGCGAGGGATTGAATTGATAGAGCGCTACTCGAGCTCATGGGCGGGCATTGGCCTTGAATAATAAAACCCTTGAACCATATCGCAACCGATTTCTCTTAGATAATCAACATGTTCTCTTAGCTCTATACCTTCGGCGACAGTCTTAATACCGAGTTCTTTAGACATTTTAATAACATTGGACAGCACGATATGTGTACGCTCTGTATCGTTGTTATCAATAAAAAAGCTTCGATCGAGTTTTAATACATTCACAGGAAGGCTCCTCAAAAGCCCAAGCGACGAATAGCCGGTGCCGAAGTCGTCCATGGACATATGAAAGCCCATGCCGTGCAGTTCTGATATCAGGTCGATTAGTGCCTGTTGGTTGTTCATGACTGTGGTTTCGGTGATCTCGATTTCAAGCAAATCATGCGGGATATGATATCTGTCCGCAATGTCGCATAGCTCGGATACTAAGTTTTTGTTGTACAGATGCTTACGAGAAAAGTTTACGGATATACGGAAGGGTTCCTGTTTGTGCTCGATCAGCATCCTGAGATAGCGGCACACTTCTTCAAAGATGTACATATCGAGCTTTGTGATAAAACCGTTTTGTTCAAACACTGGGATGAATTCATTGGGCTGTTTATATGATTTTCCGTCATATTTCCAACGAGCCAAAGCTTCTGCACCTACCGGGGTTTCGTCAATCAAATCCCATTTGCGTTGTAAAAACAACTGAAACTCACCGTTGTTGAGTGCGGCTTCCATTCTGATTTCAATGTTTTTGATATTTATACCTTCCTGGATCATTGAGGCATCATATATACATATATCCGTGTTTTGCTGCTTTGCTTTTCGATGCGCGATATTAGCTTTTTCTATCGCTATATTTATATCTGTAGTGTCCTCGGAAAATAAATAATAGTGTCCGGATGGAAACTTGAATGATAACGAGTAGTCATCACCCATCAGAGAGTGGAACGCGTCAACGAATACCTGGCGCCTGCATAGCAAATGATCTTCGGATATATATTCATGCAGTAATATAAACTCATCGACATTATAACGTGCGTATGTTTCTTTATCGCTGCACATTGAGTGCTCCATAGCGCGGGCCATATTGCGTAGCATACGATCACCTTCGGCATAGCCAAGGGTTTGATTTATGACTTTAAACTTGTCTATATCGTTTATAACAAGCAGAAATTTTGTATCCGGGCTTTTATCGAGTATACGCTGTGCGTCTAGTTTGAATTTGATGAGCGTAGGCGCTCCGGTCAGGCTGTCTGTAAAGGCTATTTCTGAAAGCTCCGACATGCGAGCCTTTTGGCGGTTCCAGAGCCACACGAATAGCAGGATCAAAACAAACACAAATAACACAGATGGTATAAGAACAAGCAAGACCATAGAGTTTGCAAACAACAGCAATGATTCTTCTGGTATGATGGCAAAGACATACCAGTTATTGATGTCTATCGTAGAATAGCGCATCATCCTTTTTTTACCGTGGAGCACGTATTCGGAAAACCCACTGCTTTTGTCGGACAAGTTTATACTTATTGCATCGAAATTATCGCCATTAACAAATTTGGCAGCCTCAAGATCATCAAAAAAGTTTTTAGATGGGGATGTAATGTTATAGTCATTTCGTGTCTCTGCAATGATATCGCCCTTGTTGTTGGTAATATACGTATATCCATTGCCGCTAAAGGAATTTAGTAATAGCGAATTGAGCTTATCGGTTGAGTATGAGCCCATTATCACGCCTATTACCTTGTCCTCGTAAATGATTGGAGCAGATATTGTGATAACATTTATCGGGCGAATACGGGAGGGTTGCGGTTCCGAAATCAAAGTTTCGCCAGTCAGTGAATGCACAAAGAAACTATGATCACCAATGAAGAAACGGTTATCACTGTTACTGAACGCATAACCAAATTCATCAGATACGGCGATATATTCAAAATCAGATTCGCGGGATATCGCGCTCAGTGTATTTACCGAAATATCGTTGACATCGCAAGTCTTTGCTAATACCTCTCCAAGGGTTTTGATGAAATTACGCTCGTCCCCAAGCTTTAAGCTAAGGTTATATGCTTGCTGCCTCATAACCTCTTCAAGTGAATTAGAGAGTGAATTTGACAATTCGTTTTTAATCACAGCATTTAACGAAATTAGAACCATTAGTACTGTGAGTAGGATCGCGCATAATGCAGATATAATTTTAATTTTACTTAATTGCTTCAACATTATCATGCTCTGCTTCCTCGTAAACAATATAATTATCCTTACCGGATCGCTTGGCCAAATATGATGCGTGATCGGCCTTTCTGTATAGTTCATCATAGATCTGTGCGTCTGATGGGAAAAACGCTATACCAATACTTGCGGATACTGTTACATCCTTACTGTCGACAGAGTATGTCTTTTTAATGAAATGGTTCAATGTAGCCGCCTTTTTCTTTGCGAAATCCTTTTCCGGTATATCTCGTATTAAAAATAGGAATTCATCGCCACCAAAACGACCTAAGATGTCGCTGCTACGAAAGACGCTCTTGATCTTTTGTGTTACCTCTTTGAGCACATCATCGCCGTACATATGCCCGAATGTATCGTTGACGCCCTTAAAATTGTCCAAGTCCAAACAAATCAGTGCATGCAGGTCGGTGTTTTTTGATGTCTTTAACGCCTCCGAGATCATAAATTCGGAGGTTTTTTTGTTGTATAAACCTGTAAGATTATCTGTTTGAGCATCTTTGTTTAAGGATTCTTCCTTTTTTATCTGCCCATCGATATTCTCGAGTGACCAGATAGCCTTATATGGTTTTCCACGTCGGTCATTTACCACAACACCAGAAAATTCACACCAGTGAAACGTTCCTCTATCATCAGATATCCTGAATCGTGCCTGTGCTACGTTCTGTCCCGAGGTTATTTTATTAAAGCTGTCTATGAATACATCCTTATCCTGTATATGGATGGCATTTGCACTAATGGCGTCTTGCTCTCGATTTATAGTAAAAATTTCTCTATTAAAGGTTTCTCTAAAATTGGATACAGATGTTATTCTGCGTAATGAAAATGTCCACTCTATGATTGCTTTATTGGTTTGCTCGGCGAGCGCACGAAAGCAATTCTCGTTCAGTATAGCCGTTTCGCGAGATTTTCTTTGTGTGATATATGCGTAAAGAAAGACAAACAAAAGGATGCAGGTAATTTGAACCATCATCCTCATTGCGTATTTGACATAGATGCCTGAACGTGCTGCTACCTTACTTTCATCATGCATGGTCAGCATCATCCAGTTATTTATGCCTAAAGGGTTGATATGCACATGCATAAGCGTACCCTTGTCCATATATGATGTGTGAGCCTTTGTATTATTGGTAAACGCACCGGTAATATCATCGTATGCGTTTCCGGGTTTGTAAGCTTTTTTACTCATTTCTACTAAAAAGTTTAATTTTGAAAGTTGGTTGTCGACTAAAGAGTTCGATGCAACATATCGCCCATTTCCGTCTACAACACTGTAACCACCTTGATCCCAAAATAGGTTCTTGTCGAGGTTTTTGCTCAGGTCCGATGTACGAATCGCCGCACGCAATGAAGCAAACGGTTTACCATGCTTGCTCCACATCGGGACATGAATTTGAATAGCCGGCTCGCTTTCTAATAATGTGTCTGCAACATCGTCGATATAGGTCTCGGCATTTGTTATCCTCTCAAGACCCCCCAGTGAGGAAAAGTCTAGGACATTGCCGTCTGATGTGTAACTGAGACCGTTTGCATAGTTTATAGCAAGGCGTAGGAAACCGTTTTGTATAGCCAAGCGGTTCAATAGTGCTATAACCAGTGGATCTGTGGGGTCATCGTATTCCTCAAGTGTAGTGGATATGGCGTTTAAGGTCGTAATATAACTGTCTATTGTATTGCGCATGGCTAATGTATTACTTATAGATATGTTTTCTAATTCGTGGTCGGTAGCTTGCTCTTCATATTGGCGCAGATGCTCTATAAAGGTGTTTACGCTTAAGAATAAAAGAACGGTCATAGATATTGCGATGGCTATTACAATGGCATGTTTCTTTAATGAGCCAAATAAATTCATAATCGTCCTCATTTATTATATTGAATTATTTGAGTTACTATATTACAATCTAAGAATAATTACAATGAGGATTCAAATTCTATAAGAATATCGAATACTATTTGTAGATGTATTAGCAGGGGTTATAAAAACTTTAGGAGGTTGTATGATGGATAAACTTGAGTTAAAAGTAAAGGGTATGTCTTGCTCACATTGTGAGAACGCAGTAAAAAAGGCCATAATTGAGATAAATGGCGTTAGGAATTGCGAGGCGAGCGCAAAGACAGGCATAGTAGAGATTGATTATGACTTGTCGGTTATATCTGCATCTGATCTTAGTGCGACTGCTGTAGCAGCCATTGAAGACACAGGCTATGATGTGGATTGAAAAAGGGAATTGTTCATTGTATAATGCTTGTGAGCCGCATATGAACTACACAGAATTTATTACACGGTTCCCTAAGTGGCTGACTCTATCTTTTATGGGAGATGAATGATTTGAAGCACAAGTTGGGTATCATTGGTTACGGCGGAATGGCCGGTTGGCATCAGACGAATTGCAAGCGTTTGGACGGATTTAAGGCCGTCGCCGCTTACGACATCGATCCCGCGCAACTTGAACGTGCTAAAGCGGATGGGTTGACCCCCTATAACTCCGCAGAGGAATTATTGGCACAGGATGATGTTGACATCATATTGGTTGCGACCCCGAACAATTTCCACAAAGAATACTCTATTATGGCAATGAACGCCGGCAAGACCGTCGTATGCGAAAAGCCCGTGGCAATGAATTGCGGCGAATTGCAGGAAATGATAGATGCTTCGAAGAAGAATAACGTTATCTTTACGGTTCATCAAAACAGACGCTGGGATACCGACTTTAATATCGTTAAAAAGGCGATTGCAGAGGGTCTAGTGGGCAAGCCATACACGATTGAATCACGCGTACATGGTCAAAATGGCGTCGTAGCCGGCTGGCGTGCGTACAAGGTCGCAGGCGGTGGAATGCTGTTGGATTGGGGCGTGCATCTTATTGATCAGATCATGTTCATGATAAATGAAAAGGTAACAGAGGTTTATTGCAACCTACATAAGATCAAAACACCTGAGGTAGACGACTATGACAAGCTCATACTGCGTTTCGAGAGTGGTCTCACCGCGCAGATCGAGGTAGGTACATACTGCCTACAACCCATGCCGCGCTGGTATATAAACGGTGATGGGGGTTCGTTGATATTGAACGGATGGGAATGCGACGGCAAGATTGTACACGCAAAGCAGATGGAGCTTGACTGGGAACCCGAGATCGTTCAGACGGCTGCAGGCCCGACACGTACGATGGCTCCGCGTCCGAAGGAAACGCTTTCGGAGCTGCCGCTGCCCGAAATAAAGACAGACTGGATAGAGTTCTATAGAAATGTCATCGACACTATGGATGGTAAGGCGCAGCTTGCGGTTACGCCTGATTCTGTAATGAGAGTGTTAAGGGTTATCGACGCAGCATTTGAATCCGATGAAAAGGGTACATGTGTAAAGGTTAACGTATAAGCAAGGGGCTTTGCACAGCTCCTAATGACATCAACGGGCTGTGGATATTTCCACAGCCTGTTTAATGAGTATATAAGGAAAATCAAATGGCAAACAAAAGTGTAAATCAAAAAAAGCAATCAACACCACGCGGGAAAACCCGCTCCAAAAAGAAGAAGAACGATGCCTCCAATGCAGCGGTATGGATTGTTGTGTTTATTGCGGTTGTATTTGTGGGATCGCTTATATTCGCGGGGCGAGAGACCATATATTTCAAGCCGACAGGCAACAAGGCTACACCACCGCCCGCCAAGACCACGAAAGTAGACTCTGAAAACCAAGTAAAAGAACAGGATAAAGAGGAATCGGCGGCAGCCTCTGTAAATCCGTCTGATAACGAGCAGCCTGAGGCTACAGAAGTGGCGGAGGTTTTGGAGCAACCTGATGACTCTTCAGAAAAAGATGAAGGACCGCTAATGGATGATCAAGAAACAGATGCAGAAAAAGACACAGATTCGGATACAGACATAGATCTGGATACAGACATAGATAAAACCGATATCGAAGAGAATAATATAAGCGACATAGATATGCCGGACGATATCGTTTCACCATATAGTGGCTCTGCAGGTTCAGCCAAGACCGATGGCCTGTCCAATAAATCTCTAAACTGGTATATCATGCGCAACAAGGATCATCAGCCCGTACGAGGCGCGTCTGAGGTGGATATCCGCGCGTACAATGGCTGCTACCTCGGGGACATATACAATAAAGAGGTGTATCTGACATTTGACGAGGGCTACGAAGCCGGTTACACATCGGCTATTTTAGATGTATTGGCCGCAAAGGATGTAAAGGCGGCGTTTTTCGTTACAGCCACATATGTTAGGGACAACAAGGATCTCATAAAGCGCATGACAGATGAAGGCCATATCGTAGGTAATCACAGCTATTCTCATCCAAATCTACCGGAGCTTAGCGATCAAAAGATCGTAGAAGAAATGGATAAAACCGCTGACTTATACAAAGAGGTCACGGGTAAAAAAATGCCGCTGTATGTACGGCCCCCGGGCGGTGTATACAGCGAGCATGTGTTATCGGTTCTAAAGGATATGGGATATAAAACAGTGTTCTGGAGCTTTGCGTACCAAGACTGGCTCGTAGACAATCAACCCGGCAAGGCTACCGCGTATAAGATGGTCATGGATAATCTTCACAACGGCGCCATTTTGTTATTGCATGCGGTGTCGGAATCAAACACACTCGCATTGCCAGAGATCATCGATGCGATCAGGGAGCAGGGCTTTGAGTTCAAGACGCTGAACCAATTACCTTAAGATCACTTAAAAGGAAAAATAAAAAATAGGAGGATGCATGTATGAAGCTTGTAATGGACTATAACAACATGATGGACAGCTATGTGGGTAACTATGTAAAGAACGAGGGTATATCCGAAGCGGATATAGCTGCACTCGCACCGAAGATCGAAAAGGCCAAGGCTGCGATGATCGAAAAGCGTACGAATGGCGGAATGGACTGGCGTGATCTTCCATACAACCAAGATGAAATCGTCAAGGACATCAACGACTATGTAAACCAGATGAAGGACAAGATAGATGCGATTGTCGTATTGGGCATCGGCGGATCGGCTTTGGGCCCGATGGCCGTGCAGCAGGCGATAAATCATCCGTTTTACAATGAGCTGCCGAGGGAAAAGCGTGGCGGATATCCGCGTTTCTATGTCGCGGACAATGTTGATCCGGAAAAGCTCGTCTATCTGTTTGACACGATTGATATAACAAAGAGCCTATTTAACGTGATCTCGAAATCGGGCTCCACCTCAGAGACGATGTCGCAGTTTATGATCATAAAGGAAATGCTCGTAGAGAAGCTCGGTGCGGAAAAGGCGAAGGAACTCATCGTCTGCACGACCGACTGTGAAAAAGGCAACCTAATAAAGATTGCTCAACAGGAGGGATATAAGACCTTCTATATCCCGAGTGGTGTGGGAGGGCGTTTCTCTGAGCTCACACCGGTAGGTTTGCTGCCTGCTGCTTTCTGCGGCGTTGATATAAAGAAGCTGCTTGAGGGTGCCGCCTATATGGACGAACTCTGCAAGAACGATGATATATTCAAGAACCCTGCATACATGTTTGCAGTGCTTAACTATATAGGCATGCAAAAGGGCAAGAACATTTCGGTCATGATGCCCTACGCAGATTCTTTAAAATATATCTCGGATTGGTACGCGCAGCTCTGGGCTGAATCGCTTGGCAAGAAGTTCGACATTAATGGTAATGTCGTAAACGTAGGTCCGACACCTGTAAAGGCACTTGGTGTAACGGACCAGCACTCGCAGGTACAGCTCTATACAGAGGGGCCGTTTGACAAGATGGTTGTGATACTCGGCGTTGAAAAATATAAGGAAACTATCACAATTCCAAAGACATATGCAGATATGCCAAGCTTGGGATTTTTGGGTGGCGTTACGCATGACAAGCTCATACAGACAGAGCAGGCCGCTACAGAATACGCGCTTCTAAAATCCGGTAAAATGAATATGACAATAACATTCCCGGAGGTTAATGAGCACACGATCGGACAGATTATGTATTTCTTTGAGGTAGCTACGGGATTCATGGGTGAACTGATGGACATCAACGCGTTTGATCAGCCCGGCGTTGAGGAGGGCAAGAACGCAACCTATGCGATGTTCGGCAGGCCGGGATACGAAGAAAAGAAAAAGGAACTGGATAGCAAACCGAGGAAGACAGAGAAATATGTCATATAAAATTTAACATACGGGAGGGCTTACCGTGACATCTAAAGGCTCGGGCATTCAGAACGTGAAAAGCAAAAAAGCGTTTCGCAGTGTAAAATCCAAAATAACGAAACGCACCGTAATCACTATCATCATTTCCATGATAATGGTTTCGGTGTTGCTGCAACTTTCTATGCAGGTCCTGATCCAAATGAGCGCAAGGCGTGAGCTAACGGAAAAGGCGTATCATTATTCAAAATTACTGGAGGATTATATCGACGCCTCGATCAGTAAATTGGATTTATTGAGCGTTGCTGTGAGTAGCATATCGAATATGGCACCCGAAATTCGTAGTCCACGGGAGAAACTTGCCGAATTATTGGTCGAAGCAAATGATGATCCGTTGATATATGGCATCTATGTGATGTTTGAACCTGATGCATTTGATGGTAGCGATACGGATTATGTAAACGTCTCGCCCTATGGATCCGAGACCGGTAGGGTTAGCCTTTATGCTATAAAGGATGATAACGGTAAGTCCATTCTGGATTCTAATGAAGACTTCTCTGACGATGAGTTCAATCAGGATTTTTACACCTTTGCACTTAAGACAAAAAGGCCATATGTGACCGATCCATATGAGGATATGGCCGGCGGTAAACCTATGTATATGTTCTCCGTATCCGTGCCGATATTGGATGCGGCAGGTAATGCAATAGGTATTGCCGGAGCCGATATAATACTCAGCGACTTTTATGAAGCGATGGATCCGAGCATTGTGTTTGCAGATTCGTCGTACAAGGGGTATCTGACAGCTATTAACGACAAAGATATCCTCATATATAGTCCTGTATTTGATGATATAGGAAAGCCAGTTGATGAACACTACACCACAGGCATTACATCAAATGAGGATCAATTCGGCGATACTATTTCCGTTATAGATGGCAAAAAGTCAAAATATGCTACGATCCCGCTGAGATTCGATAACTATGACAAGGTTTATAAGTTCTCAGTCATAGTGCCTACTGCGGATATCTTTAGGATCAGCAATATGGTAGTCAGCGCAATGGCTATTTTGTTGTTGTTGGGCTTCTCGGTTATTATTATCGTCGTATACAGAACCTCTAATAGGGCTATGAAGCCTATGTCAAAGCTCGTGGATATCTCAAAGAGTATTACGAGCGGTAATTTCAACGTAAACTTTCCTGAGTCGACCGATGATGAGATAGGGCTGCTATTGGACAATTTCAAGTATATGACCGATGTGTTCAATCGCCTCATGACAGATCTATTTACCCTGTCGGAAAAGCATAGCAATGGCGAGTTAAATTTCGAAATTGACACCCAGAAATATGAGGGTACATTTGAACAGGTCGCATCAAGCGCACAAATGATGGCATCCGAGTATTCGTTAATGCTAAAGGACATCATCAAATTATTCAGAAGCTTTGCCAGCGGGCGTTTTGATCAGAGCCTACCCGAGTATAAGGGTCAGAAGGCAGGCATCAATGTTGGCGCGGAGCAGTTGCGATTGGATCTGTCCGGTGTAAACAGCCAGATAAATATGCTTGTCGGCTATGCGTCAAAGGGTGATCTGTCACGTCGTGCAGAGGTAGCAGCGTATAGCGGAGAGTGGTCATTACTGCTCGGATCGCTAAATCAATTGCTTGATACCGTATCGCGTCCGCTCACAGAGACTAAGCAGGTACTCGCGTCTGTCGCGAAAGGCGACTTCTCGGTTACGATGCAGGGCAGTTATGAGGGTGACTTCAAAGAAATGAAGGATGCCATTAACTCCACGGTTGCTGCTATATCTTCGTACATAGGTGAGATCAGCCACATCCTCAAAGAGCTTGCGTCAAACAACTTGGATGTAAGCGTACAGCGTGAATATACGGGTGACTTTGCGGAAATCAAAGCGGCGCTCAATACAATCATCGAAGCGTTCAACAATGTGATGTACAGGCTACGGGTGGCCACTCACAATGTATCGGATGGATTAAACGACATATCAGCAGGCAACTCACATATAGCCGAAGGTTCATCTATACAGGCCTCGGCTGTGGATACGGCATATGAGATGACAAAGAGCGTGAGCGTGCATGCGAATGATGGTCTAAAGAATGCGATCACAGGCAGTGAGCTAACAAACGAAACCAAACGCCACCTGGATACAGGTAAGACACAAATGGATAAGATGAATAGCTCGATGAAGACCCTAACGGAGATTTCGGAGCAGATCGGCAAGGTCACAAAGGTCATAGAGGATATTGCGTTCCAGACACGGATACTTGCATTTAATGCTTCTGTAGAAGCCGCACGCGCTGGTGAGCATGGCAAGGGTTTTTCGGTGGTAGCCGAGGAGGTCAGCCGACTCGCGTTGAGCTCACAGCAAAGGGCAACGGAAATCACTAGCATGATAGAGGGAGCAATCGAGAGTATCAAGGAAAGTGCAGGATACTCTGTTGAAACCTCTGATATCCTCAATGATGTAATTACGAATGTCGACGAGCTATATGGAATAATGAACGGAAACCTTGAGGCTGCACGCGAGCAAGTCGATGAAATAAGTCTGTTGGATCAAGAAATGAACAAGATTAATGACGCGATCACCTCGAACTCTACGGCATCGCAAGAGGTCGCAGCTCGTTCTGAGGAACTCGCTGGGCAAGCAGAAATGCTACGTGATATGGCGAGCGCGTTCAAGCTACGCATTTTAAAAGATGAGTAGGACACGGTGGAGTGAATATGAATAGATGTATTATAGCTTCTGATTCGTTTAAGGGGTCACTAACCTCGTCTCAGATTTGCGAGATAGCCGAAAATCGTATACATAGGGTGTATCCGGACTGTGAAGTTTTATCGATACCGATAGCCGATGGCGGCGAGGGGACGGCAGAATGCTTTTATCGTGCGATCGGTGGAGAATGGATCACAGCGGAAACCAAAGGCCCGTATATGCAACCGATAACAGCGAGATATCTTAGAAACGGCGAGCTGGCCGTAGTCGAAATGGCTACCGCGGCCGGTTTGCCTCTTGTCGGAGCATCTGCATTAAACGCAAAGAACCCCGCGCTGACTACAACGTTCGGCGTGGGGCTTTTAATAAGGCATGCTATAGAACATGGTGCGACAAAGATATTACTCGGGCTCGGCGGCAGCTGCACAAATGATGCCGGCTGCGGTTGTGCAGCTGCATTGGGTGCAGTGTTTATAGACGAGAATGCAAAACCGTTTGTACCCACAGGCAGTACATTGGATCGCATATGCGGTATTGACCTGGCAGCAGCGAAAGAGTTGCTAGGTGGTATCGAAATAACAGCCGTTTGCGATATTGAAAACCCGTTGCATGGTCCTAACGGAGCAGCATATGTGTTCGCGCCTCAAAAGGGTGCGGATGCGGAGATGGTCGCAGAGCTTGACTCGAAGTTAAAAATGCTCGAACAAGCAATAGAGCGTTACATAGGCTTCCGTAATGTAGGTGATATTAACGGTACAGGCGCAGCCGGTGGCTTTGGTGCGGGTGTGATAGCGTTCATGAACGGTAATCTGAAACCCGGCATCGATGTAGTGCTCGACACGGTTGGCTTTGATGCTATGCTTGAACACGTGGATGCTGTTTTTACAGGCGAAGGCCGCCTCGATGCTCAAAGCATGGGCGGCAAGGCCGTTCAAGGTATCTCACGCCGCGCAAGAATAGCCGGTGTGCCCGTATTCGCGATAGTTGGTGGCGTAGATGCAGATAATGCGTTGCTATATGGTGCAGGTATCACAGCCGCATTTTCTATCAATCGAAAACCACAGAGCCTTGATGAGGCGATCGCAAACGCGGCGGAATCGTATGGAGATACGATAGAGAATATCTGCAGGGTAATGAAGTATGCTATTCCCCGAACTCCACTATCGTAACACCGTTTTCACCCTCGCCGAACGCCCCGTAACGGTAGCTCTTTACGTGCGGATGGCGCTTACATAGATCTTGAATCGCCGAGCGCAGTGCTCCTGTACCCTTACCATGTATGATGGTGCAGCGAGACAGATGTGATAGATACGCGTCATCGATATATTTATCGGCGGCTTCCACACCGTCTAATACCGTATAGCCACGCAGATCTATCTCGGTCTTGATGCTTGCGGATTTACTGAGTGTAGGCACGGATCGGAAACTCGCCCCAGCTTTTGAGCCCGATTTGTCGGGCTTTTTTGATGCATTTTCTTCGAACAAGTCGGTAAGTGGTACCGTTATCTTCATCGCACCCACTTGAACTATCGTATCGCCGCTTTTATTTGGCGGTGTAACGACCGTACCGCTCTGAGACAATGATTTTACAAAGACGGTATCACCGGATGTAAGCTCCTTTGATATGGCCTTGAGCGCAAGCTTCTTCTGTCCGATGTCCGAAAGCTCTGTGTCCAGGTCACTAATACGCTTGCGCATCTCGTTTCGTACACCGTCCATATCCTTGGTATTTTCGCGCATACTCCGAGAAAATTCTTTGAGCATCCTATCGGCGTCATCCTTTGCTGCTTGCATCAGGCGGCGCGCTTCCTCCTTGGCTTCGGCTATGAGTTTGTTGCGCGTATCGGCGAGCTTCTGCTTCTGGCCCTCGGCATCGGCCCTAAGCTTTTCGGCCTCTCTGCGGTAGCTTTCAGCACGCTCTTGTTCTATTTCTATACTCTTACGGCTTATCTCAAGATCGGTAATAATATCCTCAAAATGCACACTCTCATGGCTTAAAACCTGTTTCGCTGCATCGATGATATGATCCTGCAGTCCCAGACGCTTTGATATAGCAAACGCGTTGGATTTACCGGGTATACCGATTAGGAGGCGGTAGGTCGGAGCAAGGGTTTCTACGTTGAATTCACAGGACGCGTTCTCCACGCCTTCCTTTGAAAGTGCATAGACCTTCAGCTCGCTGTAATGTGTCGTCACTGCCGTACGTATGCTGCGATCAAACAGATAATCTAAGATGGCAACAGCCAACGCCGCACCCTCAGTCGGATCCGTACCGGCTCCGAGCTCATCCAGTAGAACGAGCGAACGGTCAGTTAATTGATCGAGTATGGACACGATGTTTTTCATGTGAGACGAGAACGTGCTGAGGCTCTGCTCTATGCTCTGCTCATCACCGATATCTGCGAATACATCATCAAACACAGCGAGCTCTGATCTGTCGAATGCAGGTATATGCAGGCCTGCCTGGCCCATCAGCGTAAACAATCCGAGGGTTTTCAATGAGACGGTCTTGCCGCCGGTGTTCGGGCCCGTGATTAACAGAGTGGTAAATTTGTCACCGAGCCATATGTCTGTCGGAACGACGGTATCCTTGTTCAATAACGGATGCCGTCCTTTTTTTATGTTTATATATCCTCGTGCGTTAAATACAGGCTCGGAGGCCTTCATCGACAGTGATAACTGTGCCTTTGCGAATACAAAATCCAGATAGGTCAGTATCTCAAGTGCGATGTTCATGTTCTCGGCTTGTCCGGCAACGAGACCTGACAGACGACGCAGTATCTGTTCGATCTCGTTGCGCTCGTCAGAGTGTAACTCCTTAATCTTGTTGTTAAGTTGAACAACGCTCATCGGCTCAATGAATACCGTCGCGCCTGTGGAGGATGTGTCGTGTACCATGCCTGGGAAGTTGTTCCTGTATTCGGCCTTGATGGGCACACAATAACGCTCGTTGCGGATGGTGATAACATTCTCTTGCAGCATGTTCTTGTAGTTTTGGGAATGGATGATGCTGTTTAGGTGCTCTTTAATGCGGTCATTCGAGACACGGATGCTCTTTCTTATATCGTAGAGCTTGTCTGAGGCATCATCGGCGATCTCGTATTGATTGACTATACAGCGGTTTATCTCACGCTCCATCGGTAGGCAACCGCTGTCTGGGCCACTCACGGTCAAAAGTGCTGCAAATTGCTCGTCGAGTGTCGGGTAGGTTTCGCTTTCTTTGTCCTTTGTGCCGTAGGCGTTGACCTTTTTACATACATGGATAAAATCTCCGATATGCATGAGCTCCTCTATAGACAGTACGCCACCCATATCTGCGCGTTGTAATGTGGGGTGTATATCGCTGATACCGCCTAGGGGCAGCCCCATACCCTTCTTTACAGATATGCTTACGGCCTCAGAGGTTTCCTGCTGAGACTTTGCTATCTCATTAGGTTCTGTAGAGGGCATCAGCTCTGAGCATTGTTGCTTGCCCATAGTAGAGGCTGCATAATCTGTCAATAATCGGATAATCTTATCATATTCGA
>CAYURR010000030.1:0-21531 GCA_964446745.1 uncultured Defluviitaleaceae bacterium | reverse complement strand
TTACGTCACTTGGGAAGCACTATCATTTGTTGGCGAGTAAGAATTTGGTGTGAGGGGGGAGGGGGTTGGATGTGGAGTTGCTTGAATTTTCTGTTTTTGGAGTATTGGTCTTGGATAAAGAGGTACAGCGACATAAGGAAATATATTAACATCCTCAATGAGGTTGTGGTAGCAGACGAGGATGGAGAGTTCTTTCTAAAGATGGGCGCCTGGAGGAATAACGTGTTTAGTGAAGTCGGGAGTAGGGAGAGGGGATTGGAAATGAGAAAATTGGTGGATAGGTGATTGGCGGGAAACGTTCAGCAGACAAAAAGATGAAGATAGCGAAATATGCGTTGACATGTTGTATTGGAATGACTTATACTAACAAGCGTTCCATGAAGTATTCCTATATACCTTGAAGACGTACCTTACGATGCGATGAGGATATGCGGACTCTGACATAATATAATAGGCATAATACATAAAAAGCCGCGATACAAATGCGCCTGGATGGGTGGGTTTGTGTCGCGGTTTTTGTGTGGAGGAGGTGTAAAACGGCTAAAATAATCATACTTATTTTTTTCGTAGTGCCAATGCAATGGCAACAACTTAAGCATACAGCAAATCATGAATTAGACTTGTGATTGTGATGATGCTTGGCCTTACGGGGATTGGTGAGTCTAGGAACACTCCTATCTGGTCTGATAGGTACAACCGAATTAGATATCTCAATAAGTATTTGAGTAACCTTTCGAGAAGCTCGTCTACGGTTGCTATCGGGGCAATCCAAAATGAAGTCATCTTTAAATGAAGCAACAGCTTGATTCACATTAACATGGTACTTGTATTTGTTTGATGTGTTGGAGTTTCTTTCGGCATCTACAATCTCGTTAGCTTGGTCAATAGCGAAAGAAATAACGTTGATGAGGTACATAGAAACATAAAAGTCTTGCAGGATGGCGTTTTTGTATAACCCGAAAAATATGCCAAATCAAGTTTATTCAGAACCTTTGTACTTGATAACATCGTATTTCGTTTCAATTGGCCAACGCATAAAATATAGATTGCAATATTCATTAACACTCAATTTAATTGGTAAATTTGATAAGAGTGTCTCAATTTCGCAGCTGGGTAATTTGGTAAATTTAAATTAATAAATTACAAAAGACGATTAATTATTTGGTGGCATAATGCATTGTGTAAAATTCGCGAATAAGATGCGTATATCTTTAATATCTCTAAAAGATGGGGTTATGCCACAAGCCTTTTTTACGTAACGTTTTAGTCAACCTCCGGAGGATTAAATTTATTTGAAGAGGTAAACTTAAGAGAGGTGAATTAATCTGAGTTGCACAGGAAATAGGCTCAGTAAGATTTACATGTTGTAAAGTAGCTATGATACATTAATATCTATATAGGAGGAGTTCATTTTGTTAAACTATAATGGTGTTATTGAAATTGGAAAGAACTGCATCCGTTATTTTGATGAAGCACTTAAAATCTCAAATATATCAAGAACATACATAATTAAGTATCAAAACAAAGAAAGAAAAGCTTTTGAAGATGCAAAAATAGCATATGAAATAGAAAAAGAACGCTATGAGGCTGAAGAGCTACGCAAAGTAAAAGAAAAATCAAGGAACTATACTATTGCTACAGTGGCTTTAATACTTTTATCATTGATATTTTTTTCTTCTAGAGCGACATCTTTAGGAGTAGTACTTCTGTTTGTTGGAGGTGCTTGTGGGTATCTTGCATATCAGGAAGCAAATAAAAGTGTTTCATATAATGTTACACCTCCAAAAGAAAGGCCTTTCCCAGATAAGTATGGGTTGTGTATAGAGATGAACTCAAGTTATTCTGTTACGTTTACTGCTATTGGAAGCGATGGTCATCAAGCTTTACGTCAACTACAAAATGAAATAAATGATGCAGATGAACAACATGAGACGACAATTTTTAATATGATTGATAATCGAATTACAGTAGAAAACAATGATGGTATTATTAGTACAGGTGACAATGTTGCTAATACAGTAAAGGAAAGAGAGGGGTCGACAGTATGAGTGCAAATATAATTACAGGGAATAATTCTGGTATTATCAGCACAGGAAATAATGCCACTAATAAAATTATCCATAGCTCACATAGTAAAGAAATAGACTGGGATAAAATAAAGGCTGAAATAGAAAGGTTACAGAAAAGCCCCGACTGTTCAATAAAAAAATTTGCGAGCGAAGCATCAGAAGCGGTAGAAAAAAAAGATTCTGGGAAAATAAAATCTTGGCTTGAAAAATGGATACCTTGTGTTGGAGGTCTCTTAGAATCATCTTTTTATATATTGGAGATTGCGTCAAAGTTTGGCATTAATTGGTATTAGAGTATAAATATTAACAAATTACTTACTCCCCCCCCCATGCCAGCCCTCCGGGCTGGCATTTTTCTTCTCTCCGACAATCCCTCTCCCCCACCATTGACTCCACCCCTCATTCCCTCTATCATACCCCCATAAGAATAATTCCAATCCAAAGGGGGCTTTTCCATGCAGGCGTTTTTTGAAACCGCTTTCGATGCGGTGTATCTCGTTTCCGTCGTACTCATCGGTATCCTGATGATCAAAAACAGCGGAACCAACAAACAATACAGGATGTTTGGCATCATGGCCGTGACGCTTGGGCTCGGGGACTCGTTTCACCTGGTGCCGCGGTCGTATGCGCTTCTGACGACTGGGCTCGAGGCCAATAGCGCGGCGCTCGGTGTCGGCAAGTTCATTACATCGATCACGATGACGGTGTTCTATGTGCTGCTGTACCACATCTGGCGCGAACGCTATCGCATCAGTGGGAAGCAATCTCTAACCATAACCATTTACGTACTCGCGGCTATTCGCATAGCGCTGTGCCTATTTCCGCAGAACCAATGGCTTGTATACAATGCGCCTATGGAGTGGGGCATCTATCGCAATCTGCCGTTTGCGCTGATGGGGATTATCATCATCGTGCTGTTCGCGCAGCAGGCCAAGGCGCACAACGACAGAGCCTTTCGCTATATGTGGCTCGCGATCGTGCTTTCGTTTGGGTTCTATATACCGGTTGTGCTGTGGTCGGATATCGTACCGATCGTTGGCGTGTTGATGATACCGAAGACCTTGGCGTATGTCTGGGTTGTATGGATGGGCTACATGGAAATGCGGGAGGCTGGGAATAATGTCAAGGCCGGGCACAATACTCATCGTAGATGACGAGCCCCTGATCGTCGAGGCGGTCGAGGCGTATTTGAAAAAGAGCGGCTACGAAACGCTGACGGCGTTTGACGGGAACGAGGCGCTATCATTATTTGAAACCGGGTCGCCGGATATGATGATACTCGATCTGATGCTGCCCGGTGTATCGGGCGAGGAGATATGCAAGGCGGTCAGGAAAAAATCGCGGATACCGATCATCATGTTGACCGCAAAGGCCGGCGAGGACAATCTGATCGACGGGCTCAATATCGGCGCGGACGATTATATGACCAAGCCGTTTTCGCCGAGGGAGCTCGTGGCGCGTGTGAACAGCCTGTTTCGCAGGATCAGCGAAAACACATCCCCTCCCAATATCATGCGCTGGAACGGCGGCGATCTGGAGGCGGATTTCGATGCATTCACGATCAAAAAGCGAGGGGAAGACATCAGCCTCACGCCATACGAATTTAAGCTATTTTCGGTCCTCGCGCGGAACCCGAACAAGACCTTCACGCGCGACGAGCTGATCGATTATGCCTATGGTGACAGCTTTGACGGCTACGACAGGACGATCGACAGCCATATCAAGAACCTGCGCGCCAAGATCGAGACCGACAGCTCAAATCCTCAGTATATTTTGACCGTCAGGGGTGTCGGATACAAATGGAAATCAATCTAAAGACCAGGCTGATACTGTCGTATACGGCGCTGTCGCTATTGCTTGTGCTGTCGTTGCTGCTTATTTCGAATATGATGCTCGAGAGGCAGTTCAATCGATACCTAGTCAACAAGCAGGAAAAGAAGAACCTCGACATCGTGCGTGCGATCGAAAACGGATTTTTATCGGGTAAGCCACCCGGTGAGGATTTTCTGCTGACGCTCGGGCAAAACGCTCTGGGTCAGGGCATCATCCTGATGGTAAACGACAATGCCGGTAACGAGCTGTTTTGTATGAGCTGCTACGACAACCTGAGCTGTGAGAATATGCTAAACGCGATGGAACTGACGATGCGCTCGCGGTATCCGAACTTTGATGGCGAATACACCGAAAAGGTCTACCCGCTCACAATAAACGGCGTAGACTACGGTGCGGTTACGCTCGGGTATTACGGTCCGTTCTATTATAACGACGCAGACATCAAGTTCATGAGGCTGCTCAACGCGCTTCTGATCCGTGCGGCGTTTGTGTTTTTGATCATTGCCTTTGGAGTAGGGGTGTTTATGGCGGGCCGGATCGCAAAGCCCATACAGGCCGTAACGGAAAAGACACGCGAGATTAAGAGGGGGCACTACAACGACAGGATTGGAATAACTTCCCGGACCACCGAGATAGCGAGCCTGATCGAGAATGTAAACGCGCTTGCGTCGACACTCGACGAGCAGCAGGCCGTAAAGAAACGCATGGCCCGAGACTACGCGCACGAGTTTCGAACGCCGCTCGCGGCTATCCAGTCCAATCTCGAGGGGATCATGGACGGCGTATTTGAGCCCACGGCGGAACGCTTGGAGAGTATACGTCAGGAAATACTGCGTCTGTCGCGGATGCTCACGCAGATTGATCGGCTCGTGGAGCTCGAAAACGACAGCTTAATCCTGAATAAAGAAAATTTCGATTTCAGTGATGTGCTAAGACAAAACCTTACCACCTTTGAAGCGGAGCTCAAGGACAAAAATATCACGGTAAATGTCACAGCTGATCCATGTTCGATCCATGCAGACCGTGACCGTATCAGCAGCGTGATCATCAACCTGATCTCAAACGCCGTAAAGTATACAAAACCGAACGGGCATATCAACATTGAGGCCAAGGCCGTAAAGGACGGTTTCTTGTTTATGGTCGAGGATGACGGCGTAGGTATAGATAAAACGGACCTGCCGCATATCTTTGAGCATCTATATAGAGCGGATGCCTCGCGTTCCAGAGACAGCGGCGGCTCAGGCATAGGTCTATCGGTAGTAAAGGCCGTCGTAGCCGCACATGACGGCCACATAGAGGTCGAAAGCGAACCCGATATGGGCAGCAAGTTTACGATATTTATCCCAAAGTAAAAAGCGGATCTACACGGATTTAAAGATCGTTTTTAAAATCCGTGGTATTATTTTTTTTTGCTTTGTTTGGCTCCATACAATCTACACACAACTCGGCTACAATGTGGAAAACAATGATATGGGGGGACGACAATGGCAAACAAGACGGTGGTCAAGCAACTGCATGTAAAGGGCATGACCTGTGGTGCGTGTGAGATGAGGATAGAAAAGAAGCTCAGGGGCATAGACGGCGTAGCCGAGGTCAAGGCAAACTCCGCGAGTGGCAGGGTCAGTGTTACATATGATGAAAGCAAGGTAGATATAGACGCGATCAAGCAAGCGATCGCAGCACTGGACTACGAGGTCACGGATATGCTCGCAAAGAGCACCGCCCGCCCTAACGAAAAGGTCAATTACCCGCAGCTTGCGGTGATTGCTATTATCGTTTTGGCGGCGTCGATGATTATTAACCGCTTGGGCGGCTTTGGCTTCTTCAATTACTTTCCCGAGGCCACGGAGGGCATGAGTTACGCGGCAATATTTGTGATTGGTTTGTTTACATCCGTTCATTGCGTGGGTATGTGCGGCGGTATTTGTTTATCGCAATGTGTCGCACCGGGCAGGGAAAATACACCGAGCAACGAAAGCAAAACCGATCGTATCCGCCCGAGCTTTTTATATAATCTTGGGCGAGTGATATCGTACACGGCTGTCGGTGCTATCGTAGGCGCGTTCGGTTCGGTCATTAGCTTTAACGGTTTTATGCGCGGTGCGGTCGCGTTACTTGCGGGTATTATCATGATTGTAATGGGTCTGAATATGTTAAATATCTTCCCATGGCTCAAACGCTTTCGATTCGGATTACCCAAATCCCTTACAAGCGGGTTACAAGGCAAGAGCAACAGGCCGCTGTATATCGGTCTTCTAAACGGGCTGATGCCCTGCGGGCCGCTACAAGCCATGCAGATATATGCGTTATCGACGGGCTCGCCTGTGCAGGGGGCTATCTCGATGTTCTTGTTCGCGCTCGGCACATCACCGCTGCTGTTCGGCTTTGGCGCGGCTAGCTCGTTTTTGTCAAAGAAATTTACTGCGAAGATGATGACGGCCTGTGCGGTACTCGTAATCGTTCTCGGTGTGGGTATGTTTAACACGGGGCTCAGCATGTCCGGATTTTTGGGTATCGGAACCGAAACTGCTAAGGCGGCGGATTTCGAGCCCGTAATAGAGGACGGCTATCAGATTGTGACTATCGAGGTATCGCGCAGAGCCTATGCGCCTATCACGGTCGTAAAGGACATACCGGTAAAGTTCAATCTGCACGCAGAGGCAGAGAATATCACCGGTTGCAATAATGCTATAATAATTCCTGAATACGGTATTCAAAAGGCGCTGCAGCCCGGCGATAATATAGTAGAGTTCACACCGACAGAAGCTGGGATCATACCATACAGCTGTTGGATGAATATGATTAGATCGTCCATTACGGTCATAGAGGACATCAACGACTTCGGAGCGGCCCAACAGAACGCGCAGATATTTGAGCTAACGCCGATCGGTGGGGGTGGCTGCTGCGGTGGCGGCAATTAAGTTTGACAGAAACAATAGGAGGCTTTTTATAAATGAGTGAGGCATTAAAGATAAGCGGCATGACATGTGCGGCGTGCTCTGCGAGGATCGAGAGGGTGGTAGGTAAGATAGACGGGGTCGAAGCGGTGTCTGTAAACCTGGCAACGGAACGGTTGACCTGCGAGCTCGATAGTAGTAAGACAGATATGGATGCGGTGCGTAAGGCGATCGAAAAGGCCGGATACGGCTGGTCGGAGATACCGGCGCAGCGAGCCGTTGACGAGGATAAGCTCAAGAAGGAACGCGAAATAAAAATCCTCTGGACAAAGTTTATCATAGCGGCGGTGTTTACCATTCCGCTGTTGTATATCGCCATGGGGCATATGATCCCGGGCGTAGAGCTACCGATTCCAAAAAAGATTCACCCGATGCATTTCCCGTTCAACTTCGCACTTACGCAGATCTTGCTCGTTATACCGATCTTGATCGCGGGATACCGTTTCTATATAGTGGGCTTTCGGGCGATATGGATGCGATCGCCAAATATGGACAGTCTTATTGCGATCGGTACATCGGCGGCGGCGTTATACAGCTTATACGCAACCTTCCAGATCATGCAGGGGCATAAGGCATATACAGATAGCCTGTATTTTGAGACCTCGGGGGTCATCATTACGCTGATATTGCTCGGAAAGTCCCTTGAGGCCGTATCAAAAGGCAAGACCAGCGAGGCCATCAAAAAGCTTATGGGGTTGGCCCCAAAGACCGCTATCGTGATTAAAAACGGCATCGAGGCTGAAATACCGATAGAGGATGTAATGGTCGGTGATATCATACTCGTAAAGCCGGGCTCAAAGATCCCTGTAGACGGCGTGGTAGTCGAGGGTACGACGGCGATAGATGAGGCGATGCTGACGGGTGAGAGCATGCCCGTAGACAAGAAGGCCGGAGACAAGGTCTACGCGGCCAGCATAAACAAGAACGGTCTGATCCGTTTCAAGGCCACAAAGGTCGGCAGCGACACGGCGCTCGCGCAGATCATCAAGCTCGTTGAGGACGCGCAGGGCTCAAAGGCCCCGATCGCGCAGCTTGCGGATGTGGTTTCGGGTTATTTTGTTCCGATCGTATTTGCAATAGCTGTGATCGCGTTTGCGGGCTGGATGATTAGCGGGGAATCCCTTGTTTTCTCGCTCACGATATTTATAGCGATACTCGTGATCGCGTGCCCGTGTGCGCTGGGCTTGGCTACGCCGACTGCTATCATGGTCGGCACGGGCAAGGGCGCCGAAAACGGTATCTTGATAAAAGGTGGCGAGGCACTCGAGGCAACGCACAAGATCAAGACGATTGTGTTTGACAAAACAGGCACGATCACCGAGGGCAAGCCCGAGGTGACGGATATAGTCACGGTAAACGGCATGGATAGACAGCGGCTGCTGCAGCTTGCGGCTTCGGCCGAAAAAGGCAGCGAGCATCCGCTCGGTGAGGCTATCGTAAGGGGAGCCGAGAAGGAGCAACTGTCTATACTCGCTGAGACCGACTTTGAAGCGCTTACGGGACGCGGTATACGCGTACAGATTGACGGCAGCGAGATATTGGCGGGAAATCTGAAGCTGATGCATGAACGGGATATAAAGACAGAAACCTTGGAGGCTGAGGCAGATCGCCTCGCGGGAGAGGGAAAGACGCCGATGTATCTGGCGATAGACGGGGGCTTGGCGGGGATCATAGCCGTGGCCGATGTCGTAAAGGCAAGTAGCGCAAAGGCTATAAAGCGTTTGACCGAGATGGGTATAGAGGTCGCTATGATAACGGGTGACAACAGACGCACCGCCGAGGCCATCGCAAAGCAGGTCGGTATCACGCGCGTGCTTTCGGAGGTATTACCGCAGGATAAATCCAACGAGGTAAAGAAGCTGCAGGCCGAGGGTAAGAAGGTTGCCATGGTCGGAGACGGCATCAATGACGCGCCGGCCCTTGCGCAGGCCGATATAGGCATTGCGATCGGGAGCGGCACGGATGTAGCTATGGAGAGTGCGGACATTGTGCTGATGCACAGCGATTTGATGGACGTGCCCACCGCCATACTACTTTCAAAGAGCACGATCAGAAACATTAAGCAAAACCTGTTCTGGGCATTTGCCTATAATGTCGCTGGCATACCTGTGGCGGCGGGGATATTGCATCTGTTTGGTGGGCCGCTATTGAACCCGGTGTTTGCGGCGGCGGCCATGAGCCTTTCGAGCGTGTCCGTATTATCAAACGCGCTCAGGCTCAAACGTTTTAAAGCGTATCGTTGAGTATATTGCTAAGCATCCTGCCTCTTGCGGATGAAACCACCGACAAACAGGCAGAGTGCGACAATAACGAGGATGCCATACGAGATACCGTCCCAGGCATCAAGCACCGTGTTTTCGGTAAATCTTGATACGATGACGTCCATAATCAGGTTCATCGGTATTCCCATGAGTAATGCGATGCCGAAGATATTGAACCTATTGATACGTGTCTTGGCAAATAGGCCGAAGACGATCCACAAATAAATCAATGATACAGCTGTGATGGGTATTCCTAATGGGAGTACCCATTTTATTGTGCCGTAAATACGCTCGATGCAAAACAGGAACGGGAGGATAAACACACTGAGCGAAACGAGTGACATAGCGACCTTGTTGTTTTCAAAATGCAGCATGGGCATGATCACAAGCCATGCGAATATGATGCTCGATATCGGATACAGAGACCAAGTCAGGCCTCGGGATATAGCCAAGTCACATATCACGCATACGGCTATACCTAAAGCGAATGCAACACTCAATAGTAGCTTCAATATACCACCCGCCCCATTTCTTTTTGTTACGGTGAGCTTCTCCGCGTATTCAAATGTGTTTTGTATCAAGATGTCGCTGTTTGGCACGGGTGCCTCGTCTCGGTGAGCGTTTAATAGCTCGCCGGTCGTAACCCCGAGCACATCCGCGAGCTGGGATAGTATGGTGATGTCAGGGTAACTGAGCCCGCGTTCCCATTTCGATACGGCCTTGTCTGTAATGTTTAATTTCTCAGCCAATTGCTTCTGCGTCAGCTGTTTGGATTTTCGCAGCTCGCAGATAAAATTTGCCATGCCTTCATTGCTCATATTCAACCGCCCCTTTGTATTTGGATATCTGCCAGTGTAACAGGGAAATGCCTAATACTCAACCGACTGTCTGTAGAATATGGGCTTGTAAACCATCGGTAGAGTTCATGTATTTATAATTTAACAGCATCCTTGGAAAAATTCATGTATAATGTGGTCATGATGACGAGAGGGGCTTTTGGATGAAACTGCTTAAGAGGATTTTTAACAGAAGGACAGTGATGGGATTTGTTTTTTACTCGTTGCTACTTTCAACGGTATTTGTGTTTATAAGGATACTATTGGCTCCGACGGTTGCGCCGTTAAATGACCCGGAGGTACATGTAAAGGGCGACTATGTACTCATGCTGTTGCAGTGCGCGCTCGGCGTTGTGGCGATGATGCTGCCCGGCTTTATTACAAAAAATCTGCGTATCAGCGTACCGTCCAATATGTTCTTTGTCTATGCGATATTTTTATATTGCGCGATTTACTTGGGCGAGGTCAGAGCGTTTTATTATTCCGTCCCGCATTGGGATACGCTATTACATACCTTCAGCGGTGCGATGCTTGGTGCGTTGGGCTTTTCGCTGATTAGCTTTTTAAATAATACGGACGGGATACCGGTCTCGTTGAGTCCTGTGTTCGTGGCCATATTTACATTCTGCTTTGCGGTAGCGATCGGAGCGGTTTGGGAGATCTATGAATTCAGCGCAGACGTTATACTGCATACAAACATGCAGAAGTTTGCGCTCGAAAACGGTGAGCAGCTGATCGGTCAGGCTGCGCTGTCCGATACGATGAAGGATCTGATCGTTGATAGCATCGGCGCACTCGTGATGTCCGTGGTCGGTTATGTCTCCATGAAGTACAAAAAAGGCTGGCTAAAAGGCTTTATTATTCGCAGAGAACGTTAAAGCATTACACATGCTAAAGAGACGGAGGTGCGCTTTATAAATAAAAGAAGTGTTAGCTTGGTCATGATCATCATACTCACTTTGTTCATTGCGGTTTTTCATGTATATCTTTTTTCAAAATCTATTGATCAAAAGATTACAGAAAACATCTATGCACAGCTGTCAGAGATCTCATCACAAAGCATAATTTCGATAAATTCGCACCTTAATGAGCAGCTTGCGTCCCTTTCTGCTATGTCTGACCAGCTGTCGAGGTTAGAGCAGCTCGATAGCGACCAGGTGTATATGCTGATGTCCGATGCCGTTAAGCATAAAAAATTCTTGAGGGTAGCTGTCAACTTCCCTGACGGGAGCAGGATAACGCACGATAAGACGAATGACGGCGATGTTTCGGAGATGGAATATTTCATCCGCTCGATGAACGGCGAAAGGGTCATAACGGGGCCGTCACAGTCTATAGCCAATCCGGAAAAGACGGTTATTGTATTGGCTGTGCCGATCTATGACGGAGACAAGGTTATCGCTTCGCTCTCCGCGACCTATGACACCGATAACCTTGATGATCTATTTAACCTGTCGTTTTTGAATAATAATGGATACATGTTTATTGCACGCTCAGATGGTTTGATAATGACCAAGATCCCAAAAAATCCCAATATTGATAAAGGGGATAATTTCCTTGAGTATATCAAATACAATTGTGAGCACGAGGATCACTATCCGCTCGTCAGGGATCAGATTGAACACGGCAAGAATAGCGTCAACTTTATAGAGCAGACAAACGGCGCTATTACATATATCAATTTTTCAAAAATCGGTATCAACGATTGGTATGTGTTTTCTCTCGCGCCCGACTCCGTAATGCAAAAACAGGTGCTGGGCATTGAAATGGCGGTCATAAACCTTGGCGTAGTCATGGCAATCTGTGTGCTGATACTCTGCGGGTTTATTATCTATGTTCAGGTTTCGGCCAGAAATAAAGCGATATTGAATGAGCGGTGCTTTCACGTGCTGGCGGAGCAGTCCGGTGACGTGATCTTGGAATGGGATTTTTATAAAAACAGAATAACCACTCTAAGCAATTTTCATAAACAGTTTGGGCGGGATGCTATAACGGTAAATTCGCCGGATGAGGCCATAAATGCCGGGGTAATACATCCTGAGGATACAGAAGTGTTTAAGCAGATATTTTTGGATATTAGCAACGGCCGAAACGTTGAAAGGGCGAAGTTCAGGATAAAAGATATTAATGATAAATTCCATTGGTGCTCGATATCCGGTGTGGTGGTAAAGGATAAGAAGGGAAGGCCGTTTAAAGCAATAGGCTCTCTGGATAACATAGACGAGCAAGAGCGTGAAACCGCTGAACTGCGCAAGCAGGCGAGCTTGGATGTTCTGACAGGGCTGTATAACAAGGCCACGACCGAAATGCTCGTGACAAGCACAATAAATATGTCGAGTATGGACAATCTGCATGCAATGATATCGGCCGATCTGGATAATTTCAAACACATCAACGACAGCTTCGGGCATCTATATGGTGATGAGGTCCTCAAAGAGCTCGCTGATAAGATGAAGACTCTGTTCCGCTCAACCGATATTTTGGGGCGATTCGGCGGTGATGAATATGTGCTATTTATCCGAGATATACCCAGCGTAGACTTTATAAAGGAAAAGGCGTCCGAACTGATACATAAGTTCAACAAGGTTTATCGGGTGGGCGATATAGAACACAAGATCACGATCAGCATAGGCATAGCCATCTACCCGAACGACGGTATGACGTATGAGCAGCTATATCAAAACGCAGATGATGCATTGTATGTAGCCAAGCGCGCCGGTAAGGATATGTATTGTCTGTATGGCGATAAGACGCAGCGCGACTAAAATAAAAAGAGAAATTAAGCATCGGGCCCGAAGCTTAATTTCTCTTTTTTAGCAGTTGTCATTTATAGTCAGACTTTAAATTGAGCAACCATATCTGCAAGTAAATCCGACTGACTGTTTAACTCCTCGGCTGCGGCTGCAGATTCCTCTGCTACGGCAGAATTGGTTTGTACTATATCGGATATTTGGGTTACGCCGGTTGATATTTGCATAATTACATCTGTTTGACCCTTCATTACAGTATAGATATCATTAATAATCTGTGATACGGAGTCTGTATCGGCAACAATTTTTTCTAATGAACCGGCGGTCTCATTTGCTATTGACATTCCCACGTTTACCTTATCGATTGTTTCTTCAATAAGGCGTGCCGTATCTTTGGCAGCCTGTGAGCTTCTTGTGGCAAGGGAACGAACCTCGTCCGCTACAACCGAAAAGCCTTTTCCCTGTTCGCCGGCTCTTGCAGCTTCAACAGAGGCGTTTAAGGCCAAGAGGTTTGTTTGGAAAGCTATGCTGTCTATAACCTTGATAATCTTGGAGGTATTATTTGATGCCGTGATGATTTCGTTCATTGACGAAAGCATTTTGATCATTTCCTCGTTGCCTGATTTTGCGTTTTCCATTGATTTATTTGAAAACTCGCTTGCGTCTTTGGACTTATCGGCTGTAATCTGAATTTGTTCGTTAACTACTGCAATAGAAGCAGTCAGCTCTTCAACTGAGCTTGCTTGTAAGCTTGCTCCATTAGATAGATTCAATGACGAGACTGAAACTTGCTTTGCTCCCGTTTGTACACTGTCTGCGGCGGTCTTTATGTTGATGACGGTGGTTCTCAATATATCTGCTATATGGTTTATCGAATCCTTAATAATACTAAATTGACCCTCATAATCCCTTGTTATCTCGTGACTTAAATCCCCTGTTGCAACATTACCGAGGATACGCGAAATCTCTTCTATATATGAACTGGTAGTAACTATCATCTTATTAAACGAGTTCATCATATCGGCAAAGCTGCCCTTGTAGTCATGACTGACATCTACATGAAAGTTACCCTTGGAAAGCTCAACCAGTATGGCTTTAGACTCCTGTATGGGGCGATCAACACCTTCTAGCAAACTGTTTAAACCTTCGGTCAGTGCACTCCAGTCGCCCGAGTATTTATCGGATCGTATCCTTTTAGCCAGATTTCCGTCTTTTGCTGAATCTATCAATAGCATAATATCAGTATTTATGGAGTATAGGTTGCTTTTTAACCTATCAAATATTTCATTAAGCACCGCTTTTTTGCCCGGGAATTTTTTTAGCTCAAAAGCAAAATTGCCGTTGCTAAGCTCGCCAAAAGCGTTCATCACAGTAAGCGTGTCGTCAATCAACTCTAATGATAGACTGTTTATTGCATTTACCGTTGTTTTATATTCTCCCTCGAATTCTTGGTCAGATATTTTTGCTTCTATATCACCGTTGCGAATTTGGTGCAAGGCGTCATCTATCTTTGTAGTCAATGTCTTTACCATATTTTTTAGCTTTTCAAATGAGAGTGCTAAAGAGCCTAACTCGTCATTACTCTTAAAATCCAATCCCGTACTTAAATCACCATGTGAAAGACGTTCGATACTATGTGTAATAATGCCGATAGGCTTTATATACCGTTTTATAACTCGATAAAGTATGAGTGCAAGTAATATTTGCAGTATGGCACAGATTATATTTGAAGTCCATTGTGCCGTTGACACATTATTATTTATTTCTGACTTTTTCACTGCACTTATTGATTTCCACGAACCGCTGTTGCCGACAAAATCTATATCACTTTCGAGATGATAAACATCATTCAGATCGCCTAAGATAGACACATCTTTTCCAAGCAGGTTGCTGTCCTTGCTGTGAGTAATAATCAATCCGTTATCAGCAACTAAAAAACTGTAGCTAGTGTCAAAATATCCGCTTTCAAAGTTGATGCCCGCTAACATGCTACTATCGATATCTATACCGACGCAACCTAAGAATTTTCCGTTGCTATCTTGTATAGGAGCCATTACCGATACTATAACATCCCCGACATATGGATCATAGTAAGGTGATTTGACATAGGGTTCATTTCTTTGTTGAGCCTCTATAAAATAATCGGCTTCTGTAAAATCAGCCTCACAGACTATTCTCTCTCCGACTACTCCGTTCTCTTTAAAGGCATAGATTTCCTCAAAGCCTTCGTAGTCAGCAGGAACACCATATGCCTCTGCCAGCTCATCACTGGATTGTAATCCTCCGTATGCTTCATTCTCTATCCATTCGACATAGACCCCTTGGGCCTTATCGTTTAATTGTAAAAACGAGCTGACGAAAGCCTTGCTTGCTGCACCCCTTGTATATGGAGGCACTAGTTCAAGCTGATGCGCCAATGTTTTTGCTATATCAAACATGTTGTTTACATATCCATCTGCAACCTGTGCATTTAGCTTTGACAATATATTTAATTCTTCATTGGACATTCGTACAACGATTCTTTTGATTATTAAAGAATTTAATAGCGCTATTGTAGTAACAATAATAAAAACAGATAGTATAACCCATTTAATAATCTTACCGCTGAGTGTTTTTTTCATTTAACTAAGTCCTCTCTAAACAATCTTCTCGGCGCATTTAATCCCGTCAACGGCCGAGGACATTATACCTCCTGCATAGCCGGAGCCCTCTCCGATAGGCATTATGCCTTTAATGTTTGTTTCGTAATTTTCGTTACGGCATATTCTTACCGGTGATGAGCTTCGGCTTTCTACTGCTGTTAGAACAGCGGATTCGTGACAAAAGCCCTTGAGCTTTTGGTTTAATAGTGGAAGAGCCTCTTTAATGGAATCGGAGATAAACCCAGGAAGACAGTTGTTTAGGTCGGCACCCTTGACACCGGGCGTATATGAGGGGGTTACTTCATCAAAGCTGGTTGTTTCTCTACCGTCTAAAAAGTCCTTAATCATTTGCGCCGGGGCGTTATAGTTGCCGCCTCCAAGCAGAAAGGCCTTACGCTCAAGTCCCCTTTGGAAGTCAATGCCATCAAGCGGAGAGCTTTTATAAAAATCACCGGGCTCAATGGAAACCAATAATGCACTGTTGGAGTTTTCGAGGTTTCGGCCGTGGTAGCTCATTCCGTTTGTTGCCAAGTGTCCTTCTTCCGAAGAGGAATTAACCACAAGCCCCCCCGGACACATGCAAAAGGTATAAACACAGCGCTTGTTTTCAAGATGCACACTTAATTTGTAGTCGGCAGCCCCAACTATATCCGCGGCCATAGGGTTCTTAAACTGTGCAAGGTTTATAAGGCTTTGCTTGTGTTCTATTCTCACGCCCATGGAAAAGGGCTTTGGCATTAGGGTTATGCCCTTTTTATAAAGCATTTCATAGGTATCTCGCGCACTGTGCCCTATCCCAAGGATAAGAACATCTGCAGGCTCCTCGTACTCTTTGCCATGTTCATCCAAAATGCATAGAGATTTCAACATTCCACTTGCTTCCTCAAAGTCCACAAGCTTATGCCCAAATCTAAACTCCCCGCCTAAGGATATAATCTTTCCTCTTATATTTTTTACAACGTCCACAAGCTTATCCGTGCCCACGTGGGGCTTGGCAAGGTATATGATCTCAGGCGGTGCCCCGGCTTCCACGAAGGTTCTGAGCACTGATTTAATACGTTCGTCGTTTATTCCGGTATTTAGCTTGCCGTCTGAAAAGGTTCCGGCTCCACCCTCGCCGAAGCATACATTTGATTTTTTGTCAAATTCTCCTGTCTTAAACAGGCGGTACACATCCTGGCTTCGCTCTTCTACAGGTTTTCCCTGTTCGAGGATAATAGGGCAAAGACCCCATTCTGCAAGCCTCAACCCCGCAAAAAGCCCGGCGGGTCCGCTGCCTACTATTACAACCTTTTTGCGCTTATTGATCTCACCTGCAAAAAAAGTCTTAGCTTCGTCTTGTACGGGTAAAACCTTTGTCAAAGAAACGCTCACCGAGTAAACATAGGTAAGCTCTTTTCTTGCGTCCAGGGATTTTTTTATTATCTCTATGTTTTTAATCTTTTCCGGCTTAGTTCTAAGCTTTTTTGCCGCCATGGCTTTAAGCCTTTTTAATTCCTCTTTTGGACTAAGCTTTCCTTCGGCATAATCTATTGGGATTTTTATTTCAACCTTTGTCATACAAACCTCCATGCCACTGATACAAAATTAATGAAACATCAAATAAGGCAGAGATATTTTACAAAAAACGTAGAAACAGCTCAGCCTTTTTGATAAAATATCATATGGCAAGCAGTACCATAGAGTCTGATTATACAACATTAGGAACCATTCATCAATTGTGATTGGGGTGTGAACATGCTTAGGATCGCTATATGTGATGACGACTTGGGCTTTTTGGATAGTTTTACTCGCATGATAAGTGTGTCATTTGGGGCACGTGGCCAGCAAGTTAGGGTTTTCACGTTCTCTGACGGCAAAAGCATTATTGAAAGCGTAGAAAAGGAAAAGCAAATATACGATATCATCTTCTTAGATGTGCAGATGCCGGTGGTCCGCGGCTTTCAAGTGGCGCAAAGGCTGCGCGAATTGAACACGGCTTTTATCTTGATATTCACGACCCATTTCGAAAACCAATCGCGCGAGGGCTACCTCTATGGAGCCTTTCGTTATGTCTCAAAGTATAACCTTCAAGCTGAAATAAACGAAGCGGTCTCCAGTATAATGAAGAGGTTGGGGTATTTGGCGGGTGGAGAGGAAGAGATCACCTTCAAATGTAGAAATTCTGGTGTCATTGAGAATTTAACATTAAAGAAGGCGGATATTGTTTACCTAAAAGTCGAAAAGACAAGGCGCATTACCTTGAAAACTATATATTCGGAATACGATCTGATGGTAAAACCCTTATCCGAATACGCCGAACAACTCAACCCGACGGTGTTTGTTACGATTATGCGCAGCTATATTTTAAATTTTAATCATGTGGAAAGCATCGACAACGATTCCTTTATACTGACAGGTGGCCTGACAGTACCTTTGGGTGTCAAGCGCGAGGCACGCAAGGCTTCGATGGAAAAGTATCTGAGGTTCTTGGAGGAGCGTATTTGATTTATGCATATGTTGTTTGATGTTATGATCGAAGTCTTGCTGATGTTGTCAATTACATGTATTCAAACATTATTTTATTCTAAAACTATTGGGCTCAATCAAAAGTGGAGGGGACTTCGCCTTGCCCTTGCGATCGCATTTGTTACCGTAGTCGAAACGGCTATACAGTTAGTTTCCATAAATATATCCGGACTGGTTTGGGTAGGTAATCGTTGGTTGTTGCTCATTTAACCACGGAGGGTAAGCATTATATGCCTCGCAAATACTGGATAGGCATGATTCTATGTTTTTCGGGCATTAGTGGAGCTTTGTTAGTTGTACAATACTTCAATGTTAGGGTTGATGACAATAGTATCCGTTTGTATCTGACGACTTTTACGCTGGCATTGCTTATCGTTTGGTTCCTGTCGTATTTCATTTTCTATTTTGTATGCCGATATTTTTCTAAAGCCACCGAGGCAAACATTCTGATAATTCAAAACGATATGATAGAGCAATATATGCTCAGGAAGCAAGCGTCGGATGAGCGAATTCAAGTGCTAAGTCACGACTTAAAGCACAGCCTGACCCAGTGGCGCACGCTGGCCCAGGAAAAGGGCGATACCGGCGCGCTTCTAAGTATATCGGAATACGAGGAGCAACTACGATCGTCTCTGCTTATTAATGTTGAAAATGAAAACGCAAACGCAATCATAAATCAAAAATGTTGGGAGGCACATCAAGCGCAATTGAAATTTCTGGTCGATGGGGTTTTTCATGAAGACCTGCTTGTAAGTAAGCTCGATCTGTGTTCGCTGTTGGGCAATCTACTGGACAACGCTATTGAAGCCGCGGCGCAAGCGGAAGCCGCGGACTTGCGCCGAGTGGAGATGTCTATACGGCGCAAAGGCAATGTGTATATAAAAATAATTGGTTTAAGGCGACCGTGATGATGAAAGGGTACCAAAACGCACTTTCATGCAAAAATTGAACTTTCATGCAAAAATACACACAACAGGGAAAATAACGTATATAATTCCCCCAAAAATGGGGGGAATGGTATGAAAACAATAAGGTGTGTAATATTAGCAATGATTTTATCAACACTTCTGGTATACCCAAGTATGTCGGTCTTTGCCACCGACCTACAAGAAAAAATTGATACATATGTCGAGGCGCATAAGGATACAACAGCCGCTGTATCCATAGGGGTATTTACCAAAGACAGCGTCCTTTTTGAAAAATCCTACGGTTATGCAAATATTGAAGATAATCTGCAAAACAATACAGATACGGTGATAGAGTGGGGATCATCTTCAAAGCTGTTCGCTTGGGTAAGTGTCATGCAGTTAGTAGAGCAGGGCAAGCTTGATTTAGATGCCGATATACGTACATATCTGCCCGAAGGCTTCCTCACAAAGCTGAGGTATAAAGATAAAATCACATTAACACATCTGATGAACCACACAGGCGGATGGCAAGAATCGTCTACAGAGTTGTTTGTAGACAGTCCCCAAAAACTCAGAACACTTGAAGATGCCCTTAAGGTAATAGAACCGACGCAGGTGTACAGACCCGGTGAGGTTTCGGCTTACAGCAATTTCGGTGCTTCGCTGGCGGGATATATTGTCGAGCGTGTATCGGGCGAGCCGTTTTATGAATACGTTAACAAAAACATTTTTGCTCCTCTGGGTATGAAACATACCTCGATAAAACCTGATAGGTTGGATAATCCGTGGGTGCAGAGTGAGCGTCAAAAGCTGAATTGTTACACTGCCGACATGAAACCCATGGGGAAAATGGATTATTATGTCTCGTGCTATCCTGCCGGTTCCGCTGTCGGTACAATATCGGATTATTTAACATTTGGGCAAGCACTTCTGTCTGACAGTAACGGTGGTACAGTGCTGTTTAGTAAGCCTCAGACTCTAACTGAATTTTATACACCAACAGATTATTATCCTGATGGTACACCACGAAACCTCCATGGTATGTACACATTGCCGTTGCTCGCAGGTAATGGAACGGGTCATGCTGGCAACACCTTCGCTTGCTCGTCAAATCTGCTCCTTGATTTGGACAGAGGCCTTGGTGTTGTGGTTATGACTAATCAAAAGGAAGAGAAAGTATATAATTATGGTTTAATGGAGGAAATATTTGGTAGGGCTCAGATAAAAACTGAGGAAAATCTACTCGATCCTTCCCCTGTGACTGGCGTGTATAAGCTCTCGCGCAGCTATGAAGCGGGAATACAAAAGATAATGAGTATCTTAAATTATTTCACTGTATCCAAAAATGACGATGGGTCTATTAATGTTGGAGTTTTGGGTAAAAGCATTAGCTTTGAACAGGTAAAACCCGGGGTGTTTTTGTACTCTCATGGCAGTAACAATCAGCTGTGGTATGCTGATTATGGCGCTGACGGAAAGGTGATGGCACTAAACACTCTTGCTGCTACCGATCTGGTACGTACGAGTCGTGCTGAGTATGTTATAGGCCTGCTGTCAATCGCCTTGCTTTTTGTCGCGGTTCTATATAGTTTAGTTTATTTAATAGCCGCGTTGATTCGTATAATCCGAAAGAAAAAAAGCCCGTTGAATGCTTGGAGACTGGCTCTGTGTGGATCAATTTTACTTACAATACTTAATTTGTTTATTTATTTACGGGATACTCAAACATGCGCATGTACCCCCACTTCTATTATGATTACTGGGATACTGTTTCTTCTGCTTGGCATCGTGCCCGTTGCTTATGCATCAATGATTGCAATTAAATGGAAAACCTTTGATTTTACAAAAATGCAAAAAGCTGGCTTGGTTATAAACAGCGTTATTGGTTTATGCCTGACATTTAATGTTTTCTACTGGCAGCTTTGGATGTTCTGGGTATGAGCTAATCTACGAAAATAGTAGTACGACATATTGTCAAGCGATTGTTACTCTCAATGTCGCCAAAGGGGCTGTAGTCAGAATTTGTGTTCTGCTACAGCCTCCCTTTTTTTACAGCTTAATTAAAAAGTCCTACAATAAAATTTGTAACTCCGCTCCACATATTTGGAAACTCTGAATGAATTAGGCTTATGACCTGTTCCTTTTTTACATCTGTGAATATTCGTCTTGTATCTGCGACTTCAATGCTTTTGACACCGCTGACGATTTTTCCTATCGCAATATGCCCTTTTGCGTATTCGCCTATTGAAATATGGCTTGCAACGGAAAAAGCGCCGAGCGAGAACATACCTACAGATACAGCTCCGAGTGTAAAGATACCTACTGCGACTGCACCAAGAGATATGGCACCAACGGATAATGCTCCGATTGAAAGGAGCAGTCCAACGCTGAATGGTGCTACGCTGATTAGCCCTACGGAGGCTATACCAATTGAAAAAAGGCCTGTCGATGCAATCCCGAGCGACACAATACCTGTTGCAGCATTGCCCACGGCCAGGATCCCTTTAGCCCTTTTCATACCTCTTCCAATATTTATATGGATTAAAGGGAGGCCCCAAAGGGTTCGTTTGCTTTTATATTCATAGCTTTTACCTCTGTTGCTCCAATACAACTCGCTAACGTGATTTTCTGTATCCGTGCTAACCTCCCCATCCTTTATTAGGCTGTCAATAGTGACACCGAACATCTCGCTTAGTGCAATTATCTTTTCCGTTTCCGGATAGGCTGTACCGGTTTCCCATTTTGAAACTGCTTGTCTGGATACATT